>DLRQ01000011.1 GCA_002501135.1 Candidatus Neomicrothrix sp. UBA7884
GTCGAGGAGGTGGCGGGTCGTGTGTCGGTCGCTGTTGCCGACCGTCTGGCCGGAGCGTGAACAGAGACGAGCTCTGGGCGACGGTCATCGGTCAGCCCGAGGCGGTCGGCCTGCTCCGGGATGCCGCTTCCGCCCCGGTGCATGCGTACATGTTCGTGGGCCCGCCCGGAACGGGTCGCATGGAGGCGGCCAGGGCGTTTGCCGGCGCCCTGTTCGCAGGTGACACCGACGGTCCGGGTGGCACCGGTGCAGATCGGCACAGGCGTCTCGCGGTCGAGGGCCTTCACCCCGACCTGGTCCTGGTACAGCCTGAAGGCAGGGCACTGCTTGTTGCTGAAACGGCTGCGATTACGCGCGAGGGGTCGAGGTCGCCGGTGGAGGCGGAACGAAAGGTGATCGTTGTCGACCGGTTCGAGACGGCGGAGCCAGAGGCCGCAGCCGGCCTGTTGAAGACCATTGAGGAACCACCGGCCTCCACGGTCTTCGTCTTGTTGGCCGAGGAGGTTCCCGAGGAGCACGTCACCGTCGCCTCGCGATGTGTCCGGGTTGACTTTCCGCCGCTGACAGACGAGGTGGTTGCCCAGGCCCTGGTTGCCGACTCGGTCGATGAGGACCTGGCCGATGCCCTGGCCGTGGCTGCGTCCGGGCGGTTGGATCGGGCCCGTCTTCTCGCCGAGGACCCGGCATTCATGGGGCGAAGGGACGCATGGAGGTCGGTGCCAGACCGTCTCGATGGAACCGGAGCTGCTGTGGCGGTGGTCGTGGCCGAGATTCAGGAGATGATCGACGGTTCCCAGGCCCCGTTGGCAAGTCGTCACAAGATTGAACTGGAGGACCTTGACGAGCGTGAGAAGGCGCTCGGGACCAGAGGGTCGGGGCGACGTCAGCTTGTTGAACGTCAACGACGTGAGGTGCGGAGGTTGCGTGACGACGAGCTCCGGTTCGGGTTGGCGACCCTGAGCCGCCGCTATCTGGATTGGGCCACAGCCTGTGACCCGAGTGCCGGGAGCGCTGCTGGTCTCGAGGCGACAGAGCGGATTACAGGGGCTACAGCCGAGCTGACCCGCAACCCGAATGAGCCACTGTTGCTGCAGGCGCTGTTCCTGGATCTTCCGGTGATCAGGTAGAGGGGTCGAGACCTTCCAGTTGACAGGAAGCTCGCCCAGGTACGGTGTGCCTGTGAAGATCGGGGAGTTGGCTGATTTGGCCGGTGTGACTACAAAGACCGTTCGCTACTACGAGTCGATCGGTCTGATCGCCGACCCGGCGCGGACACAGTCCGGCTACCGGGACTACGGCGTCGACGCTGTAGAGCGTCTGAGGTTCGTGCGCGATGCGCAGGCAACGGGGCTGTCCCTCGCCGAGATCTCGTCGGTCCTGGAGTTGAAGGACACGGGCTCGACGTCGTGCAGCCACACGGCTGCCCTGTTGGAGCGCCATATGGCGGACCTGGATGAGCAGATCCTCCGACTTCAACAGGCCAGGGAGGACCTGTCGGCTCTGGCCGGCCGTGCTGCGTCCCTTGACCCATCATCGTGCACCGATCCCAACCGGTGTCAGGTAATCGCTTCCTCGTCGGCCTGACTTGGCGGCCTGCGGGAATATCTTTCCAGACCTTGACATTCCAGTTGACTGGAAGGTTTAGAATGGTCGCATGAGCATCGAAACGGTTGACCACCAGTTGGAGGAACCCGCACACACGGCCCGTGCCGACCTGGCGATCGAGGGGATGACATGTGCGGCCTGTGCCAGCAGGATCCAGCGTGCACTTGGAAAGTTGAACGGCGTCGACGAGGCACAGGTCAACTTCGCGACCGGTAGGGCGACCGTGCTACACGGCGCCGGGGTGGGCGACACCGAGTTCCGGTCAACCATCGAGGGCCTTGGCTACGGGGTTGTCGACACCGAAAGCCCGGACGACTCCGAGGAGCAACGTGCCGCCGACCTGTTGCGCCGCTTCATCGTGGCTGCAGCCCTGGCTGTACCGGTGGTGCTCCTCTCGATGGTGCCACCACTGCAGTTCGGGGGTTGGGAATGGCTGGTGGCGATCCTGGCGACACCCGTCGTCTTCTGGTCCGGATGGACCTTCCACCGGGCGGCCTGGATGAACCTGAGACACGGTGCAACCACGATGGACACCCTCGTCTCCATGGGAACCCTGTCAGCATGGTTGTGGTCGACGGTGGTCCTGGTCGGCGACATCGAAGGTGGCCACGTCTACTACGAGACCGGCATGGTGATCGTGGCACTCATCCTGCTGGGGAAGTGGTTCGAGGTCCGCGCAAAACGGCGGTCAGGCGACGCCATTCGCGCCCTGGCTGACCTCGGCGCCCGCACGGCACGACTCGAAGACGGAACCGAGGTGGCCCTCGACGACCTGGTGGTCGGCATGCGTTTCGTGGTCCGGCCAGGCGAGAAGATCGCGACGGACGGGGTGGTGGTCGACGGCCAGTCAGCGGTCAATGCGTCAATGGTCACAGGCGAACCCGTCCCCGTCGATGTCGCCATCGGCGACGAGGTCATTGGCGCCACGATCAACACCAACGGCTCCCTGGTCGTGGAGGCCACGCGGGTGGGTGCAGGCACCGTGCTGGCCCAGATCATCAGGCTCGTCGACGAGGCCCAGGGAAGCAGGGCCGAGGTGCAGCGCCTCGCAGACCGCGTATCAGCCGTGTTCGTTCCATTCGCCATTGCAACGGCGGTGGTAACGCTCGGAGTCTGGTTCCTGATGGGGAACTCGGCCGACGCTGCCTTCACAGCAGCGGTAGCAGTCCTGATCATCGCCTGCCCGTGCGCACTGGGACTGGCCACCCCCATGGGGATCATGGTCGGGACGGGCAGGGGTGCCCAGCTGGGCGTGATCATCAAGGGCGGTGAGGTGCTCGAGGACACTCGGGCAGTTGATGTCGTTGTAGTCGACAAGACCGGCACGCTCACCGAGGGACGTATGGAGCTGACTGAGGTTCAGGCCCCGGATGTTGAATCCGGCGAGATCCTCAGGATGGCGGCCTCCCTTGAGGCCCGCTCCGAGCACCCGATCGCACAGGCCGTGAGCAGCGCCGTGAAGGAACACGGAAACGTCGCCGGCTTCTCGAACACACCCGGAGTAGGCGTGACCGGAACGGTCGACGGTACCGAGGTACGGGTGGGGCGGCGCCGGCTGTTCGACACCGTTCCCGCCCGGGTCGAGGACCTGGCCGTCACAGCCGAGGCGACCGGTGCCACCGTCGTCTTCGCCGGACGGGGACCCCAGGCCGAGGCGATCCTCATGGTTTCTGACCGGCTCAAGGAGACCTCCGTTGCCGCCGTTGCTGCCTTCCACGACCAGGGTCTCAGCGTGACCCTGCTGACAGGCGACAACCTGCGGACAGCCGAGTTCGTAGGGGCAGCCGTAGGAGTCGATCACGTGATCGCCGAGGTGATGCCCGATGACAAGGCGGCCGAGGTGCGACGACTGCAGGCCGAGGGTCACAGGGTGGCGATGGTCGGTGATGGCATCAACGATGCACCCGCGCTGGCTCAGGCAGACCTCGGCATAGCCGTGGGTACCGGAACAGATGTGGCGATGGAGGCCTCGGACCTGACCATCGTCACCGGTGACCTGAGGGCCGTAGCCGACGCGATCGCGCTGTCACGTCGAACGCTCGGCACGATCAAGGGAAACCTCTTCTGGGCTTTCGCCTACAACGCCGCAGCTATTCCACTGGCCGCCAGCGGCATCTTGAACCCGATGATCGCCGCCGGGGCAATGGGCGTGTCATCGCTGTTCGTGGTCACCAACAGTCTCCGTCTCATGCGCTTTGCGGGTTACCGCAGCCCTGCGCAGAGTCGATCAACAACACCTACACAGGAAACGGTGACCACATGACAACGACCCGCGTCTACTCGGTTCCAGACATGAGTTGCGACCACTGCGTCCAGGCGATCACAGGCCAGGTGGCACCCGTCGAGGGGGTTACGGACCTCGCAATCGACCTCGAAGCAAAAACCGTCACCGTCACCGGTGGCGACGACGCCGCAGTGGTTGCAGCAATCGACGAGGCCGGCTTCGACATCGCCTGAGGGCGTTCTTGGAATGTCAACCGGCCAGATGCCGTCAGGCGTCGTGCACCTGGACGCGGACCCTCTTGAACCCCTTGCCCTTTGACTCGGTCTTGACGACCTCAATGCGGCCCACCTGACCTGTCGACGAGACATGGGTCCCACCGTCTGCCTGACGGTCCAGACCGACAATGTCGACCACTCTGATCTCGGTTACCGACTCGGGGATCAGGTTCACCTTTGTCCGAATCAGGTCATTGTCGAGCACCGCCTCGTCCCTGGCGAGGAACGACACCTCGATAGGGCGGTCGGCTGCCAACTCGGCGTTGCACAACTCGCTGACGCGATTCTTGAAATCTGGAGGCAACTCGGTCAACTCGAAGTCCATTCGGGCCTGAAGCGGCTGCATGTTTCCGCCGGTAACCGGACGGTGCCACTCACGCCAGATCACACCGCAGAGAACGTGCATAGCTGTGTGGGTCCTCATCAACTGCCGCCGGCGCTCGTCATCCACCTCGCCGGCGACGATCGTGCCGACTGCCGGAACCGGTCCGGCGAGGTGGTGCAGTACCCGGTTACCGGCTGAACGGACATCGACGACCGACGCTGCGCCCGTCTCCCATGTGAGGTGTCCCGTGTCGTGGGGCTGGCCACCGCTGGTGGCGTAGAACGCAGTGCGGTCCAGCTCGACCATCTCGTCATCGACTGAGACCACCGTGGCATCAAATGCTCGGAGGTCGGCGTCTCGCAGGTAGAGGCGGTCGGTCACGGTCAGCTCCGGTCAGTCGTCGTGGAGATCATGGACATGGTCCCAACGGGTGGTACAGCCACACCACCTGTCTAGTATCGCCGGAAACCTCGGTAGCCGGTGGAGCCGGCCGGCGGGTAGGTGTCACGACGGGTACAGGAGGCCGCCGAGGTGGATCTTTTCGAGTATCAGGGCAAGCAGTTCTTCGCTGGCTACGGCATGCCGGTCTCACCCGGCGAGATCGCGTTCACCGTCGACGAGGCGGTGGCCGCAGCCGAGAGGCTCGGCACCCCGGTCATGGTCAAGGCCCAGGTCCACGCCGGTGGGCGAGGCAAGGCCGGAGGCGTCAAGTTCGCAGCCACCGTCGACGATGTCCGAACCCACGCCTCGGCCATTCTGGGTCTCGACATAAAGGGTCACGTAGTCGGCCGGGTCTGGATCGAGAAGGCCTCCGATATCGCCGAGGAGTACTACGCCAGCTTCACGCTCGACCGGTCCGAAAAGAAGCACCTGGGAATGCTCTCAGTCGAGGGTGGAGTCGAGATCGAGACGGTTGCAGAGGAGAACCCCGATGCAATCGCCAAGGTCTGGATCGATCCCGTCGACGGTCTGAGCGAGTCCGAGTGTCGCAGCTGGGTTGCTGCAGCCGGACTTCCTGATGTCGCCGTTGACGGAACGGTCGACATCTTGTTGAAGCTCTACACCGCATACGTCGAAGGTGACGCCGACATGGTCGAGATCAACCCGTTGATCCTCACGCCAGAGGGCCAGGTCCACGTTCTCGATGCCAAGGTCACGCTTGATGCCAACTCGGTGTTCCGCCACGAGGACTACGCAGCATTCGACGAGACCCAGAGCCGCGACGAACGTGAGACAGCTGCACACAAGATCGGGCTCCAGTACGTGGGTCTGGACGGCTCGGTTGGCGTGATCGCCAACGGTGCCGGCCTGGCCATGTCCACCGTCGACGTCATCAGCCAGGTAGGTGGTGCCGCTGCCAATTTCCTGGACATCGGTGGTGGTGCCGACGTCGACACCATGGCCGGGGCCCTTGAGGTCATCAACAACGATCCGGCGGTGCGATCCATCTTCATCAACATCTTCGGTGGAATCACCAGGGGCGAGGTGGTCGCCAACGGGATCGTCGAGGCCCTCGAACGGGTGACCATCAACTCTCCCATAGTGATCCGGTTGGACGGAACCAACGCCGACGAGGGCCGGCTGATTCTCGAGCCCCATTTCTCCGGCTCACTCCAGATGGCCCCCACCATGCTCGAGGCTGCCGAACGTGCCGTGGGTCTGACTGCTACCGAGGGAACAGGGGCCTGAGATGAGCATCTTCGTCGATGAGACCACACGCGTCGTCTACCAGGGGCTTACCGGTAGCCAGGGTCGCTACTACGGCCTCTTGAACCGTGACTACGGAACCCAGGTCGTGGCAGGTACCAACCCCCGAAAGGCCGGCGAGGACGTCGACGGGATCCCCATTTTCGCCTCCGTCGCCGAGGCCGTCGCCGAGACCGGCGCAACCGCCTCGTGCATCTTCATACCGGCGCCCGGTGTTCACGACGCGGTTATCGAGGCCGCCGAGGGCGGTGTGAAGTTCATCGTGTCGGTTACCGAGGGAGTGCCGGCCCACGACGAGGCCCGGTTCTACAACCACTTGCGGCGCGACTTCCCCGACGTCCAACTGCTGGGACCCAACTGCCCCGGGATCATCTCGCCCGGCCGATGCAACATCGGCATTACAGCCGGCCACATCGCACTCCCCGGCGGACCCGTCGGAATCGTGAGCCGCTCAGGAACCCTCACCTACCAGGCGCTATACGAGCTCAAGCAGAAGGGAATCGGCTGCACAACCTGTGTCGGAATCGGTGGAGATCCGGTACCAGGCACATCGTTCATCGACTGCCTCGCAGCCTTCGAGGAAGATCCCGAGACGAAGGCCGTGATGATGATCGGTGAGATCGGCGGGTCCGCCGAAGAGGAGGCCGCAGCCTTCATCCGGGACCACATGACCAAGCCCGTGGCGAGCTACGTGGCCGGCGTAACCGCACCTCCAGGCAAGAAGATGGGCCATGCCGGGGCCATCGTCTCCGGTGGCAGGGGGACCGCCGCAGCCAAGATGGATGCGCTCCGGAGCGCCGGGGTGCAGGTCGGGCTGAACCCGACCGAGGCAGGCGAGTTGATGGCCCGAATCGTGGCAGGGCTCTAAGCAGGTTCTGGAACCACAGGCCGCTGGTACGGTCGCAACCATGCGTCTGGCCGTGTTGGCATCCGGAACCGGTTCGATCCTCGAGGCCATCGTGGATGCCGGCCTCCCCGTGCACCTGATGGTTACCGACAGGCCATGCAGGGCGCTTGACCTGGCTACCTCCCTGGGAATACCGACAAGGGTCGTTGAACGTGACTCGTTCGGAGACGACTTCGACCGCGACACCTACACCGTCGAGTTGGTGGACACCCTTGCCGAGGTCGGGGCAGACCTCGTTGCCATGGCCGGCTTCGGCACAATTCTTGCCCAGCCCGCCTACGACAGGTTCGCCGGTCGCATCCTCAACACCCACCCGGCTCTGCTGCCTTCCTTTCCCGGATGGCACGCCGTGGCCGATGCCATGGCCCACGGTGTCAAGGTCACGGGCTGCACGGTGCACATCGCGACCCTCGAGGTCGATTCTGGACCGATCCTCGCCCAGGAGGCTGTACCCGTACTGCCCGATGACGACGAAGCCAGCCTCCACGAGCGGATCAAAGCCGTCGAACGACACCTCTACCCCGAGACGATCCGCGCCGTGATGGAGAACAGGGCGGTCCTGATGGGAGAACCCGCATGAGCCCACGGGCCCTGCTGTCTGTCTATGACAAGACCGGAATAGTCGACCTGGGCCGTGCCCTCGTCGAACTCGGCTGGGATCTGGTGTCGAGCGGAGGTACGGCACGTCTCCTGGCCGACGAAGGGGTTCCCGTAACTGAGGTCGCCCAGATCACCCAGGCACCCGAGATGCTCGGCGGTCGGGTTAAGACCCTCCACCCCGTTATCCACGGCGGGATCCTCGCGGACCGTTCCAACCCTGACCACATGGCCGACCTGGACGGTCGCGGTATCAGGCCGATCGACCTTGTGGTGGCCAACCTGTACCCGTTCACCTCCGACCCGTCCATAGAGCTGATCGACATCGGCGGCCCGACAATGGTTCGTGCAGCTGCCAAGAACCATGCCCACGTCGGCGTGGTGGTAGATCCCGACGACTACGGGCCGGTGCTGGCCGAACTCCGGACCGATGGCACCTTCTCTGACAACACCCGTCGTCGTCTGGCACGGGCTGCGTTTGCACACACGGCCGCTTATGACGCGGCGATCGTCGGTTGGTTCGACGAGGACGCAGCTGATGTCCTTCCTGAATCGATCCACCTCGCCCTGGAGCGGGTCCAGGACCTCAGATATGGGGAGAACCCACACCAGGTTGGCGCCCGCTACCTGCAGGCAGGGCGGTCTGGGTGGTGGGATGGCACCGTTGTCCACGGTGGCAAGGCCATGTCATACCTGAACGTCCTCGACACCGAGGCCGCATGGCGGCTCGTGCACAGCCTCGGCGGGGAGCCGACCGCCGTTGTCATAAAGCACGCCAACCCGTGTGGGGCGGCGGTCGGTGCAGACATAGCCGAGGCGTACGTGGCCGCCCACGAATGCGATCCCGTGTCCGCATTCGGGGGGATCGTGGCAGTCAACCGCACCGTCACGCTGGCCATGGCAGAGCCGATGTCAGAGGTGTTCACCGAGGTGGTCGTGGCACCGTTCTACGAACCTGATGCCCTGGCCCACCTCCAGGCACGAAAGAACCTCCGGATCCTGGAGGCACCGGCACCCAACTGGTCCGCTCACGAGGTCCGCAGCGTCGATGGCGGCCTGCTCGTGCAGACCACCGATGTGGTCTCGCTGGATCGCTCAGAGTGGAACGTGCCGACCCGAAGGTCGCCCACCGAAGCCGAATGGTCCGACCTTGAGTTTGCGTGGCGTGTGGCTGCGCGCGTCTCCTCGAACACGATCGTTCTCGTGAAGGACCTCTGCGCTGTGGGGATAGGCGCCGGCCAGCAGAACAGGCGTGATGCGGGTCGGATCGCCGCACAGAAGGCCGACGGAAGGGCAGCTGGTGGAGCGTGTGCCAGCGATGCCTTCTTCCCGTTCCGCGACGGTCTCGAGGCGGCTGCTGAAGCTGGGGCGACGGCCGTCATACAACCCGGTGGGTCTGTGCGCGACGACGAGGTGATTGCCGCAGCCGACGAGGCCGGAATCGCCATGGTCTTCACCGGTGAGAGGCACTTCAGACACTGACGTACCAGTAGCCTTCGGCCCCATGTCAGCAGAACTCCTGGCCGGTGGCCCCGTTGCAGAAGCCGTGCTCGAAGATGTCCGTATTCGCGTCGAGCGGCTGAAGGATGCAGGAACCACTCCAGGCCTCGGGACCATCCTGGTGGGAGACGATGGTGCCAGCGCCGGCTATGTGCGCAAGAAGCACGAGACCTGCGAGGCCGTGGGTATGGCCTCCCACAACATCCACGTTGACGCTGATGCAACGCCGGCAGCACTCGACCAGGCGGTTGCACAGTTCAACTCCGACCCCGGTGTCCACGGCTACATCATCCAGCACCCGGTAGCAGCCGGCTTCGACTTCAACGCAGCGCTCTCGGCGATGGACCCGGCAAAGGACGCAGACGGCCTTCACCCGATGAACCTGGGCAAGCTGGTACTCCAGGAAGACGGGCCTGTGCCGTGCACACCGGCAGGTATCCGGGCAATGTTCGTGCACTACGGAATCGAGGTGTCCGGGAAGCACGTCGTTGTCATCGGCCGGGGACCGACCCTGGGTAGACCGCTTTCGCTGCTGTTGACCACTAAGGCACCCGGTGCCAATGCTGCCGTGACCGTCGTCCACTCAGCGGTTCCCAACCTTGCCGACCTGACCCGGACCGCTGACATAGTCGTCGCCGCCGTTGGCATTCCCTCATTCGTTACACCGGAAATGGTCCGGCCAGGTGCCGTTGTAGTCAGCGGAGGCATCTCATGGGAGGGAAAGCGTCTCCTGGCCGATGTCGACGAGTCTGTCGGTGAGGTCGCCTCCTGGATCACCCCCCGCCTCGGCGGGGTGGGCCCCACGACCGTCGCAATGCTCCTGAGAAACACCGTCGAGGCCGCCGAACGTGCAACAGCCTGACCGACCGGTGCAGCAGTTCGGGCTCTGATCCCGGGGCTGGGACTCGACCTGCTTGTGGATAGGGTCGGAGCATGGGTGAAAACATCAAGATGAGTCCGGACGGCACGCTCGTCGTCCCCGAAGTACCGGTCATTCCCTTCATTGAGGGCGATGGCACCGGTGTCGACATCTGGCCGGCAGCCAGGCTGGTTCTGGACGCTGCTGCTGCCAGGCACGGCCACAGTGTTGACTGGCGCGAGGTGCTTGCGGGCGAAAAGGCCTACAACGAGGTCGGCGACTGGCTCCCCCAGGAGACCATTGAGGCGTTCCAGGAGTGCCTGATTGGAATCAAGGGCCCGCTCACAACGCCAATAGGTGGAGGCTTCCGCAGCCTCAACGTGGCGATCCGCCAGATCCTGGACCTGTACGTGTGCCTCCGGCCGGTCCGCTGGTTCAAGGGTGTGCCGTCGCCGGTCAAGTCACCCGAACTGGTCGACATGGTCATCTTCCGTGAGAACACCGAGGACATCTATGCGGGCCTCGAGGTCGAGGCGATGTCGCCAGAGGCACTCAAGCTCCGGACCCTCCTCGAGGACGCCTTCGGCTGGAAGATCCGTGAGGACTCCGGAATCGGCATCAAGCCCATCTCCAAGAC
This sequence comes from Candidatus Neomicrothrix sp. UBA7884, assembly GCA_002501135.1. Lineage (GTDB taxonomy): Bacteria > Actinomycetota > Acidimicrobiia > Acidimicrobiales > MedAcidi-G1 > UBA3125. Next base: position 10,637 of record DLRQ01000011.1, read on the forward strand.
CGGGTCGCAGAGACTCCAGCGGGCTGCCATCGAGTACGCCGTAGCCAAGGGTAGAAAGCGCGTCCACTGGGTGCACAAGGGCAACATCATGAAGTTCACCGAGGGCGCCTTCCAGAAGTGGGGCTACGACCTGGTTCGCGAGGAGTTCAGCGACGTGGCCGTCGGATGGGCCGACTGCGGCGGTGACCCCGGCGACAAGATTCTTGTCCAGGACGCAATCGCCGACATCGCCCTCCAGCAGGTGCTCACCCGGCCCGCCGAGTTCGATGTGATCGGAACCATGAACCTGAACGGCGACTACCTGTCCGACGCCCTGGCTGCCCAGGTCGGTGGCATCGGAATCGCCCCCGGTGGTAACGCCAACTACGTAACCGGGCACGGCATCTTCGAGGCCACACACGGAACCGCGCCCAAGTACGCCGGTACGGACAAGGTGAACCCCTCGTCGGTGCTGCTCTCAGGCGTCCTGATGTTCGAACACATCGGATGGCAGGAGGCGGCCGACGACATCGTGACCGCCCTCGAGGCCACCATCGGCGACAAGGTGGTCACATACGACTTCGCCAGGCAGATGGACGGTGCGACCGAGGTGAAGTGCTCTGAGTTTGCGCAGGCGATCGTCGACCGGCTTTGAAGCGGTCGCTCCCACAGGTCAGATCGCTCCTAACCGGTAGTTCCCCTGTCATCTGACGCATCGGCCGGCGGCGCCACGGCCACGGGCGGCCCCCAACAGCGTGCCTCCACCACAGGTTCAGGCATCTACCGCCGCGGCTGGAGCCTTGTAAGGCGGTCGCTGCGTGCCCATCCGTGGGCCCACACCTGCGGTATCACCGGTGGAACGATGTTTGCGACGACGGTTGTCGGTTTCACAATCGTGATGGGTCGGGTCACAGACGAGGTAATTATTCCCGGCCTCGATGAACCCGGGAGCGTCAGTGGCCGTGGTATCTGGGCGGCGATGGCGGTAATCGCGGTGGTCGGGCTGATCCGGGGCCTCTCGGTGATGGTCAGGCGGTTTTTCAACTTCATGGGGGCGATGCTTACCCAACGGACATGGCGCCGGTCGATTGTCGACCGCTACCTGGACGTTCCTCTTGACTTTTTCCGGACGCGGCCGGCAGGTGAACTCCTGGCCCATGCTGATGCCGACATCGAGGCTGCATCCTCGATGCTCATGCCGCTGGCGTTTGCCGTGACAGTTGTGGTTCTTGTCGTCCTGGCGGTGGTGAGCCTCCTTGTGGTCCATCCGCTCTTCGCCCTGGTTGCCCTCTTGTTGTTCCCTGCCCTGGCAATCATCAACCAGATCTACACGAGGGCGGTCGAGGCCCCTGCGGCGCGGGCCCAGGCAATGGTCGGAGAGGTCTCGTCGGTGGCACACGAGAGCCTCGAGGGAGTTCTCGTCGTCAAGACGCTCGGACGGGAATCAGACGAGGTTGAGCGCCTGACCCTGGCCTCCGAGCAGTTGCGGAGCGAACGCCTCGAGGTGGGGGCAATCAGGTCCCGGTTCGAGCCCATCCTCTACTCCCTGCCAGGCATCGGGGTACTCGTGCTCCTTCTCATCGGCGTCTGGCTCGTGGGTCGCAGTGCCGTAACGGTCGGTGAGGTGGTGCAGGCAATGACCCTGTTCGGCATTCTCTGGCTGCCAGTCCAGATTCTGGGGTTCCTGTTCCAGGAGATGCCAAGGTCGGTAGTCGCGATGGACCGGATTGACTCGGTTCTGGCTGTGGAACCGGAGCACCGTCCTGACCCTGAGCCGGCGTCGGTCACAGTTCCAGATTCGGTAGGTGTCGTTCTTGAGGGGGTCTCGTTCGCCTACCCGGACGGCACGACGGTGCTCAACGGCCTCTCCTTTCAGATCGAACCGGGCGAGGTGGTCGCCCTCGTGGGGGCCACCGGCTGTGGCAAGAGCACTCTCGTCGGACTCATGTCGGGGATGATGCCGCCCGACAGTGGGTGTATAGCCATAGGAGGCGCCAACTTCTCCGATCTGGGCTCCGACGGGGTAGTTCGTCTGGTGGCACCGGTCCTGCAGGAGACCTTCATGTTCGCCGACACGCTGCGGGCAAACCTGGCGCTTGATGCGGAGGTATCCGAAGGTGAACTGCACAGGGTGTTGGGCCTCGTTGCAGCCGACAGTTTCGTTGCCGAACTGTCAGATGGCCCCGACACCGTCATGGGTGAGAGGGGTGTGACGCTCTCAGGCGGCCAGCGACAGCGGTTGGCCATTGCCAGGGCCCTGCTGCGCCGTCCCCGCCTGCTGCTGCTCGACGATGCCACATCGGCTGTGGACCCGGTCGTCGAGGCAGCCATTCTCGAGAATCTGCGGGCCCATAGTGGGAGGACCCTCATGGTGGTTGCCCATCGCCTCGCCACCATCCGCCTGGCCGATCGCGTTCTGTTCATGAACGAGGGTCGTATCGCCGCCGACGGGACCCACGAGGAACTGCTCGGCGTGCCCGGGTACGCGGCGCTGGCTCGTGCCTATGAGGAGGCCACCGAGTGAGCAGCTTCGATGGTCACGATGTCCTCGGACCTGGCGGGGAACCAGAACCACGGGCCCTCGACGACATCGACGGAGCCGGTGCTCTGTCGGTGTTGCGGAGGGGTCTGGCAGCCTCACCGGAACTCCGTGCAGGCCTGTCGCTCTCCGCGCTGATGACCCTCTCGGTGGCCGGAGGCAGGCTCGTTGTTCCGCTGGTGATCCAGTTCGTGCTGGACCGGGGATTCGTCGGTGGAGCCGTGCGTTTCGGTCTCGTCATGGCAGCAGCAGGAGGTGCGCTGGCCCTTACTGTCGCTTCAATTTTTCTGTCCCAGGCGGTCTACAAGCGACTCGTCGGGGTTGCCGAGGCCGTGCTGCTGGGACTCCGACTGCGGACATTCGCGCATCTCCACCGGCTCAGCCTTGCTGAGCACACGTCCACGAAGACCGGAGTCCTGACGGCCCGGGTCACAAGCGACGTCGAGGCGCTCGCCAAGTTTGCACAGTGGGGGGCCATTTCCTGGATCGTGAACTCTGTGCAGATCATCGGAGTGGTTGTCGTAATGGCTGTCTACTCCTGGCAACTGACCCTCGTCACTGTGTTCGTACACCTCCCACTCCTGCCCGTCCTACGCGATATGCAAAAGCGCCAGCTGCGTGCCTACGACCTGCTCCGCACACGGGTTGGCGAGACAATGGGTGCACTGGCCGAGGCCGTACACGGCATCGAGGTGGTAAGGACGTACGGCCAGCGAGAGGCGGTCCGGCGTCGCCTCCACCGGGTCGTGGACAGGCAGTACAGACAACAGATGCGTGCAGCCAGGTACTTCTCGCTTGTGCTGCCCAGCACCGACATCTTCGGGGTTGCCGCTGTCGCCGCCGTGATCGGTGCCGGTGTCCACTGGGGGACAGGCTGGGGCGTCACCTCCGGTGAGTTGGTGGCGTTCGTGTTCCTCGTCAACATGCTCGTGATGCCGATCACCTCGCTCGGCGAGACCCTCGACCAGACCCAGACCGCCCTGGCAGGGTGGTGGAAGATCCTGAACGTGCTGGACACCGAGGTGGAGCTCGCCGAACCGTCTTCGGGAGTGGCCAGGCCACTTCCCCAGGGTGCACTGGCGGTGGCGGCCCGGGGTGTTGAGTTCTCCTACAGGGGCAGCGACCGGGTCCTGCACGGCGTCAGTGTGGAGCTGGACGCCGGCTCGTCGGTGGCCGTGGTCGGCGAGACCGGCTCCGGGAAGACCACGTTTGCGATGCTTCTGGCCCGCCTGGCCGACCCCACGGCCGGACAGGTCACGCTTGGTGGTGTCGACCTGAGAAAGGTTTCAGCCGACGACCGTCGGCGGTCGGTCCGGATGGTCCCCCAGGACGGCTTTCTCTTTGACACAACGGTCGGTGCCAACATCAGGTTCGGCCGCAGGGACTCGACCGAAGCCGATGTGCAGGCTGCTGTGGACGAGCTTGGGCTCGGTACATGGGTGGCGGGCCTTCCCGCAGGTCTGGATACCCGGGTCGGCGAGAGAGGGTCGTCGCTGTCGGTCGGCGAACGGCAGCTGGTTGCCCTGCTGAGGGCCCAGCTGGCAGATCCGGGTCTGCTGATCCTTGACGAGGCGACATCCGCTGTCGACCCCGACACCGAGCAGACACTCGAGAGGGCACTTGAGCATCTGGCTGAGGGACGCACCACCGTCAGCGTCGCCCACAGGCTCTCGACCGCAGAGCGATCCGACCTGGTGCTCGTATTCGACCGCGGCCGGATCGTCGAGAACGGTTCTCACGTCGAACTGGCTGCAGCCGGCGGCACCTATGCGGCCCTGTACGAATCATGGCTGGGAAACACCCGCCTGATGGAAGCCTGACCCGGTGAACAGCCCACCGGTCTGAGCCGTTGGTCACATAGATCAGAGGCGCTACCGCTCGAGAGCCTCGGTACCCTCGGAGTAACCCGCTGGCCACCTAGGAGTCCCCGTGTCACCCCCACCAGTTCGTGTATCTGTCACAGGTGCAGCCGGCCAGATCGGCTACAGCCTCGTCTTTCGCATCGCCAGCGGACAACTGCTGGGGCCCGACCAGCCGGTCTCGCTGAGCCTCCTCGAAATCCCTCCAGCCATGGGAGCACTTGAGGGCGTGGCCATGGAACTCGACGACTGCGCCTTTCCACTGCTGTCCGACATCAACCTGAGCGACGAGGCCGATACCGCATTCACCGGCGCCGAGGTGGCAATTCTCGTCGGCTCCAGGCCGCGCACGAAGGGCATGGAGCGCCAGGACCTGCTTGAGGCCAACGGGGCCATCTTCACGGTTCAGGGCCAGGCCCTCAACGGGAACGCTGCCGACAGTCTCCGGGTACTCGTCGTCGGCAACCCGGCCAACACGAACTGCCTGATCGCAATGAACAACGCACCCGACGTCCCAGACGACCGGTTCACGGCGATGACCAGGCTCGACCACAACAGGGCTCTAACCCAGGCTGCCGGAAAGCTGGGTGTGTCTGTGAACGACGTCTCCCGTATGACCATCTGGGGGAACCATTCGGCAACCCAGTATCCCGACCTGTTCCGCTGCGAGGTGGCCGGTTCCTCGGCTGCCGTGGCGATAGACGATCAGGCGTGGCTGGAGGGAGAGTTCATCCCGACCGTCCAGAAGCGTGGTGCAGCGATTATCGAGGCACGCGGTGCCTCAAGCGCCGCTTCAGCCGCCAATGCCGCAATCGACCATGTTCACGACTGGATGCTGGGAACACCAGATGGTGACTGGGTATCGATGGGCGTTCCATCCGACGGCAGCTACGGCGTTCCCGAGGGGTTGATCTCCTCGTTCCCGGTGACCTGTTCGGGAGGGGAATGGTCGGTGGTTCAGGGCCTCGAGATCGACGACTTCTCGAAGGCCCGTATCGATGCCTCTGTGGCCGAACTTGCCGAGGAACGCGACATGGTCAGAGGTCTCGGCCTCATCTGAGAGCCGAGGATCAGCGGCTGTACCCGAGGACTTCGCGGACAGCGGCAAACAGATCGCCCATGGCTTCGAGCACACCACGGTTGGCCATGAGCAGCCGTGGGTCACCGCCTATCTCCAGGTTCCCGTCGACAACTGCCCTCAGAGGATCGGTACGGCCCTCGTAGATCTCTGCGGCTGTCACGGCATCGGTGCTGAATGACACATCCGGGGACGACACGCTTCCGGGGAGCACGCGTATCTGGTCGGTACCGATCACGATGTACCAGGAGGGGCCGTCAGCGATCAGGTATCCGATGGTTATCGGCAAGTCCCCGATCCCCGCTGGAAGTTCGGGGTGTCGCGAGGCGGCCTCGTCAAGGGCTGCTATCCACTCAGGCGACAGGTGGGCCACAGTGGTCACCGGATCATCCCGGGTCCAGGCCTGAGGTTCCTTCGTGACAGGGTGTCGAGGCCGAGTACGACGACAATGGCGGCCGTTGCCAGCAGCAGCGGCGCCGCAATCTCCGATGCGGCCGGCCATTCCAGAGATGCACCCGGGGCCACCTCGGTGCTGTCCCTGCCGATCACACCTACGCCGTTGGGCCAGGGCCAGAGGACCCGTAGTGAGCCGATCATCAGGCCGATCAGGGCTGCCAGGACGAGATCGTGGTGGCGCTCCAACATGCGTCCCAGCAGGGTTGAAAAGAGCGCCAGGCCGGCGACGGCACCCAGGCCTAACAGGGCAAGATCACCAAGCACCCTGTCATCTACCGCTCCCAGCACATGGCTGTACATGCCGAGCATCAACAGGAGGAATGAGCCTGAGATTCCGGGGAGGATCATGGCGCAGATGGCGACTGCTCCGGAAGCGAAAAGGACTGCGGCCGACGGATCTGCCACCGGGCCGGCCTGCCAGCCGAGCGCCACGAACAAGACGACGGCAACCACGGCCGTCAGGCCTACCCGCCCCCCGGACCAGGAGCTGGGAATACGCCAGGCAATCAGGATCGAGGCCAGTACCAGCCCGAGAAACAGCCCAGCCATGGATTCAGGGTGGTCGGACAGGCCGGCTTCGATCGGGCCGGCAAGCAGCGTCACCGCTATGCCTATCCCAGTCAGCAGAGGAAGCAGGAACGCCCATTCGACCGTTGCCGCACGGGTCAGGGAACCCCTTAGGTCGCCACGGAGGAGAAGTCCCAGCGACCCTGATCCGTTCCTGACCGAATCAATGAGACGGTCGTAGATACCGAGAAGAAGGGCGATTGTCCCACCCGACACCCCCGGGACCGCATCGGCGGCCCCCATGCACAACCCGCGGAGTACGTGCACCGCCGTACGGCGGCATCTGGTCACGTGTCGGAATCCGCCGTGAACGGAGCGAGCGCGTCGGCCAACTCCACCGGGGCCCTGGTTGGCCTTCCGTTCGAGTTGGTAATCGCTGCCCGGACCTGCTGGGTGGCCATCACGTCGTCGCCCCGGAGTATTCGCTGGCGCCAGATCGATGACGCTCGCCGTGTCTCGACCACCTCCGTCTCGACCGTGAGCGAATCGCCAGCCTCGACTGACTTTACGAAAGCTGTCTCAATGTTGGTGACCACGAACCGATAGCCCCGTTCGTCGAGGTCGCTGAGACCCAGACCCACAGCATCGAGCAATTCGATGCGTCCAGTCTCGAAGAGTTGGACGTAGACCGAATGGTTGAGGTGTCCGTAGGGGTCCAGCTCGTAGAAGCGAACCTTGACCGGATGCAGGTGTGCTGGCACCCGTTCGACGCTAGTGCCTTGTCAGCCACTGCCATGGACGGGCCGACACAGCTGTCTCGTGGCTAGCCTCAGATCCCATGTTCGGGGGAATCGAAGTCGACCTGTTTGTCGAGGCGTTCGGCGATGACGACGCCGAACCCGTTCTGCTCATCTCCGGCGCTGATGCCCACTGCACCCGTTGGACCCCGGCGCTGGTCAACCCCCTTGTGGCTGCCGGTTTCCGGGTTGTGCGCTTCGACAACAGGGACAGCGGGCTCTCAACCAAGGTTCCCTCCAGTGTCGGCTACACGCTTGACGACCTGGCGGCCGATTCCCTTACTGTCATGGACCGACTCTCGATTGACTCTGCCCACGTGATCGGTCGATCCATGGGCGGCATGGTCGGGCAGGTGCTGGCTCTCGCGAGCCCAGAGAGGGTCCGGTCGCTGGCACTGCTCTGTTCGTCACCGGGCCTTGGCGATGAACGGCTCCCGTCGGCGGCCGACTGGCTGCTCGACAAGATGGCTGAGAGGCTCTTTGCCCCGCCTCCCGCAGACAAGGCTGAGCGGGTGGCCTGGGTCGTTGAACTGGATCGCCTCTTCACAGGCCACCGCTACCCGTTTGACGATGAGGCCTCCAGATCTGTGGCCGAACTCGAAGTTGAACGTTGCTGGTATCCAGAGTCGGGCCACGGACCCGCCGTGGGGGCCTCGCCGTCACGGCTCGACAGCCTCGGCAAGATCAACGTTCCCACACTCGTGGTCCACGGAACAGCTGACCCCGTCTTTCCAGTTGAACATGCACTGGCCCTGGCCGACGGAGTACCCGGTGCACACCTCTGGCTCGTCGACGGTCTGGGACATGAGGTCCCCGATGCCTGCCTCCCAGACCTGCTGCCAAGGCTCCTCGACCATCTGGCTGGTTGAGGTTTCTCGCGAAACGGCGCCCGTCCCAACCGGGAGGGCGCCGTTCCTCTGAGTCCCTGATCGGGTCGTCGCGCGTCAACGTTCTCCATGGCCCAGCAGGGCATTGGTCGCGAGAGCGTGAGGGGACCGGCTCGGTCAGGGGCCTCGGGCTCACCCGCCAGGTGGGGCTCGGCTGCGTTCCTCGTACCGGCCTTCTCGCACGGTCTGTCCTCCTGTTGTTGGTGACTACCAAACGTGCTGACCTCACTGTCGCGCCGACCCCACCCCTTGTCAACCTGGTGTCCCTACCGTTCCCGCAGCGGCTGGTCGCCGGGTACTCCTGTGGCTCACAAGACGTTCACCTCCGGAGCACCCGACACCCATCCGCATACCCGTCTCCGGTGAGCCAGCACTCGAATCGCGTTGTCGACGCACAAAGTCGGTTGACCTGGGGGCCTCCGGTTTCTCTGGTCCCCGGGGACAGAACTGACCGTCTGGTTTGCTGGCCCTCTCGGGGGACAGGCGGTGAGAGAGGGCCGGAGTGTCGGTATGTCCGTAGCCGAACGTCCTGTGAGGCGAAGGACGTGCCGGCGATCCGGCCCGGGCCAGGATGAGCGGTGACGCGGGCTGGGTCAGCGCTGGCCGGAAAGGGCCCGGTTCTTGACCTTGGCCTTCACGTAGTCACGGTTCAGGTAGGCGATGAAGTCGAGGCTGATTTCCTTGGGGCACGCCTCGTGGCACTCGCCGTGGTTGGTGCAGGAGCCGAAATAGGACTCCATCACCTCGACCATCGACTCGGTGCGACTCCAGCGCTCGGGCTGGCCCTGTGGCAACAGCGCCATGTGGCCGACCTTGGCTGAGGTGAACAGCTGCGCTGCCGAGTTCGGGCAGGCGGCCACGCATGCACCGCAACCGATACAGGCAGCTGCGTCAAACGCCTGCTCAGCGGCATCCCTGGGGACTGGTGTGAGGTTGGCGTCTGGTGCGGCACCGGACCCCACCGAGATGTAGCCACCGCTCTCAATGATGTGGTCGAGCGGTGATCGGTCAACGGCAAGGTCGCGTATGACGGGGAAGCCCGCTGCACGGAAGGGCTCGATGACGATCTCGTCGCCGTCCGCGAACTCGCGCATGTGGAGCTGGCAGGTTGCCGTGGCCTTCTGTGGGCCGTGGGCACGACCGTTGATCATCACACCGCAGGTTCCGCAGATGCCTTCCCGGCAGTCGGACTCGAAGACGATCGGTTCCTCGCCGCGGTCGTTGAGCTGTTCGTTGAGGAGGTCGAGCATCTCGAGGAACGATGCGTCAGTGCTTATCTGCTGCGGGTGGGTCTCGAAGCCGCCCGAGGAGTCGGGGCCGTCTTGCCGCCAGACCTTGACGGTGACGGAGATGATGTCGCTCACGGCTGGCTCCTACTTGTACGAGCGCTGTGAGAGCGCAACGTTGTCGAATGTGAGCTCCTCGATGTGGCGGGTCTGTGGGGTGTCGGAGCCGTTCCACTCCCAGGCGGCAACGTGGGAGAAGTTGTCGTCGTCGCGCTGGGCCTCACCCTCGGCGGTCTGGTGCTCTTCCCTGAAGTGCCCGCCGCACGACTCCTCGCGTTCAAGTGCGTCACGGGCCATCAACTCGGCAAGGTCGAAGAAGTCGGCGACCCTGCCTGCCTTTTCGAGAGACTGGTTGAGGGTGTCGGCGCTACCGAGGACCCGGACGTCGTTGTGGAACTCATCGCGGAGTGCAGGTATGTCTGACAGGGCGCTCCTGAGGCCGGTTTCGGTCCTGGCCATTCCGATGTTGTCCCACACGATGCGACCCAGCTCGCGGTGGAAGTGGTCTACCGACCTACTCCCGTTGGTTGACAGCCACCTGCTTGTTTCGTCCTCGACACCAGCGACCGCTGCTGTGAACACCGGGTCGTTTGTGGGTACAACGGGGTCTCCCAGCAGGCCGGCCAGGTCGTCGCCGATCGTGTAGGGAAGTACGAAGTAGCCGTCTGCCAGGCCCTGCATCAGAGCGCTGGCACCCAGGCGGTTTGCTCCGTGGTCGCTGAAGTTGGCCTCGCCGACGGCGTAAAGGCCTGGCACGTTGGTCATCAGGTGGTAGTCGACCCAGAGCCCACCCATCGTGTAGTGGCTGGCGGGGTAGATGCGCATCGGGCTCGTGTACGGGTTCTCGCCCGTGATGCGCTGGTACATGTCGAAGAGGTTTCCGTAGCGGGCGGCGATGGCGTCGTGCCCGTCGCGCTCGATGGCTACTGCAAAGTCGAGGAAGACTCCGTTGTTGAGCGGGCCTACACCGTGTCCGGCGTCGACGACGGTCTTGGCGTTGCGCGATGCGACATCTCTGGGTACGAGGTTTCCGAACGCCGGGTACTTGCGCTCGAGGTAGTAGTCGCGTTCGGCCTCGGGGATGTCGGCTGCTGACCGGGCGTCTCCGGCACCGGACGGAACCCAGATTCGACCGTCGTTGCGCAGCGATTCGGACATCAGGGTCAGCTTGGACTGGAAGTCGTCGCTGGCGGGAATGCAGGTCGGGTGGATCTGCGTGTAGCAGGGGTTGGCGAACAGGGCTCCACGTCGGTGGGCCCTCCAGGCTGCTGTGACGTTGCACATCATCGCGTTCGTGGACAGGAAGTAGACGTTCCCATATCCGCCGGTTGCTAGAACCACGGCATGTGCGGAGTGTGGGGTTACCTCTCCTGAGACCAGATCGCGGGTGACGATTCCGCATGCCCGACCGTCCTTGAGCACGACATCGAGGAGTTCGGACCTGTTGTGGAGTTCGACTGTGCCGGCAGCGACCTGCCGCATGAGGGCCGAGTAGGCACCCAGCAGGAGTTGCTGGCCGGTCTGGCCGCGTGCGTAGAAGGTCCGTGAGACCTGGGCACCCCCGAAGGAGCGGTTGTCCAGCAGGCCGCCATAGTCGCGGGCGAACGGAACCCCCTGGGCTGTGGCCTGGTCGATGATGTTTACCGATACCTCTGCGAGGCGGTGGACGTTGGCTTCACGTGAGCGGTAGTCGCCGCCCTTGACGGTGTCGTAGAAGAGGCGGTGCACGGAGTCGCCGTCGTTCGGGTAGTTCTTGGCTGCATTGATGCCTCCCTGAGCGGCGATGCTGTGGGCCCGGCGCGGGCTGTCGTGGAAGGTGAATGCCTTGACTCTGTAGCCGAGCTCGCCGAGGGTTGCCGCCGCTGACGCTCCGGCGAGGCCGGTGCCGACGACTATGACCTCGAATTTCCGCTTGTTCGAGGGGTTTACCAGGTTCATCGAGAACTTGTGGTTCTCCCACAGATCGGCGATGGGTCCGTCGGGAACCTTCGAGTCCAGAACCGTCGAGTTCGGTTGGGGAGCTGCGCCGGGTTCCATCAGTGTCCTTCTGCCTCTTCGGCGAGGCAGACAAGGCCGTCGCTGTCGTTGACCGGGCAGGCCCGGTTGTCTTCGCTGATTAGGCCGGTCTGGGCGAGTATCGGGAAGGACAGGTTGCCGATCAGGATCAGCCCGGCGATGCCGGCTGCCAGGGCTCGTCGAAGGTGGTTGTAGCGGGGGTTGTTGATCCCGAGGCTCTGGAAGATGGACCAGGCACCGTGGAAAATGTGGAGGGCGAGAGCGACGTTGGCCACCACGTAGAGGATTGCCACCGGGAGGCTCGAGAGCGATGTGGCCACGTTGTGGTACGGATCGCCCCGGACGAAGTCGGGGCCGAGCCACCATCCCCAGGTCAGGTCCGCCAGGTGGAACAGCAGGTAGAGGGCGATGATCGGGCCGGTCCAGCGCATCGTGCGGCTGGCGTAGGTGGCGGCTATGTGGTCACGGCCACCGGCGTACTTCTTGGCTCCGCTCATGAGGCCGGCGTCGTCACTGGAGTGGCGGCTCATGTCCTTGAGTGTGATGGCGGCATGTAGGTGCAGGGCGAACATTCCGGTCAGGCCGAGGCGCATCAGCCAGAGGACGAAGCTCTTGGGGACGAGGCCGCCTCCGATGGTGCGGAGGGTTTCTGCGTACTCGTACATACGTGCCGGGCCTTCGTACACGTGCAGGTTGCCGACCATGTGGATGAGGGCGAAGCCGACGAGGCCGATGCCGGTCAGGGCCATGACCCACTTGCGGCCGACGGCGCTCTGGTAGATGTTGAGCGGGAACGGCCAGGCGCGCCTGCGGGTACGTACCGGGTCTACCCGGTATCTCTCGCGGGTGCTCTGCGCCATTGGCTTCTCCGGATCTTCTGGCGGTCGGACGTGTACCCAACCTGCCTCAGAAGGTAGCGGGGAGATCAGGACTCCGCTCGTTCCGGTAGGTGCAGTGAAGGTCGGGCACCGCCGGTGGTGCAGGTCAACTCCGGGTCATTGTCCCGTTGTCGAACACGACCCGGTCTGCGACCCTTGTCTGGAAGAGGACGTCGTTGCCGTCCGCCCATATGTGGACGTCCAGGGTCTCACCGGGCATCACGGGCGACTTGAAGCGGCCGCCCATGCTCGTGAAACGGGTCGGGTCGGAGTCACAGGCACCGTGGAGGAGGGCGCGGCCGGAAAATCCGTACGTGCACAGGCCGTGGAGGATCGGCTTATCGAAACCGGCCAGAGCAGCGAAGGTGGGGTCGGAGTGGAGCGGGTTTCTGTCGCCGTTGAGGCGGTAGAGGAGAGCCTGGTCAGTGCGTGTCTCGTAGGAGATGACCTTGTCGGCGGGCCTGTCAGGTAATTCCCAGGTGTTTGCCGGACCGCGGTCGCCTCCCCAGCCTCCCTCGCCGCCGATGAACAGACCCGATCTGACAGACCAGAGCGGGTTTCCGTCGGTGTCGGCCACGTCGGCTTCGATGTAGACGAGCGCAGCCTTGCCCTTGTCGTAGATTTCTGCGACTCTGCCCGTCGATACAGCGGTTCCTTCGGCTGCCAGCGGTTGGTGCAGGGTGATGTGCTGTTCGGCGTGCAGCAGTGCTGCCAGGTTGAAGTCGCCGAAGCCGGGCCTGTTGCCGCCACCCATGACGACTACCTGGGTTGGTAGGGCCGCCTGGGTGACGTTGCTGCTGTTCTCGGTTGTGAACTCCAACTCGAACCCGGTGGGGTCCGTTATCCCGGCGCCGACACCGAGCGAGTAGAGCAGGCTTTCGGCTGAGGTCCAGGAGAACTCGGATGGTTCACCTGTGGTTCCTGCTGCGTCCGGGTTGATCGGCATCTCATGCTCCTGGGTTGTTGTTGTCGGCGACGCTATTTGAACCCGTGTGTCGGAGCCAACAGCGGGCCAATGGCCCCGGAAACTACGGTTCCGGCATGCGAGTGTCCCGGAGAGGGGTGGTGGTGTGACCAGCGGCGGCTCGGTTGACCCGTATCAGGGCCTTGTCCGTGCCGGGTCGCTCAGGCGGTGGTTCGACGATGAGGGCCTTGGAACTGGGTCCGACATCAGTTTCGAGCGGGTGGCCGCCGGTGAGTCCAACGAGGTGTTCATTGTCCGCCGGGGTGGTTCGACATGGGCGTTGCGACGGCCCTCTGCGGTCCCCCTCTCGGTTGAGGGGGCCAACGCGATCATGGTCCGTGAGTATCGGTTCCAGGGCGCACTTGACGGGTCTGGAGTGCCCCATGCGAAGCCGTTGGCCCTGTGTATGGACACAGAGGTCACCGGGGCGGTCTTCTACGTTATGGAGTTCGTTGATGGTCTGGTGCTAGCTGATCCGCCGTCGGAGGAGGTCGGTGGTCGATCAGCGGGCCGTCTGGTGGTGGAACAGATGGTTGATGCTCTGGCAGACCTGGCCCTTGTCGATGTGGAGGCCGCTGGTGTCTCTGACCTCGGCAGGCCCGACGGCTTCCTGGAACGCCAGGTGGGGCGGTGGCGTGGTCAGCTGGACGGCTACCGGAGGCGGGATCTTCCCGGGATCGACCTGGTCGGGGACTGGTTGGAGGTGAACCGGCCAACGGTGATGCAGGCGGGGATCATGCACGGTGACTTCAACCGCCACAACATGTTGTTCACGAGGCAGCGGCCGACCCGCCTGGCAGCGGTGCTGGACTGGGAGAACGCCACCGTTGGTGATCCGCTGATGGACCTCGGCTACCTGCTGAGCGGTTGGCGACCAGAGGACGCGGATCTTCCCAGTCGTGCTGAGCTGGTTGGTCGCTGGTCGATCCGGACCGGACGGACACCTGAGGCCCTCGGCTGGTATGCGGTGATGAGCACCTTCAAGTTGGCTTGCATGCTCGAAGGGGTCCGTGTCCGCCAGGTCGATGATCCCACCCGTGAGGTCACACCTTTTCTGGCCGATGCGGTTCTCGACTTGGTCTCCCGTGCGTCTGAGTTGATTGATGAGGCTGGATCCTGGTGATTCCAGCCTGACCGGATAATTGGGGTTTTTCTGTCCTACCCCTTGCTTTTCTGGGAATGACAGTGGTGTAATTACACGGCTGGGAGTCGTTGTGGGCACCCAGGCTCTTGACCACGGGTTCAGGCAACCGTCCGAGG
>DLRQ01000052.1 GCA_002501135.1 Candidatus Neomicrothrix sp. UBA7884
TCAATCCCGGAAGAAGGAGACCCTGACGAGGCCCTGACCACACAGAGGGCCGGCCCTATAAGGACCGACCCAACCTGTGTCCAGTGGCTCCGGGGGTGGGGCTCGAACCCACGACCTGCGGATTAACAGTCCGACGCTCTGCCAGCTGAGCTACCCCGGATAGCGAGAGGCAGGATACCAGCGGGCCCGTCCGCCCAACGGCCCCAATGGCAATGGCTCAGTTGCCCTCCAGGTAGTCGCGCAGCTTCGAGGAGCGCAACGGATGCCTCAGCTTGGCCATGGTGCGTGCCTCGATCTGGCGCACCCTCTCCCGCGTAACGCCGAAGTGCCTGCCAACGTACTCAAGGGTCTGTGGCTGGCTGTCGTCAAGCCCGAACCTCATCCTGACAACCTCCTTTTCGCGGTCGTCAAGCTCGTCGAGAGCCTCAAGGACAGCGTCGCCCAGCATCAGCCTGGTTGCCGCATCGGCTGGCATCTCCGCATCCAGGTCGGGCAGGAGGTCGGCGAGGCTTGAATCGTGCTCCTCGCCGAGAGGCGAGTCCAGCGAGAGGGGATTGTCCTGGTCGCGTGCAAGCTTCAACAACTCCTCCACCTTGTCGTCGGTGACGACAGCCCGTTCTGCCATCTCCACGGTGGTGGGTTGTCTCTCAAGTTCCTGAGACAGGTCCCTCTGGGCCCGGAGGACACGGTTCATGGCGTCGACCATGTGGACCGGAATGCGGATGGTCCTGGACTGGTCGGCGATCGCACGTGTAATCGCCTGACGGATCCACCACGTGGCGTAGGTGGAGAACTTGAAACCCTTGTTGGCATCGAACTTCTCGACGGCACGCATCAGGCCCAGGTTCCCCTCCTGGAACAGGTCCAGCAACGGCAGGCCCCTGCCCTTGTACCTCTTTGCGACGGACACGACGAGGCGCAGGTTCGCCCGTGTAAGCCTGTCGCGGGCAATCTCGCCGTTTCGTTGCCGGCGCCGCAGTCGCACAAGTTCCAGGCGTTCGAGGCTCTTGAGTTTGCCCGAGACGGCGAGGTCGGCCATATTCACCTCGGCCTCGGCTCCATCCAGGATGGCCGCAGCCAGACTGACCTCATCGGCAGCGGTGAGGAGGGCCACCTTGCCGATTTCCCGCAGGTAAATGCGGGTGGAGTCACCACCAGTTCCCTCCACAGCAGGACCTCCGCTGACCTGGCGGCCCCTGAGCGACGGAAGGCTGGCCCGGCTGAGACGCACTACCTCGGCGTCGCTGTCGTCTTCGACAATGACTGTCTCGTCGAACTCGATTCCCTCAGCCTCGAGAGCACTCCTGATGCCGAGGATCAGGTCAGGTGTCAGTTCGGCGTCGCGGACAACATCGATGATCTCATCGAGGCTCAGGCTGCCCTTGGCCCTGCCATGACGGAGCAGGCGGGCGAACTCGAACTCTGATACCCCCGTCCACCTCTGTGGCGTGGGGGCGGCCTCAGGCATCGGACCTCCCCTCCCGATAGTCGATCAGCCACCGTAGCAACGGTTCAAGGTCGGCGATGTCGCGGCCCGGCTCACGCAGTTCCATCATCTCGGTTCTGAGATAGGAGATGGCCGGCTGGTAGGTGGCGAGGTCTCCGTCGCGGCGTGACACAGCCTCCAACTCGACTGCCATGCGGCCCGCCGCCAGAGAAAGGAGCCTGCTCAGGACCCCGACCGCTTCGTCATCTCCCGCGTCCTCAACAGCAAGGCGCCCCAGCAGAGCGGCTGGTGTTCCACCATCCTGTTCGGCGTTCAGGGCAGACACGGCGGCATGGATACCACCATGGATGCTCAAAGAGCGGTAGACGGCCCGCGATGTCGGGTCATCGAACAACACATCGGACAGGTGTCCGGCGATCTCGTCTGGCCGGTGGGCCAGCAGTCGAAGAGCCTGGGTCTCAGGGGTCAGCCTGTCGACCTGTTGAGGCCGGGCCTGAGCGGCTGCCGTGGCGCCATGCCTGGATGTCTTCCCGGATCCTTCCCGGCCTGTCGAGGCCTTCCTGTCGAACATCCTCTGACGCAGATGCTCAACGTCGAGAAGGCAGCGGTCAGCGATACCCACCAGGTACTGGTCCCGTACCAGGGTGTTCGGGTGTTGCCCAACCAACGCAGCGGCCTCCTCAGCGGCGTGGGCCCGACCTTCGGCGGTATCCATGTCTCCCCTGCCGAGAACCCTGTCGATGCGGAACTCGAGAAACGGTCGCGCCTGCTCTACGGCCCGACGGAGCCCTTCGGGGTCGGTGCGAAAGAGGTCTCCGGGATCAGCATCGACTGGCAGTTCCGCAACGGCGAACTGCAGGCCAAACTCCTCCTCCCACTCATAGACGCGCTCGGCAGCCGACTGTCCGGCTCCGTCAGCGTCAAAGGCCAGAACCACCCGAGGGGCGAACCGGGCCAGCTTGCGGGCGTGGTCGGGCGTCATCGCGGTGCCACAGGTGGCTACGGCCCGCTCCAGACCGGCAAGGTGAAATCCGATCACATCGGTGTAGCCCTCACAGACGACGATCTCGTCGCTTCGGCTGGCCTCCGTCTTGGCCCAGTTCAAACCGTAAAGGACCCGGCTCTTGGAGTAGGTCTCGGCTGCATCTGAGGTGTTCTTGTACTTGGGGTCCTCACCATCAGGCAACTTGCGGCCCCCAAACCCGACCGGGTTGTCCCGCTCGTCAAAGATCGGAAACATGATGCGGGCCCGAAAGGCGTCGTACTGTCCACCTCTTCTGTTGATTCCACCAAGTCCTGTCGCCTGCAGGTCGGCATCGGAGAGTTGCAGGTGTCCGGCCAGTTGAGACCAGTCGTCGGGGGCCCACCCGATTGAGAAGCGCCTGGCCACCTCACCGTCGAACCCCCGTGACTTCAGGTACTCGCGGGCCGACCTGGCGTCCGGGTCGTTGAGAAGGAGGTCGTGGTAGAAGGCCACTGCCTTTCCGATTGCCTCGATCAGGTGCTTTCTGCGACTGTGGGCCTTGCCCTCGTTTCGGTCCGTGTAGCGCAGCGTGATACCGGCACGGCCCGCCAGGTATTCGACCGCGCCGGCAAAGTCCAGGCTCTCCATTTCCCTGACGAAGTCGATGGAGTCGCCGCTTACCTGGCAGCCAAAGCAGTAGTAGACGCCCTTTTCCTGGTTGACCGAGAACGAGGGCGACTTCTCGCCATGGAACGGACACAGACCCATCCACTGGCGGCCGCTCTTCTTGAGTTGCGTGTGCTGGGTGATGAGGCGGACCATGTCGGTCTCTTCACGGACCCTGACCACGTCCTCATCCACGATGCCCATTGCCGGAACCTATCAGTGGCCCCGATCGGGAGACCGGGTGGGCCCGTTCGCCTCCCCACTAGCCTCCAGAGCAGGCAGGAAATCCACCTCCGCCCAACCAGAAGGATTCACGACAACCATGGCCGTCTCCACCAGCACCCCGATCGAGTTGGTCAACCGTGTCTACTCGACCCTCGACGAGCGGGTAGGCATCGCCCGGAGGCGCCTGGGCAGGCCGGTGACGCTGGCCGAGAAGATTCTCGTGAACCACCTCGACGACCCTGAGGGCTCGGGCCTGGAGCGTGGCGGCTCATACGTTGACCTGAGGCCCGACCGTGTCGCCATGCAGGACGCAACTGCCCAGATGGCCTGGCTGCAGTTCATGACCGCCGGCCTCGACGAGGTCCAGGTTCCGACGACAACCCACTGTGACCACCTCATCTCGGCCCGGCTCGAAGCCACTCAGGACCTGCTCGTGGCCGTCGACGACAACGCCGAGGTGTACGACTTCCTCGAATCGGCCTGTGCCCGCTACGGAGCCGGCTTCTGGAAGCCAGGGTCGGGAATCATCCACCAGGTGGTCCTTGAGCAGTACGCCTTCCCCGGCGGCATGATGATCGGCACCGACAGCCACACCCCCAACGCCGGCGGCCTCGGCATGGTCGCCATCGGCGTCGGAGGGGCCGATGCAGTCGACGTGATGACCGGCAACCCGTGGAACGTGAAGTGGCCCAAGCTGATCGGCATCCACCTGACTGGCGAGCTGAGCGGTTGGTCTGCGCCCAAGGACATCATCTTGAAGGTTGCCGACATCCTGACCGTCAAGGGCGGCACAGGTGCAATTGTTGAATACTTCGGCTCCGGTGCCCGCAGCCTCTCAGCCACCGGCAAGGCCACCATCTGCAACATGGGTGCCGAGATCGGTGCCACCACCTCACTGTTCGCCTACGACGATTCCATCGGCCGCTACCTCAAGGCGACCGGCCGCGAGGCCCTCGCCGATGCCGCCAACGCAGTGGCTGAACACCTCAGGGCCGACGACGAGGTCGAGGCAGACCCGGAGGCCTGTTTCGACCAGGTCATCCACATCGACCTCTCAGAGCTGTCACCACATATCAACGGCCCACATACACCGGATCTCTCCAGGCCTGTAGCCGACCTGGGCGCAGAGGCCACCGCCAACGGCTGGCCGCTCGAGGTCAGCGCCGGCCTCATCGGCTCCTGCACCAACTCCAGTTACGAGGACATCACGCGGGCCGCCGGCATCGCCCGCGACGCGCTCGCCAAGGGCCTCACAGCCAAGGCGCCGCTTCTCATCACCCCCGGCTCCGAGCAGGTCAGGGCCACGATCGAACGCGATGGCCTGCTTGATGACTTCAAGGCGCTCGGGGCAACGGTGCTGGCCAACGCGTGCGGTCCGTGCATAGGCCAGTGGGACCGTCAGGACCTTCCAGACGGGGTACCCAACTCAATCGTCACCAGTTACAACCGAAATTTCCCCAAGCGGAACGACGGTTACTCCACAACCCACGCCTTTGTCACCTCACCGGAGACCGTCATTGCCCTCACCCTCGCCGGTCGGCTCGATTTTGATCCCACCAACGACACCCTCACGAACGACGCCGGTGAACAGGTCCGGCTCACGGTGGGTGTCGGCGAGGAACTGCCTACCGACGGGTTCGATCCCGGCCAACCGACCTTTGTGGCTCCCCCTGATGATGGGAGCAGCGTCGAGGTATCTGTCTCCCCCGACAGCGACCGCCTCCAGGTTCTCTCCCCGTTCCCAGCCTGGGACTGCGAGGACTTCACCGGTCTGGCGGTGCTGGTAAAGGCACAGGGCAAGTGCACCACCGACCACATCTCCATGGCCGGCCCCTGGCTGCGCTACCGCGGGCACCTCGAGAACATCTCAGGCAACCTGTACATGGGAGCCGTCAACGCATTCACCGACGAGGTCGGCACCGGCCTCGACCTCACCGACGGCGAGACCCGCACCTTCCCCGAGATTGCAAGGCGCTACCACGAGGCTGGCATTCCATGGGTTGCCGTCGGCGACGAGAACATGGGTGAGGGTTCATCGCGTGAGCACGCCGCCATGGAACCCCGCTTCAGGGGAGCGCTGGCGGTCATGGCACGCTCCTTTGCACGCATCCACGAGACCAACCTCAAGAAGCAGGGTGTGCTGGCTCTCACGTTCACTGACGCAGCCGACTACGACCTGATCGGCGAACACGACCGTATCTCCATTACCGGCCTCGCCGAACTGGCTCCGGGTTCTCCAGTCAACGTTGTCATCTCGCATCACGACGGCACCAACACCCACATCGCCACCAATCACACGATGTCGGTCGACCAGATCGAGTGGTTCAGGGCCGGAAGTGCCCTCAACCTGATCAGGCATCAGGCGCGACACCCGGGAGAAACCGGTTCCGCCTAGACGCTCCTGAGGTGGTAGCCGCGGTTCCGGGCCTCGGCCAGGGTGTCAGGCCCGAAGCAGATGAAGGTCTCGGCCGACATCAACTCGTCGAGCACGACCGACATGGCCTCCTCGTCGTCGACCTCATCCAGGTCATAGACCTGCTGGGTCCTCTTGTCGCCGAGGAAGCGGTTCTCAGAAAAGGCCGAAGGTCTGTCCATGGATGCCGAGGCTAGCGACGTCCGGTGGCCCGGACGCGACGGAGGGCGTGCCGGAGCACGCCCTCACGCCATAGACATTGATTCTGGATTTCCCGGATCCGACCATTCGCGTCGACGGGGACCAGTGTCGACAATCGGTGTCCGGGGGTGGTCGGCAAGTATTCGCCGGGTGGTCCAGCGCCGCCTAGCGGCCGCCCACCTCCGAAGTCCCACAAGATCTGCTGCTGATCTGGACCACCTCCCTTCTTCGGTGAGCAGACCTTACGCCCTCCAGAAGCACCCGTGCACGCACCCACCGGCTGAGCAGTGCCGTATCTATCCGTGCAGGTCCATCTGGAGGGTTCCGGCCTCTACAGCCAGGCGGTCGGCCTCATCGTTCCACCTGTCATCTGAGTGGCCCTTCACCCACTCGAACGTCACGTCACCACGCTCGCGGTAGAGAGCAATGAGAGGTTCCCAGATGTCACGGTTGGCCACATCCTTGCGCTGGCTGTTCTTCCAGCCCCGGCGTAGCCAGCCTTCCCACCAACGGTCCCTGAAGCAGTGGACGACATAGGTCGAGTCGCTGACGACGTGCAGCGGACCGTCAAAGGCCTTCATCGCCTCAAGCGTCGCCCGCAGTTCCATCCGCTGGTTCGTGGTCGCCGGGTCGAAGCCCGCCGCATACGGGCCATCGGGAACCACCCAGGCCCATCCGCCTGGCCCCGGGTTCCCCGAACAGGAACCATCGGTGTAGACCGTCGTCGTCTGATCAGACATCGGCGGCGACCCTAACCGGGCTGCTACCACCATCCGTTGACCTGTTCGTGGTGCGGGTGAGGGCAAGTGCTGGCATGATCAATGGCGTGATCGACGGCTTCACCCACCAACTGCCAGATGGAGATCCCGAAGAGACCCGCGAGTGGATCGACTCCTTTGACGCCCTCGTTGACCAGGCCGGGCGCTCCAGGGCACGTTTCATGCTGGCCCGCCTGATGGAACGCGCAGGCGAGTTGAACGTCGGCAACGCGCCACCCACCTGGACCCCGTACGTGAACACCATCGCTACAGCAGACCAACCCTGGTTTCCCGGCGACGAGCACATCGAACGTCGCATACGTGCGTTCATCCGCTGGAACGCCGCCGCCATGGTCATCAACGCCAACAAGACATCTGACGGCATAGGCGGGCACCTCTCCACCTTCGCCTCGTCGGCCTCTCTCTACGAGGTGGGATTCAACTGGTTCTTCCGGGGCAAGGACGACGGACAGCCCGGCGACCACGTCTACTTCCAGGGTCACGCCGCACCCGGTGTCTACGCACGGGCATACCTGGAGCGGCGACTCGAAGGCCACCACCTAGACAGGTTCCGCATGGAGATCTCCGGGCAGGGCCTCTCGAGCTATCCCCACCCCCGCCTGATGCCCGACTTCTGGGAGTATCCCACGGTGTCGATGGGCCTCGGACCCATCAATTCCATCTACCACGCACGCTTCAACAAGTACCTGGACCACCGCCAGATCGACGACACCTCCAGTTCACGTGTCTTTTGCTTTTTAGGCGACGGCGAGACCGACGAACCAGAGACCCTGGGTGCCATCTCACTGGCCGGACGATCGGGCCTCGGCAACCTGGTGTGGGTGGTCAACTGCAACCTGCAGCGCCTCGACGGGCCTGTACGAGGCAATGGCCAGATCATCCAGGAACTCGAGGGCGTGTTCCGCGGTGCCGGCTGGAACGTGATCAAGGTCATCTGGGGATCCGGTTGGGACGAACTCATCCAAAAAGACCTCGACGGCGTTCTGCTCAACAAGTTCAACAACACCGTCGACGGCGAGTACCAGCGCCTTGCAGCCGAGGGTGGCGACTACATCCGCGAACACTTCTTCGGACCGGACCCACGCCTGCGGGCCATGGTCGACCATCTCAGCGACGATGACCTGCGCGACCTTCCCCGGGGCGGCCACGACTACCAGAAGCTCTATGCCGCCTACCGGGCAGCAACCGAGGAGAACGCCGCACCGACCGTGATCCTCGCCAAGACCATCAAGGGATGGACACTCGGCGAGGGCTTCGAGGCCCGCAACGCAACCCACCAGATCAAGAAGATGACCTCATCACAGATTCTCGACCTGCGCGAACGACTGCACCTCGAAGAGGAGATCCCGGAGTCGGCCCTCCAGGGGGACAGGGCTCCCTACTTCCGGCCTTCTGAGGACAGCCCCGAGTACGAGTACATGATGCAGCGGAGGCGGGCGCTCGGTGGCTCCATTCCAAAGAGGCGAATTCGAAACAGGCGTCCGGCCACCCTCCCCGACCCATCGGTCTTCCTCGGCCTCTCAAAGGGGTCAGAAGGCCGCGAGGTGTCAACGACCATGGCCCTCACCAACCTGCTCCGAGACCTCCTGCGTGATGAGTCGTTTGGCCCGAGGATCGTGCCCATCGTCCCCGACGAGGCGCGCACCTTCGGAATGGACTCCCTATTCCGGGAGTTCGGCATCTACGCACCCTTCGGCCAGCTCTATGAACCGGTCGACCATGAGCTGCTGCTCTCCTACAGCGAGGACACCGATGGGCAACTCCTTGAGGAGGGCATCACCGAAGCCGGCTCTCTCTCCAGCTTCATCGCCGCCGGGACCAGCTACGCCAACCTCGGCGTTCCGATGGTTCCGTTCTTCACGTTCTACTCCATGTTCGGTTTCCAGCGGGTCGGTGACCTCATCTGGTCGGCCGCCGACTCCAGGGCCCGCGGTTTCCTCATGGGGGCCACCGCCGGTCGCACGACCCTCGCTGGCGAAGGACTGCAGCACCTCGACGGTCACAGCCATGTTCTGTCCTCGACGGTGCCTGCGTGCCAGTCATACGACCCGGCGTTTGCCTACGAGCTGGCTGCCATCATCGACGACGGCCTCGAGCGCATGTACGGCAGTGAGGACCCCGAGGCCAACGAGGACATCTTCTACTACGTGACCGTCTACAACCAGCCACATGTCATGCCGCCCCGCCCAGACCATGTGACCCCTGCCGACATCGTCGCCGGTCTCTACAAGATGACCGATGCGCCGGAGCGCCCGGTTTCGGCCACCGTGGTGTTCTCCGGACCCGCCCACCTGGCAGCGACGGAAGCCGCCGAGGAACTGGCCGACCGCTGGGGTGTCGGCGTCGACCTCTGGAGTGCAACCTCGTACAAGCGACTACGTGAAGAGGCCCTCGAAGCCGAACGCCACAACCGCCTCCATCCCCACGAAGACCGCGTCGAGCCACTGGTGGCGCGGTTGTTGTCCGACGGCGAGGGCCCCGTTGTGGCGGTCACGGACTTCATGAAGGCTGTTCCCGACCAGGTAGCCAGATGGGTGCCGAGGCCGTTCCATGTTCTCGGCACCGACGGCTTTGGGCGCAGCGACACACGCGAGGCACTCCGTCGCTTCTTCGAGGTCGATGCGGGCCACGTCGTGGTCGCCGTTCTGTCGGCTCTGGCCGAGACCGGCGTCATCAACCCATCGGTCGTCGCCGAGGCAATCGCCCTTCACGGAATCGACGTCGACCTGCCTGATCCCGGTCGGCACGACTCGGTGCCGGCAACGGGCCACGGCATCGGACACTCCAGGAAGTAGTTTCCCGGAATGCCTGGGACCCCTACCGGAACCCTCGCCATAACAGGCGACCCACACGCCGACGACCTGATCAACTCTGACCCGCTGGCACTTCTCATAGGCATGCTTCTCGACCAGCAGGTGCCGATGGAGTGGGCCTTCCGTGGGCCGGCAACGCTTCTTGAACGGCTCGGCTCACTTGATGCCTCGGCAATTGCAGCCATCGACCCCGACCTGTTTGACACCACGTGCCGAACCAAGCCGGCCGTGCACCGCTTTCCCGGCTCGATGGCCAAACGCATCCAGGCCCTCTGCCAACACATCGTCAACCACTACGACGGCGATGCCAGCCTGGTGTGGGGCAGCGCCACCTCTGGAGCCGACCTGAAGCAGCGCCTTGTGTCGCTGCCGGGTTATGGCGACGAGAAGGCCATGATCTTCACGGCCATCCTGGCAAAGCGCATGGGGGTGGCCCCCGACGGCTGGCAGGACGCCGCCGGCCCGTTCTCAGATGACACCCCCCGCTCGGTGGCCGACATCGACGGTCCCGAGGCACTTGCAACGGTCAGGGAGTGGAAGAAGGCCCAGAAGGCCGCCGGAAAGTCCAAGCAGCAGTAGCTCTGCCCGAGGTATCAGAGCCGAGCGGTGCCGTCAGACATCGCCTGCCTGAACCATTTGAATGTGGATGCCAGGCCCGACTCCAGCGGAGTCGATGCGGTCCAGCCCAACTCGGTGAGCCTCGACACGTCAAGCACCTTGCGGGGCATGCCGTCGGGCTTGGTGGTGTCAAAGGTCAGGTCAGCCCCGGGGTGTACGAGGTCACGGACCATTTCAGCCAACTCGCGTATCGAGATGTCCTCGCCTGTGCCGACGTTCAGGTGGCCGATATCCGAGTAGTTGTCCATGATGTGCAGGCAGGCGTCGGCCAGGTCATCCACGTGCAGGAACTCCCTTCGGGCAGAGCCGCTCCCCCAGATCTGAACCTCTCCAACCCCCGCGCGGTGCGCCTCGTGGAAGCGGCGCATCAGAGCCGGCAGAACGTGCCCGCCCTCCAGGTCGAAGTTGTCGCCGGGACCGTAGAGGTTCGTGGGCATGGCCGAGACGAAATCGTCGCCGTACTGGCGCCTGTAACCCTCGCAGAGCTTGATTCCCGCAATCTTCGCCAAGGCGTATCCCTCGTTGGTTGGCTCCAGTGGCCCGCCCAGCAGCGCCTCTTCCACAATGGGCTGTTCGGCCAGGCGCGGGTAGATGCATGAACTCCCCAGGTAGAGAAGTTTCTCTACGCCTACGAGGTGGCTGGCGTGGACCACGGTTCCGTGGATCATCAGGTTGTCGTAGAGGAACTCGGCGGGCCGTGTGCTGTTGGCCATGATCCCGCCAACCGTGCCGGCCACGAGGAACACGTAGCGGGGCTCCTCGGCCCTGAACCAGGCCTCAACAGCCGACTGGTCGCGGAGGTCGAGGTTCTCACGGCTCACGATACGAAGGTCTGCGAAGCCGGCCTCGGTCAGGCGTCGCATGACCGCTGAACCGACAAGCCCCCTGTGTCCGGCTACAAAGACAGGGGCATCACGGTCGATCATGCCCCGACGCTACCTGTCGCCAACCTGGCCGGCAGTCCCTCCGATTGCACCTACCTCGGCCATGTAGACACCCAGAAGGTCGGCCACAACTGCCACAGAGACCGCATCCAGTGGCTCAGCCTCACCGAGGCCACGTGCAACGAGAACTTCGAGGGCATCATCCAGCCGGGCAACGACCCTGTCGGTGCCCTCATCGATGGCGGCATCGCCCAGTTCCTGGCCGTGTTCGGTGGCGAGGCCCACCGACCCGAAGTAATCCAGGTACCAGCCCACGATGACCGCCACGTCTGAGCGGCTTAGCTGCCCGGCTGCCTCGTCGGGAAGACGCTCAGAGACCCACTCCACGACATCGTCCACCTCGAACACCGCGGGCAGCACGGTCGTCTCCAGACGTCCAAGCGCCGACCCGACCGCAGCGAAGCCGACGGCCACGACAACAAGCACCGCAACGACAATGAAGATCCAGATCATCGCCTGATCATGCCAGCCCCGCCGGTGCTACAGGCTGCGACAAGCAGAAGCCTGCGGATCTGTTTCTCAGATACCTATGCGTTGGGCGAGCAGCTCGCGGTGGTAGGTGGCGTCACCGAACAGCAACTCAGAGCTCTTGGCCCGCTTGAAGTAGAGGTGGGCCGAGTGCTCCCAGGTGAAACCGATGCCCCCATGGATCTGAATGTTCTCAGCGGTCGTGTGGAAGTAGGCCTCCGAGCAGTAGGCCTTTGCAAGCGAGGCAACCGACGGCAGTTCGTCGTTCAGCTCGGCTGCACACCATGCTGCGTAGTAGGCAGCCGACTTTGCCGACTCGACCTCGAGGAGCATGTCGGCGCACTTGTGCTTGATGGCCTGGAAGCTCCCGATCGGACGCCCGAACTGCACGCGGTCCTTGGCGTACTGCACGGCTGTGTCGAGACATATCTGGGCACCACCAACCTGTTCGGCAGCGAGGGCCACTGCAGCCAGGTCGAGGACCCTCTCCAGCACCGCCCATCCTCCACCGTCGGTTCCGATGAGGTCTGCGCTGACGTTGTCGAACTCAAGGCGCGCCTGCTTGCGTGTCGTGTCCATGGTGGCCAGGGCCGTTCGGCTGAGGCCAGAGGCATCGGCGGCGACGCTGAAGAGCGACACACCGGCTCCGGTGCGGGCTGCCACCAGTATCAGGTTGGCGACGTGGCCGTCGAGCACATACATCTTGGTTCCAGAGAGGCTCCATGAGTCACCGTCGGCGACTGCAGCCATTTCTATTCCGTCCTCGCCCCATCGGCCGCTCTCCTCGGTGAACGCGAGGGTGGCGATGGTCTCGCCGCTGGCTATGCCGGGCAGCAGGTCGGCTGCGGCAGCGTCATCACCACAGTGGATGAGGGTGTTCGCCGCCAGGACAACCGTGGAAAAGAACGGGGCACACAGCAGGGCCCGTCCCATCTCCTCGAGCACCACCGACAACTCCACGTAGCCAAAGCCCTGGCCGCCGTGCTCCTCTGGGATGATGAGGCTCTGAAGACCCAACTGTTCGGCCATCATCGACCAGGTCTCCGGGTCGTAGCCGTCGTCGGTCTCCATCAGTTCCCTGACTGTGGCCTCTGGGGAGTAGTTCTCGAGGAACTGGCGCACGAACTCGCGTAGTTGCTCCTGTTCCTCACTGAATGCGAAGTTCACCCGACGCTCTCCTTGGTCATGGGATCCATCAACGGTGATGTTCTACCAGCCGACCCAGCCGACGGCCACATCCGGCGAGGTGTCGCAGCAGCCCGCCGGGTCGGACACAATGGCCCTATGAGCGACACCCTCCACTACAGCGATACCCAGGCCGAGATACACAAACTGGTCGTGGGCCCCTATGAGAACAACGTCTTCGTGCTCCGATGCCGCCAGACCGGCGAATCGGTTCTGCTTGACGCCGCCAACGAGCACGAGAAGCTGCTCGAACTGTGTCGGGCACTCGACGTGCGCACCGTGCTGGAGACACACGGCCACTGGGACCACATCCAGGCGGTTCCAGCTGTCCGCGATGCCGGCTACCAGGTCGGGGTTACCGCTGCCGACGCCGCAATGCTCCCGAGCTACGACTACCTGCTCGAAGACGAGGCCGTCATCAAGGTGGGCCGCCTGTCCCTGCACACAATCTGTACTCCCGGCCACACACCCGGTTCGATCTGCTTCAGGCTGGAGGGCTCTCCGGTTGTTTTCTCGGGTGACACCCTCTTTCCCGGTGGTCCGGGGGCCACGACCTTTGAGGGAGGGGACTTCGAGTCGATTATCGAGTCGATCGATCGCAGGCTCTTCGCTGCCCTCGACCCCGAAACCATCGTCATGCCGGGCCATGGTGACGACACCAGCATCGGGGCCGAGTCGCCCAGCCTGGACGAATGGGTGAGCCGGGGTTGGTAACCGTTGACCCGCCTCGACCATTACTCCTACGGACATAGGGTTAATCGGACAGGGTCGTAGGCTTGTAGCCATGAGTGCCGGGCCCGACGCTGCTCCCCTGTTCGAGATATCGGACCTGCACGCCTCGACCACCGACGGCACCCCGATCCTGCGTGGTATCGACCTCGTGGTTGGCAGTGGTGAGGTCCACGCCATCATGGGACCCAACGGCTCGGGCAAGTCGACCCTCGCCTCGGTGCTCCTCGGCAGCCCCGAGTACCTCGTCACCGGCGGTTCGGTTCACTTCCGCGGCGACGACATCACCGACTGGTCCACCGATGTAAGGGGCAAGGCCGGCATCTTCCTCGCCTTCCAGTACCCGCTCGAGATCGCCGGCGTGTCGGTAATCAACTTCCTCCGACAGGCACTGTCGGCCCGAAAGGGCATCGACCTCTCCGTACTCGAGTTGCGCCTGGCGATAATGGACTGGATGGACCGCCTCGGCATGGACCCGGCATTCGCCGACCGCTACGTCAACGAGGGCTTCTCCGGTGGCGAGAAGAAGCGCAACGAGATCCTCCAGATGGCAATCCTCGAACCCGATGTGGCAATCCTCGACGAGACTGACTCCGGCCTCGACATTGATGCGCTCGAAGTGGTCGCCAACGGCGTTGCCGAAGTCAGAAAGGAGCGGTCCGAACTGGGCGTGGTGGCAATCACCCACTACCAGCGACTACTGCGACACCTGGAACCCGACGTCGTCCACATTCTCGTCGATGGCCGAATTGTCACTGAAGGTGGCATGGAGATTGCTGAGCGTCTTGAACGCGACGGCTACGAGGCCTTCCGATGACACTCCCAGTTGACAGTACCGATGCCCCGCTCGACACAGCCGCGATCAAGGCCGACTTCCCGCTGCTGAACCGTCAGGTGAATGACCATCAGATCGTCTACCTTGATTCCGCTGCCACGTCCCAGAAGCCCCGCCTGGTCATCGACACTCTCGACCGTTACTACGAGGAGATCAACGCCAACGTCCACCGGGGCGCCTACCACATTGCCGAACTGGCAACCTCTGCCACCGAGGACGCACGGGCTCGCATTCAACGGTTCATCGGAGCGCCATCTGCCAGCGAGGTCATCTTCACGAAGAACGCCACCGAGGCGATCAACCTGATTGCCTACTCATGGGGGCGGGCAAACCTGAACGAGGGCGATGCCATCCTCATCACGGCACTGGAGCACCACGCCAACATCGTTCCGTGGCAGCAGTTGGCCTCAGAACGGGGCGTCGAGATCCGCTGGCTGCCCCTCACAGACGATGGCCGCCTCGACCTGACCGACCTCGACCAGATGCTCGACGGGGTGAGCCTTTTCGCCTTCTCGGCAGCGTCGAATGTGCTCGGCACGCTCACACCGGTACGCCAACTGGCCGACGCCGCACATGAGGCCGGCGCACTTTGTCTCGTCGATGCCAGTCAGGCGCTACCGCACCTTCCGACCGATGTGACGGCATGGGACTGCGACTTCATGGCTTTCACCGGCCACAAGATGTGTGGACCCACGGGAATCGGTGTGTTGTGGGGCCGAGCCGAACTGCTCGATGCCATGCCTCCCTTCCTCGGCGGCGGCGAGATGATCCTGAACGTCACCCGAGAGGGCTTCATTCCCAACGAACTGCCCTGGAAGTTCGAAGCCGGAACGCCGCCAATCGCCGAGATCATCGGACTCGGTGCAGCCGTCTCCTACCTTGAGGCCATAGGCATGGAGACTGTTCGGGCCCACGAGATTGCGCTCACCGACTATGCCCTCCGCACACTCAACGAACGTCATGGCGATGACCTGGTAATCCACGGTCCGACCGACACAGACGACCGGGGCGGGGTGCTGTCAATCTGCTACCGCGATATCCACCCGCATGACCTGAGCCAGGTTCTCGACCAACGGGGAATCTGTGTGAGGGCCGGCCACCACTGCGCCAAGCCCCTCATGAAACTGCTCGGAGTGGGTGCAACAGCGCGGGCATCCGTCTACATATACAACGACGAATCAGACGTGGACCTACTATCAGATGCACTCGCCGAAGCCGGTGAATTCTTCTCCCACCAACCCGCCTGACCCCCACCCGACCCTGGAGCACAAAAGTGGCAGGACTAGAAGACCTCTACCGCGAGATCATCCTCGACCACTACCGCAACCCCCGGAACCGAGGCGAGCTGGAGACCCCGCCGGCCCACATGGCCGAGGGCTTCAACCCACTGTGTGGCGACGAGATTCAGGTCTTCCTGCACGTCGACGCCGACAAGATCTGTGATATGAGCATCTCCGGTCAGGGCTGTTCGATAAGCCAGTCGTCGGCCTCCATGATGACCACCGCCGTACTCGGCAAGACCGTCGACGAGGCCCGGCAGGTGATCAGGGCCTTCAAGGTAATGATGTCGATACACGGTGACGACCTCGACGGTTCCGAGCACGACCACTCAGACGAAAGCGTTGGGTCCGATGTCAGCCTTGGCGACCTTGAGGCCCTGCGGGGCGTGGTCAAGTTCCCGGTCCGCATCAAGTGCGCCACCCTGGCATGGAACACCCTCGACCAGGGCCTCAGCGAAGCAACTGCCTGAGATCAGGCCAGGGGGTCGGCGAACGGGTCGGGCCCAAGGCCCAACTCGACAGCCACCTCGGGCGCGTCAACAGCTTCTCCGAGTATCCCCGTATAGCCATCGGCCTCGAGTTCTTCGGCCAGTTCAGGCCCTCCGGATGTGTGAATCCGGCCGTGTGAGAGAACGTGCACCCGGTCTGGTTCGAGCACCTCCAGCAGGCGACTGAAGTGCGTGATGACGAGCACACCCAGCCCGGTCTCGTCAGTGGCGTCCTGTACGCGGCGGGCCACTGCCGCAAGGGCATCCACATCGAGCCCGGAGTCGATCTCGTCGAGCACCGCATAGCGCGGTCGTATCACAGACATCTGGAGGGCCTCGTTGCGCTTCTTCTCACCGCCCGACAGGTCGACGTTCACCGGACGGCCCAGGAACTTCTCGTCGAAGCCGATGCGCTCAGCCTCGACCACCAGCGCCGCGCGTATTCCGTCGGGGTCGCGACCTCCGGCCACTGCCGCCTCGACGAGCATCGACTCGAGGCTCACACCGGGTACCTCGGTCGGGTGCTGAAGGGCCAGGAAGAGGCCTGCCTGTGCCCGTTCCCACGGTGCGAGTTCCAGAAGGTCGGTACCATCAAGCGTCACCGATCCTGCCGTCACCTCGTAGCCCGGTCTGCCCATGAGAACATGCGAAAGTGTCGACTTGCCAGACCCGTTGGGGCCCATGATGGCGTGCACCTCGCCCGGTCTGACCTCGAGGTCTATTCCGCCGAGGATGTGGGCGTCACCGGCCTTGGCACACAGCCCTTCAATGCACAGAACCCTTTCGGAGGTCATCGCTCCTCCATGACAATGTCATCACCATCTGTACGCACGGCAAACACCTCGACAGGTTGCGTGGCAGGAAGGGTCAGGGCCTCACCGGTCTCAAGCGAGAACAGGCTTCCGTGCTTCCAGCACTCAATCGTGCGGTCCTCGACATCCACATCACCATCGGAGAGGAATACCTCGGCGTGGGTACAGGTGTCGGCAACAGCCAGCATGCGGTCACCGATTCGCACCAGCGCCACAGGGGCACCGTCTACCTCTATCTGCCGGGCAGTGCCGTCGGGAATGTCTGCCAGTCCACAGATGCGAAAACTGCTCATGCCGCCGCCTCGGGCCTCAAGTTGCGCAGGCGCCTGTCGAGACGCTCCACGAGAGTGGCCCTAAGGGCGAGGCCGACCGCCTCGGTGGGAGCCCGGCTGATCACGTCGTCGAAGAAGCCCTCAACCAGCAACCTCTCAGCAATGGTGGTGGGAACCCCGCGGCTCTCCAGGTAGAAGAGCTGCTCCTCATCGACCGGAGACACCGTCGAGGCGTGGCTGCAGACAACGTCGTCGGTCTCGATTTCGAGGTTGGGGACACTGTGTGCCCATGCGTCGGCGGACAGCTTGATGTTCCTGTTGGTCTGGTAGGCGCGGGTGCGCACCGCCTCGGGGTCAACCTTGATAAGGCCTGAGTAGATCGATCGGGAGGTTCCGTCGAGGGCGCCTTTGAACAACAGTTCGCTCGTCGTGTCGGGGGCGGCGTGCTCCTGAAAGGTTCGAAAGTCGTGTGTCTGGTCCTGCTCGCCGTAGTAGGCGGCAGTCAGGCGGGCCTCGGCGCCGCGGCCGACCAGGCGACAGTCGGTCCGGGTCCTTGCGTAACAGCCACCCAGGCCGGCCACAAAGGTCTCGACCGTGGCGTTTTGATCCACCCGGAAGGCCTGGTGTGCGAGGTTCCACAGCCCTGTTCCGAGGTTCTGCACCAGTGCGTGTCTCAGCCGGGCATCGGCCTCGACCTGTGCCTCAAGCACGGGTGACACCATCGAGACAACTTCGGAAGCCGAGGTGTGGTGCTCGACGACGGTCACGTCGGTGTCCACCCCACAGCGCACGAACAGGCGCGGAAACAGCGCCGCCGAGTCGGCATCGGTGTGTACACGGACAACGATCGGTGCATCCAGACGAACCCCGTCGGGAACCACCACGGCAAGCGGTTCGGGTCCGAATGCCCGATTCAGGTGGCCGAACAGATCCGCCGGGGTGGAGAGCACCGAGGCGAAATACGCGGCACCGTCACCGAGGTCGCCGATTCGCCCGACCGTTACGCCGAGTGCTGCCGCCTCTGTCGAGATTGAGGAGTCCTCGAGCCAGCCGTTTCGCAGCACCACGGTGGCGGCGTTCGCATCGGTGGCACCCGAATCCATAAACGGTTTGACGAGTGGAGCCTGGATGGCGAGTGGTTGGAACCGGTCAAGGTCAAGGTCTCCGATTCGTGAGTACCTCCAGACCTCCTCGTCGGTGCTCGGGGGGTCCACGTCGCCGATGCCCTCGACAACCTCTCTGCGGAGATCGACAAGCCATGCGGGCCCGGGCAGCGCTGCCGATACAGAAGGGTTGAAGGCGATCGGCACAGGACCTCGGGGCGGACTTGGTCGGCTGGTTGTGGAGCACAGGAACCGGTTCTGCGGATCCGTGCGGGCAGGAATAACCCTATCGCCGTAGGAGTATTCCCCTGCGGCACCTCAGCGCCCTGCGGTCACTCCTGAATTAGGTGCCCGAGGGTACCTGGTTGAATCTGGCAGGCTGCCTCGAAGGCTGCGACGTCGTCGGACTTCAGCCTGATGACCCTTCCGAAGCGGAAGGCCTTCAGGTCGCCCCTGTCGATGAAGCTGTAGATGGTTCGGGGGTTGACCCCGAGGCGCCGAGCTGCAGCCTCGGTGCTCATCCACTCCACTTCGGCGGCCTCTACGTGTGAGTCTGTCTCATACTGTGCCATGTCGGCGACTCTAGATCACTCTCCTATCCTCTGCAACATGCACATTGCACCCAATGGAGACCTCATCGGCCCTCCGGTATGGTCGCAGCGCTGAACGGACAGCGTCACGTGCTCCTTGGGCTGGCTTCAAGAACCCCCACCTGGACCACGACAATCTGTCAACGCCTGGAACATCACGATCACTCCTCAGAGTTCATCCTCTGCACGGGTACGGCGGACCTGTTCAACCGCCTGGGTATCGGACGCCTGTTCTCCGCCCTCTTCATCGACCATCGAACCGTCGGCCTCGACCGCGAGTTGATCACCAGGTCAACCTCGGCAGGCTGTCCGGTGGTGGCACGGCGCGGTCGATCTGGTTGACTCGCCCGATGACCAGAGTGGACGTTGAATCACCGGTGACCGGTGTCGTGTGGAAGGTCATCGTCGGTGTGGGCGACACGGTTTCGTCCGGAGACCAGGTGATGGTTCTGGAATCCATGAAGATGGAAATACCCGTGGAGGCTCCGGTTGACGGAACCATCAGCGAGTTGTCGGTTGCCGAAGGCGACCAGGTCTCCCAAGACAGCCCGGTTGCCGTAATCGAGTCGGCTCAGGGCCTGTAGGGGAATCCGGCCGGTCCGGCCGTCCGGAGGGGCGCTGCCAGATTGGCGAACTCGCAGAGCAGGGGCCTGGTTTCGGCCGGGTCGATGATCTCCTCCACCAGGTAGGCCTCGGCTGTCCGGAACGGTGACCGCACCGTATTGAGGCGCTCGGTTATCTCGGCAATCAGCGCCTTCGGGTCGTCTGAGGCTTCAATCTCGGATCTGTAGGCGGCTGCCACCCCTCCCTCAACCGGCAACGACCCCCAGTCCCCGGATGGCCAGGCGTACCGGTAGAGGAAGCGGTTTCCGGCTGTGTGGGCTGCGCCGGCAACCCCGAACACCTTGCGGATGATGACCGTGCACCAGGGAACCGTGGCCTGGTAGATGGCTGCGAGGGTTCGGGCACCGTGGCGGATGGTCGCCGCCCTCTCGGCCTCGCTTCCGATCACGAAGCCCGGGTTGTCGACCAGGTGGACCACTGGCAGGTGGAAGGTCTCGGCGAGGTCTACGAACCTGGTCACCTTGTTGGCGGAGTCAGCAGTCCAACCGCCTCCGTAGTGGTACGGGTCGTTGGAGAGCACCGCGACGGGCCAACCATCGAGGCGCGCCAGTCCGCAGATGGCCGAGCGGCCCCAGCCCTTCCCGATCTCGAAGAATGAGCCCGCGTCGACCACTGACTCGATGATTGTCCGCATTTTGTAGACCTTGCGGCGGTCTCGTGGCACGACGCCTACGAGGTCACGATCTGTCCGGTTCGGGTCATCTGTGACGGGTCCGCGCACAGGAAGGTCGTGGACAGATGAAGGCAGGTAGGAGAGGAACTGACGGGTGCGTTCAAAAGCCTCGTCCTCTGAGGCGACCTCGTCGTCGACGGCGCCGTTTCGGGTGTGGACCCGACTGCTGCCGAGGCTCTCCTTGTCGACCTGTTCGGCTCCCAGAGCGTTCACGACGGGCGGGCCGGCAACAAACAGTTGTGAAAGGCCCTTGACCATCACCGAGTAGTGGCTGCTGACCGCCCGGGCCGCCCCCAGACCGGCAACCGGTCCAAGGCACAGGGCAACTGTCGGGACCATGGCCAGGTTGGCGACAACGTGGTCCCATGCGGGATTCAGCGGCACATAGGTTCTCGCGCCCTTCCCAATGGCACCGTCGATGTTGGAACCGGTCTCTTCGGCCTTCTTGTCGAGGGTCTTGACCGATCCGCCACCACCGGTACCGTCGATTAGACGGACTATCGGGAGCCGCAGTTCACGTGCCATCTGTTCGGCCGCAATCTGCTTGGCCACTATCGATGCGTCGGCGGCTCCGCCCCGGACGGTGAAGTCGTCGCCGGCCAGCACAACGGGCCTGTTGTCGATCTGGCCGCGGCCGAAAATGAAATTGGAGGGCGAAAGGTCGACCAGTTCGCCGTCGGGTCCGTAGGTGGCTGTTCCGGCGATCTTGCCAATCTCGTGGAAGGTGCCCGGGTCGAGCAGTTTCTGGAGGCGCTGTCGAATGTCGAGTTTGCCGCGCTCATGCTGCCTTGCGACCTTCTCCTCGCCGCCCATGCGCTCTGCCATCTCCTCGCGCGCACGCAACTCGTCGAGTTCCGGATCCCATTCCATTTCATCGGCCATGTTGTGACGGTACCTGTCCGTCGGTTGCCTGATCCCAGCCGGGCTCAACCCAGCCGGATGCGGCCGTTTCCGGCAACCACATCGCCGATTACCGCCGCTGTGTGGCCCGTAGCGGTCAACTGGGCCACCGCCTCGTCTGCAGCAGCCGGCGACGCCCCGAATACCAGCCCACCCGCGGTCTGTGCATCGGCCAGGAGGAGTACGTCGAGTTCATCAAGGCCTCCCCTGTCGAGGATCTGATCTGCCCATTCCAGGTTGCGGCGGCTCCCTCCGGGTATGGAGCCGGCCTCGGCAAGGTCCCGGGTGCCCCGCAGCAGGGGGACCTCGGCCTGGTTGATGGCGATGTCCACGGCCGACTCGGCTGCCGCCCGACCGAGATGACCGAGAAGGCCAAAACCGGTGATGTCGGTCGCACCGGTCGCACCCGCTGCGACAGCGACCGCTGAGCCATCGGCGTTGAGGCGCGTCATGGACTCCATGGCTGCCTCCACCACATTCTGATCGGCATCTCCCGACTTGATCGCAGTGGTGATGACGCCGATGCCGAGGGGCTTGGTGAGCACAAGGGCGTCGCCCGGCCTGAAGCCCGTGTTGGTGAGCATCCTGTCGGGGTGCACCTCGCCGACCACAGCAAGGCCGTACTTGGGTTCAGGGTCGTCGACGGTGTGGCCTCCGGCAATTACGAAGCCGGCATCGGCTGCCACCTCCTGCGCCCCCTGGAGAACCTCGACCAACAGGTCACTGGACAGTTCGTCGCTGTTCCAGCAGACCAGGTTGAGGGCCAGCAGCGGCGTTCCGCCCATTGCGTAGACATCAGAGACTGCGTTGGTGGCGGCCACGCGACCCCAGGCGCGCGCGTCATCTACCACCGGCGTTATGAAGTCGGCGGTCAAGACGAGGGCCCTGTCGTCGGAGAGTTTCCACACGGCGGCATCGTCACCGGTGTCCATTCCGACAAGGAGGTCAGGGGCCTCAGAGGGGGTCAGGTGGCGCACCACGTGCGCCAACTCGCCTGGAGCGAGCTTGCAGCCTCAACCGGCTCCGTGGCTGAACTGTGTCAGTCGCCGCATGGTCCACCCCCTTTCGATACGAGTGCTGTCGTCGAAGGGTATGCGATCAGTGGCCGACCAGCGTGGCCACTGCCTCGAGCAGCCGCTCGACATCGTCGTGGCCAATGTAGATACAGACACCGGCACGGACGGCACCATCGTCGGCATCGAGGCCGAGTGGCCCCATTGCCTCAACTGCGTAGTTGTGGCCGTCCCAGACCGCCACCATCTCCTCGGCCAACCCTGTGGCCACCTGCAGGGGTGTCTGGCCATCGACCAGAAACATGGTCGTCGGAGCCCGGTCGACGAGATCCGCCGGGCCCACCACCCTCACCCCGGGCATGTCATGGAGGCCGGTCAGCAGGTGGCCGAAAACCG
The DNA here is from genome assembly GCA_002501135.1 of Candidatus Neomicrothrix sp. UBA7884. Classification (GTDB taxonomy): domain Bacteria; phylum Actinomycetota; class Acidimicrobiia; order Acidimicrobiales; family MedAcidi-G1; genus UBA3125. Next base: position 22,439 of record DLRQ01000052.1, read on the forward strand.
CCTCTTCGTGTTCGATCACGGCAGCCATGGTGGTCTCAAGTAGGAATCGTGCTGCGGCGTCGATTCCTGCCATGGCCTCCCATGAGGGAGTGCCGTACTGGAACCGACCAGGCCCGGAATCTGGAGCTGGCCTCACCTTGTAGGCGGGCAGCGAGTCGAGCAGGTCGGGCTCGACCCACATGATTCCGGCGTGTGGTCCGTACCACTTGTATGAGGAGGTCGTGAACACGTCGCATCCGATTGATTCCACATCGATTCTGCGATGCGGAGTCAGGTGGACACCATCCACAACCACCCGGGCACCGGCAGCGTGTGCGGCCCTGGTGATCTCGGTCGTGTCAGGGATGGCGCCGATGGCGTTTGAGGCTCCGGTTACCGCAACCCATCTGGTGGCAGGCCCCATCAGATCGACCACGGCATCGGTGTGCAGGCGGCCGCTGTCCGGATCGAGGCCAGCCATGCGAACGGTGGCGCCGGTGTCACGGGCAGCGAGCAGCCAGGGGGCCAGGTTCGAGTCGTGGTCCAGTTCGGTGCAGATGATCTCGTCGCCGGGGCCCAGGTCGGCGGCGACTGCCCGAGTGAGGGCCATCATGTTGGCGGTTGTGCTGGGGCCGAAGACCATCCCGGACGGGTCCGCACCCAGAAGTTCGCCCACCGTGGCGCTCACCCTTTCGGTCAGGGCGTCACATTCCCGGGCTGCGGGGAACGCACCGTGGCTATTGGCGTTGTTTCCGCTGCGCTGCCAGTCGGCAACCGCTTCGATCGAGGCGTCCACGGCCTGGGTACCGGCCGGGCCGTCAAAACGGCTCCAGCCATCGGATAATCCGGGAAATCGTCGCCTGATGTCGGTTAGGCCTGTCATCCTCGGGCACGCTAATAGAGCTACAACGTCCACGGTGGACAGGAGGGTTGGGACTTGGAGTCCAAGGAGGTCGAGACTGCACGACGGATCGCCGACACGATCCATGCTGGTTTCGTCGACTACGTCGCCGGGTTCAACCTCATCTCGCGCCGCGCCAGGAGCCACTTCGAGAGGCGCGAGTGGTCGCTGCAGGAGGCTGATGCCGCCGAGAGGCTGAACCTGCACAATGAACGGGTCCTAGAGACAGTTGCCCTCGTGAAGGATCTGCTCGGCATCATGCCCGACCGGCGTGGCGAGTGGCGCCTTGCCCGCGGGCACTTCAAGCACCGCATCGCCGAGAGGGCCGACATGGTTCTCGCTGAGACGTACTTCAACTCGGTCACCCGGCGTGTGTTCACGACCATCGGTGTGGACAACGACGTCGAGTTGAGATGGTTCGGTGCCACAAGCGTGCCCCGTGGCGAGGCCACTGCCGAGATGTTCACCTCCCTCAGCCGCACACGCGACTCGGCAGCCCTGATCACCTCGATCCTCGACTCATACCAGTTCGACGCACCATGGGCCGATCTGGAGGGGGACGCTCGCAGGGTCGCAGCCCGGCTGGACTCGTTCCTCCTCGAAACCTGGGACGGTCTCGAGGTCGACTGCGTCGACATGCTCAGACCGGTGTTCTTCAGGAACAAGGGTGCCTACCTGATCGGGCGCTTGAGACAGCTGAACCGGATCGCCCCGATCGTGCTGCCGATCATCCACGGTGAGGACGGTCTGAGGGTCGACAGCCTCCTCCTGACCGAGTTGCAGGTCAGCCGCCTGTTCAGCTTCACCAGGTCCTACTTCTTCGTGGAATGGCCGAACCCTGCCGAACTCGTCGGGTTCCTCAAGTCGCTTCTTCCGATGAAGTCCCTGGCGGAGTTGCACACCGCCATCGGCTTCCCCCAGCACGGCAAGACCAGCCTCTACCGGTCCCTCTACCGACACCTCGAGAACTCAAACGACAAGTTCGTACTCGCCCGGGGGACCCCGGGAATGGTCATGTCGGTATTCACGCTGGTGTCTTTCAACGTGGTCTTCAAGATCATCAAGGACCACTTCGACCCGCCTAAGAACACCACAAGAGATGCGGTCATGCGCCGCTACAAACTCGTCTACAACCACGACCGGGTAGGCCGCATGGTCGACGCCCAGGAGTTCGAGAACCTCTCCTTTGACCGCGACAGATTTGACCCGGCCCTACTTGAACAACTTCTCGACGAGGCGAGCGGATCGGTTCATGTAAAGGGCGACCAGGTGGTGATCAGACACGTCTACACAGAGCGGCAGGTCTACCCGCTGAACCTCTACCTGCGTGAAATGTCGGCCGACAAGGCCGAGGCTGCTGCCCTCGACTGGGGAGCCGCCATCAAGGACCTGGCTGTCGCAAACGTCTTCCCCGGCGACCTGTTCACCAAGAACTTCGGCGTGACCCGCCACGGCAGCGTCGTGTTCTACGACTATGACGAGTTGTCGCTCCTCGAGGAGTGCAGGTTCCGTGTGATCCCCGAATCCGACGACCATGAACTGGAAATGTCATCACAGGTCTGGTTTGCAGTCGAGCCCGGCGACGTCTTCCCGGAGCAGTTCCCTACCTTCATGAGGTTTCCCAGAGACGTTCCCGACTCGATCTGGGACCGGTTCTGTGAGGTGCACGGCGATCTGTTCACTGCCGACTACTGGACAGGTGTACAGGAGCAGTTGGCCCTTGGTGACCTGCCCGACTTCTACCCGTATCCGCAGCGTCTCCGATTTCGTCGCCGGTCGACCGAGGCCGCAGAGTAGGGTCGCCGCCGTGTCCAGACCGGTTGAGATCGCACCATCTGTCCTGCCTGCCGACTATTCAAAGTTGGGTGCAGAGTGCGTTGCTCTCCAGGATGCCGGCGTCGACCGCATCCAGTGGGACGTCATGGACGGCGTGTTCGTACCCAACCTCACGTTCGGACCCGACGTGATCGCCTCGATCCGACCCCATGTCGATGTGACGTTCGAAGCCCACCTGATGGTCGTTGAGCCAGACCACCTTCTCCACCGATATGTCGAGGCAGGTTGCGACATCGTGATCGTGCACGCTGAGGCCTGCACCCATCTCCACCGCACGCTGGCCCACATTGCCGAACTTGGCGCCACCCCGGGTGTGGCCCTCAACCCCCATACCCCAGCCAACGTGATCAGCCACGTCCGTGACCTGCTCGGCATGGTGCTCGTGATGACCGTCAACCCAGGCTTCGGCGGGCAGGCCTATATCGACACCATGGAGCCCAAGGTCGCCGAGGTGGCCTCCCTGCTGGAGGGCTTTGACTGCGACATCGAGGTCGACGGCGGCATCGGACCAGACACCGTCGCTGGAGCAGCCGCCGCCGGGGCAAACGTGCTGGTATCGGGCAGTGCCCTCTACCGTGACCCCGCTGGCCTTGAACACGCTGTCACCGACCTGAGGCAACGGGCCGAGGCCGCAAGGGCCTGACCGGGGCCGTAACCCAACACCGGTAGAGCCACCGGGCGATCGCACCGCGCCGCTACCCTGCCCCCTCATGGACACACCCCAGCACCCGGTCTCCGAGGCCGACGGCCCCGACCTTGCACGCTTTGACGTCTTCAACCGTCTCCTCAAGGACCGCATCGTCTTCCTCGGCACCGATGTCAACGACGACGTTGCCAACTTCCTGATCGCCCAGATGTTGTTTCTCGAGGCCCAGGATCCCGACAAGCCAATCTGGCTCTACATCAACTCACCAGGTGGGTCGGTTACCGCCGGTATGGCCATCTACGACACCATGCAGTTCGTGGGCCCTGAGGTCGGAACTATCTGCATGGGTCTCGGTGCCTCGATGGGCCAGTTCCTCCTCTGTGCCGGCGCCCCCGGGAAGCGCTACGCACTACCCCATGCGCGCATCATGATGCATCAGCCCCTTGGTGGCGTTCGTGGCGATGCCTCCGACATCGCAATCCAGGCTGAGCAGATGGCCGCCACCAAGAAGCTTCTGCAGGAACGCATTGCCCAGCACACGGGCCAGAGCGTCGAGACCGTCGAGTCCGACAGCGACCGTGACCGCTGGTTCACTGCCGAGGAGGCATGTGAATACGGCATCATCGACCAGGTGATTGCCCGGCGTGGAGAGATGCGCTGAGCGTCACAACCCCCACCTCACTCCACGCCCCCGACACATATAGGGGCTCGGAGCCGGGGTGCGACGTAGGCTGGGTTCCTGCGGACGTGGCGGAACTGGTA
>DLRQ01000073.1 GCA_002501135.1 Candidatus Neomicrothrix sp. UBA7884
CTACCAGACTGCTCCACCCCGCAGCGAGGAGGCTAACGGTCGGCGCGGGCGGCTCCTACCCGACAACGACGTCGCTCAGGTCCTTTGGGTGGTTGGTGATCTGCTCGTAGCCGTCATCGGTGACGATGAAGCTGTCACCTACCTGTGCTCGGAAGGTCCCCGACACGCTGACCGAACCGTCGACTGCCAGCACCATTCCCGGCTCAAGCACGGTGGTGTCGCCAAAAACCAGCTCGGGCTTCTCCAGGAAGCTGTAGCCGGTTGCCCGTCCGCACCGGAACGGGTAATCGAAGCCGGCGTCTCGGATCACCTCGGCGTAGGCCGCGTGCACGGACTCCGCCGTGACCCCGGGGCGTAGTGCTGCGAGCGCTGCGGCCTGGCTGGCCAGGGCCACCTCGTAGACATCCGCCTGCTGGCGGACCGCTACCTCTCCGATCCAGAACGTACGGTCGAAGCCCAACTTGAAGCGATGGAAGCTGGTCATCCCGCAGAGGCACACAAACACGGGGTCGCCCCACTCCATCACCCGGGTTGATGCCCGGTGGTGGGGCTTGGTGATCTCTCCGCCCGACGCCATTATCTGGAGGAAGTGGATATTGGGCGACATACGGGTGTCGCCGTAGTGGGCGTCGATGAGTTCGGCAGCCTTGCGGGTTCCGGCCTCTGAAGTTGCCAGCGCCACCTCGAACTCCGGCACGCCCGCCATGACGGCGGAGCGGCCCGCATCCATCATTGCGTCGGCAACCTGTCCGGTATGACGCGCCAACTGCAATTCTGCGGGCGACTTGACCATCCTCATGGCCCCGACCACCGGGGTCACCTCGACCAACCGGTCCCCGTCGACAAGTGTGTCCACATAGTTGCGGACCACCGGAGGCATGAGATCGGTCTCAATGGCCACCCGGCCTGCGCCGGTCAACACTGCCGGCAGTTCCCGACGCCACTCGTCGCCGAGGCCGTCGTTCCACACGGCGATTCGATCCACCCGGGCCGCCGCCTCGGCCATGTCGGCCTCCATGCTCGGCGTAATGAGCAGGTTCCCGCCCTCATGCCGGACCACCAGGATCGTCGGTCTCCCGAACTCCATGTGCAGGTAGTCGTAGTAGCCGGTCAGGTAGTAGACGGTGTCGTCGTCGGTGATGAGCGCCACGTCGATGCCATCATCGACCAGCCGGCAGAGGAAGGAGTCCATCCGTTCGGTGAACATCAGACAGGCACCACCCTCAGCAGCCGATGACCGACAGACCGATCGACCGTGCGGCCTCAGCCTGTCGCTGGTCGAAGGTCAGCACGATTGTCGCCGTTCCAGCACGGCGTGCGGCAGCCAGGTGGATCGAGTCAAGCGAACGACAAAGCGTCTGCTCGGCGATGCGGGCCGCCTCGGCACAGACCTGAGCATCCAGAGGTAGCACCGCGAAGGCATCAAGGTCAAGAGTGAAGCGGGTCCGCATCACCTCGAAGTCGTCGGTCAGGATCCTGGTCAGGTTCCGACGCACCTCGATCACCGTCAGGGCAGAGGTAACCAACACAGGGTCTGAGGCCATGTGGGCTACCGCATCCTCCGCTTCCTCCTCCTCCAGGTAACGCTTGATAAGGGCGCTCGAGTCGACGTAGAGGGTCACCGTCCGCGGTCCTCGTCGAGCGCCTCTTCACTGCTCATGGCAGCACGCACCCGCACCGACGGCTGCAGCCCGGTTCGAAGAGGAGGCCTGATCCAACCCTCGGCTATGCCCCGTTCGACAGCCGAACCGTGGTCGTACGGCACGAGGCGGGCCACGGGGCGGCCACGGTCGGTGACCACGACGTCCTCGCCATCGGCCACCCGACCGAGGTACTCGGACAGCTTCGCCTTCAGGTCACGGATACCGACGTTCATGTAGTCACTATAATAACCTTTTGTGACTACATCAGTGCGGATTCCCTCTCCGCGAGACGGTCAGGCAACTACCGGGTAACCACCAACCTCGGCGGCTGCCAGACGGTCGGCAAGTACCTCGTAGTCAGAGGTGGACCTCACCCGGTAGCCGTACAGGTCAAGAGGTCGACGCACCTCTTCACCCAGCAACGCCACTGCCTCTGACACCGCGGCGTTAACGGTCTCCCGCAACCCGACGTGAGCCCAACCGATAACTAGGGGAGGAGCTGGCATCGGCTCGGTCCACCCGATGATCCTCAGCTCGTCGACCGCGGGTTCATGACTGGTTGCCAGGCTCCAGGCCACCGCGTCGATGGAAGTCAGATCGGCTCGCCCCTCTGCCACGGCACGGATGGAAGCGCGGTGCGAGCCGGTCTCAACCACCTCGTCGAAGAACCTGCCACTCTCAGCCAGCGGAGCTACCAGGTCGACGAGCGCAGCATGGCCCGACTGTGACTCCCGACCGTTGATCGCCGCACATCTACCGCGGAAGTCATCCAGGCCGTCAGCCGGGTCGCCAGCGTGGCACGCGACCACGGACCGGTAGTCGCCCGGCTGACATCCCTCCACCCCGTAGTCAAGCGCCCCGAGCACCTCCACCCTGCCGCGCAACGAGCCCACGACATTCAGGCCACACACCTGGGCAGCCAGCAGGTTCGGCGCAACCCAGAGTTCAGACACGTGATCCGGCCTCCACAGCCCAACTGGCGCGTCCACTCCGACCTGACAGAAGCGCCTGGCGATCGCCGCCCAGAGTGCATCGACCTCGTCGCGGACCTCGGGCCAGTCGTACATGGGCAGCCCGGCAACCCAACCGCCAACCGGGGCAGCGGAACGGATCAACAGATCGTCTGTCGGACGAGCGGCACGCCCGGACGGTAGGCGAGATGGTGGTGGCTGGGGGCGTCAAGAATGGCCAGGTGGCCGGCCGAGCCGGGGGTGAGCCGGCCCACGTCGGTTCGCCGCAGTGCTGTGGCACCGCCGACGGTGGCTGCCTGCACCGCCTCGTCGATCGTCATTCCCATTTCCCTCACCGCCAGGGCAATGCAGAACGACATCGAAGTCGTGTAACTGGACCCCGGGTTGCAGTTGGTGGCCACGGCCACGGTGGCACCGGCGTCGATGACCCGCCGGGCGTCCGGGTACGGCTGGCGCGTGGAGAAGTCCGTCGCCGGAAGGAACGTGGCGACCGTGTCACTCCCGGCGAGCGCATCGACATCAGCGTCAGAAAGGTAGGTGCAGTGGTCGACCGAGGCGCAGCCCGACTCGACTGCCAGCTGCACGCCCGGCCCGTGGCCCAGTTGATTGCCATGGAGCCGTAGGCCCAGACCGACCTCCCGGCCAGCATCCAGAACGGCCCGACACTGATCGACGTCAAACGCCCCCTTCTCACAGAAGGCGTCGACCCACCGGGCATGCGGGGCACAGGCCGCAAGCATCGGGCCACACACCAACTCCACGTACTCGTCGGCCCGGTCCTCGAACTCGGTCGGCAGCAAATGGGCGCCGAGGAAGGTGGTCTCGTCGGTGAACTCAGAGGCCAGGCGGAGAATACGGGCCTCGTCGTCGACGTTGAGACCGTAACCGGACTTGACCTCGACGGTAGTCGTGCCGCCCGCCCGAAGTTCAGCAATTCGACTGGCAGTCAGAGCCCGCAGCTCGTCGCCTGACGCTGTCCTGGTCGCCTCAGTCGTCACGCGGATTCCACCACCGTCATAGGGCTGTCCGGTCATGCGTGCCGTGAACTCCTCAGCCCTGTCACCAGCAAAGATGAGATGGGTGTGGGAATCCACGAAGCCCGGCAGCACACAGGCACCGCCCACGTCGATCCGCTCGTCGGCCACCTGTCCGGCAGGCCCAACGGACAACACGAGGCCGTCGGCTATCACCACGGAGGCATCGCGTACGAGGCCCAACGGGCCCTCGCCCAGAGCCGGGTCATTGGTGACGAGCATGCCGATCCGGTCGACAGCCAGCGTCACGAAGTGACCTCCCTCACCGCCTCGGCCAACTCGGAGGCGACATCCACCGACACGTGAACCCTGTCACGCACAACCACCTCGCCAGCAACCACCAGATCCGTGACATCGGCCGCTGAGGCGGCAAACACGATCGACGCCATTGCAGTCTCTGCTTCGGCACCCGCCAGACGTACCGAGTCCAGTGCCACGGTCACCATGTCGGCCAGTGCTCCCGGCTCAAGTATTCCACCATCAGTCCAACCCAGCGACCGGTAGCCGTTGACGGTAGCCATTGCCAGGAGGTCGTCGACCCCGTGGGTGCCACGCTCGAGCGTCGCGAGCCGCTCGTCCAACTCAACCGCCCTCGCCTCCTCGAACATGTCGATGACGGCATGACTGTCGGATCCCAGGCTGAGTGGGGAACCGGCGGCCGCCAACGCCCCGGAAGGACCGATGCCGTCGGCCAGATCGCGCTCTGTGGTCGGACACATGCAGATGCCGGCCCCTGCTCCACCGAGTAGCCCGATGTCGTCTTCAGTCAGGTGGGTGGCATGCACGGCCGTGAGCCGATCGGTCAGCGCACCCACCGAGGCCAACAGCCCCGTGGGCGTGCATCCGAAATGGGCCTCGCACTGCTCGTTCTCCTCTGACCGCTCCGAGAGGTGCACGTGCAGGGGTGCCTCCCGGCCTTCAGCCCATGCCGCCACCTCCGCGATCGCCGCCGGATCGACGGCGCGGACCGAGTGCACGGCCGCCCCTATCTGCGCCCGTGGCCCCGGCTGCAGTTCCTCAAGCCGCTGTGCCCAGGCATCCGCCGATCCGTCTCCGAAACGCCTCTGGTCCTCTTCGAGCGGAAGGTACCCGTCTGCCGACAGGCCACCGTGCAGGTAGGAGGCATCCAGCAGGGTGATCCTGATGCCAACATCGGCTGCCGCCGCCAGGATCGCCTCACCCATGGCATTCGGATTTACGTACGGCGTACCATCGAGCTGGTGGTGGAGGTAGTGGAACTCCCCAACGGCCGACACACCGGATAGTGCCATCTCTCCATAGGTGGCCCTCGCAAGTGCGTAACAGGTGTCAGGGTCCAGCCGGCGGGCCACCTCATACATCTGCTCCCTCCAGGTCCAGAAGGTGCCGGTCCCTGCATGGGTCCGTCCCCGCAGGGCCCGGTGGAAGGCGTGGCTGTGGGTATTGGCAAAGCCGGGAAGGGTGAGGCCCGTGAGTCGCGTGGCGCCCGGTGGTGGTGCGCCCACTCCGGCGACAACGGCGGACACGAAGCCATCAGCAGTATCTATGAGGATGCCGGGTTCCACCTGTCCGCGGCCCAGCCACGCCGCCTCACACCAGTAGGTGCTCACGACCCGACACGCTCCACAAAGGCGGTGATGCGCTCGACGAACTCATCACGGTGGTGGGCCTCGAACTCCTCCCATGTCGACAGGGTCGCCGGATCAACCACCCTGTCCACGAAAAGCACCCCGTCGAGATGGTCGCACTCGTGCTGCCATGTCGCCGCGGTGAGGCCCCTCACAACCTCGTCATGGTGGTTTCCGCTGCGGTCCTCGTAGCGGACTCGAACGTTGACGTAACGCTCCACCTCGCCACGCAGTGGAACCGACAGGCAACCCTCGTTGTTCACGAACACCTCGTTGTCAATAGGCTCGACCACGGGGTTGACGGCCACGGTCAGCGGGATCTGGGGTTTGTAGGGGTACCGAGGATTATCGGTCACCTCAAGCACAGCGACCCTAACTGGTTCACCGATCTGGTTGGCGGCGATGCCGGCACCTCGAGCGTGGCGCATCGTGTCGACCATGTCGTCAATGAGGTCCTGCACCTCGGGTGAGGTGATCTCGTCATCGGTCAGTCGGCGTGTCGCACTGCGAAGCACCGGGTGGCCGATCGACAGGATCGTGCGTACGGCCACCGGTCAGGTGCCTTCCCTCATGGGAATCCTGACACCCCGCTCGTCGGCGACGTCGGTGGCAAGGTCGTAGCCAGCGTCAGCGTGGCGGATAACCCCCATGCCCGGGTCGTTGGTGAGCACCCTTTCCAACTTGGCAGAGGCAAGGTCGGTGCCGTCGGCCACGCTGACCTGACCGGCATGGATGGACCGCCCGATTCCAACCCCGCCACCGTGGTGGATGCTCACCCACGTGGCACCCGACGAGGTGTTCAGCAGGGCATTCAGCAGCGGCCAGTCGGCAACCGCGTCGGAGCCGTCGAGCATGTCCTCGGTCTCCCGGTACGGGGAAGCGACCGACCCGGAGTCGAGGTGGTCACGGCCTATGACGATGGGTGCCTTCAACTCACCGCTGGCGACCATCTCGTTCAGGCGCAGGCCGAGGCGGTGGCGCTCGCCATAACCAAGCCAGCAGATACGAGCCGGTAGCCCCTGAAAGGAGACACGCTCGCCAGCCAGTCGAATCCACCTGGCGAGGTCCTCGTCGTCGGGGAACTCCTCGAGCACCGCCCTGTCGGTGGCGGCAATGTCGGCCGGGTCGCCTGACAGCGCCACCCAGCGGAAGGGTCCCTTCCCCTCGCAGAACAGCGGTCGTATGTAGGCGGGTAGAAAGCCCGGATAGGCGAAGGCCCTGTCATAGCCGCCCAGTTCGGCCTCGGCACGCAGGCTGTTGCCGTAGTCAAATACCTCGGCGCCGGCGTCCATGAAACCGACCATTGCCTCGACGTGGGTGGCCATGGATGCCCGGGCCCGGCGGGCGAACTCGGCCGGGTCATTGCGACGAAGTTCCTCAGCTGCAGCCTCGGTGAGGTCGGTTGGCAGGTAGCTGAGGGGATCGTGGGCAGAGGTCTGGTCGGTGACGATGTCAGCGTCGAAACCGTCGGCCAGAAGGTGGGGCAGGACGTCGGCGACGTTTCCGATGAGGCCCACCGACAGGGGCCGTCGGGCCGCCTTCGCCTCAAGGCAGCGTCTCACGGCGTCGTCGTAGTCATTGGCAACCTCGTCGAGGTAGCGGTGCTCGACCCGCCTCTGAACCCGCTCGGGGTCAACCTCGATGCAGAGCGCCACGCCGTCGTTCATCGTCACGGCCAGCGGTTGGGCCCCGCCCATTCCGCCGAGGCCGGCGGTGACGGTGACGGTGCCCGCGAGGGTGCCGCCGAAACGGAGGCGGGCGATCTCGGCGAAGCACTCATAGGTGCCCTGGAGAATCCCCTGGGTGCCGATGTAGATCCAGGAGCCCGCTGTCATCTGGCCGTACATCATGAGGCCCTCGTTCTCGAGGCGCCTGAACTCGTCCCAGTCGGCCCAGTCGGGAACCAGGTTGGAGTTGGCCAGCAGGACCCGGGGAGCCCACTCGTGGGTGCGGAATACGCCGACGGGCTTGCCGGACTGCACGAGCATGGTCTCGTCGTCGGCGAGCGTGGTGAGGGTTCGCAGCATTGCGTGGTAGGCGGGCCACGAGCGGGCGGCCCGTCCGGTCCCGCCGTAGACGACGAGGTCCTCAGGTCGTTCGGCGACCTCGGGGTCGAGGTTGTTCTGGAGCATCCGGAAAGCGGCCTCCTGACCCCAGCCGCGACAGGTCAGGTCGGTTCCGCGGGGCGCACGGATCTGGCTGGTCGGGCTGGACATCTGGACACCTCGGCCTGAGCGGGCTGTGGTTGCAATGCTGCCCGATCGAATCTAAGTTGTCAACTGACGATAATGACTTTCACCTAATGAAATTCATATGACAGCTGCCACCCTCCACAAATCCAGGTCCGCCGAGCGGGCACTAAACCTGCTCGATGCCGTTATCACGGCCGGAAGCATCAGTCTCGGCGATGCGGCAAGCGCCGTCGACCTTCCCACCAGCACGGCTCTACGTCACCTCAGGGCCCTCGAACACGACGGCTACCTGAACCGCGACCCCCACGGCATGTTCAGCGTCGGGCCAACCTTCCTCCGCCTGGCCCTCACCTCGCTCCGCGAGGGACCTGCGGCACACCTCACCAAAGCGGCAAGGCCACATCTGGATCGACTCGCCGAGGCCACAGGCGAATCCGCCTACCTTGCGGTACGCGAGAGGTCCCGGGCCGTGTACATCGCAACCGCAGAGAGCGCCCGGGCTATCCGCCACGTGGGCTGGGTGGGGCGCACCGTTCCACTCACCGGAACCGCCGTGGGAGCCACCCTCACCGGCACCGGCGAGGCGACCGTCCTACGCAACACCGGAAGTGTCGAACCCGACGTGGCAGCGGCCGTCGCACCCGTGCTTGGAACCGAAGGCACGGTCGTCGCCGCAATCTCGGTGCTCGGCCCCTCCTCCCGCCTCGACAACGCATCCACCGACACCGCGACCATCGCCGTGCTCGCAGCCGCCGAAGCCCTCAGCCACGACCTGCGGGGTCCGACATGACCATCAGGCTGGAAGGCCCCGGCGTCACCATCGCCGACGTCGTTGCAGTCGCCCGCAGGCACGAAACTGTGACCCTCACCGACGCCGCCACCGAACGCATGGCGACGGCGCGCGACATCGTCGAGACTCTCGCCGACGGCGACCCCACCTACGGGGTGTCAACGGGCTTTGGCGCCCTGGCCACCGTCACGATCGCCCCTGAGAGGCGAGCCGACCTTCAGGCGGCGCTGGTCCGCTCACATGCAGCAGGAATGGGCCCGCCGGTGGAGCCTGAGGTGGTCCGGGCAATGGTGTTCCTTCGGGCACGCACGCTGGCACTCGGCCACAGCGGCGCCAGGCCGATCGTGGCCGAGGGACTCCTGAACCTCATCAACGCCGGGATCACCCCGATCGTCCCAGAACATGGCTCCCTGGGGGCCAGCGGAGACCTAGCACCCCTGGCCCACGCCGCCCTGACTCTCATCGGCGAAGGCAGCGTCGAGGTCGACGGTGCCGTCCTTTCCGCCGCCGAGGCGCTGGCCGGTGCCGGCCTGTCACCACTCACGTTGGCCGACAAGGAGGGCCTGGCCCTGACCAACGGGACCGACGGGATCCTCGGAATGCTCTGCCTGGCCTGTCATGACGCCCGTCAACTTCTCGCCCAGGCAGACGTAGCCGCAGCCATGACAGTCGAGGGGGTCCTCGCCACCGACCGGGCCTTCGCCGCCGACCTCACCGAGTTGCGTCCACACCCCGGCCAGGCAACGAGCGCAGCCAACCTTCGTGCCCTCCTGGCCGATTCCCCCATCGTGGCCAGCCACCGCACCGACGACCTGCGGGTCCAGGACGCCTACTCAATCCGCTGCACCCCCCAGGTCAACGGAGCCGCACGCGACACCCTCGCCTTCGCCACCACCACCGCCGAGACCGAGTTGGCGTCAGCGATCGACAACCCGATGGTGCTCCCCGACGGCCGCGTCGAGTCCTGCGGCAACTTCCACGGCGCTCCACTCGGGTTCGCCGCCGACTTCCTTGCCATTGCCCTCGCCGAGGTGGGTGCCATAGCCGAGCGTCGCATTGACAGGGTGCTCGACCACACCAGGTCACATGGCCTAACCCCGTTCCTGGCCGACGACCCGGGCGTCGACAGCGGGATGATGATCGGCCAGTACACCGCTGCCGCAATGTGTGCCGAAAACCGCCGTCTGGCAGGCCCCGCCAGCGTCGACTCACTACCGACGTCGGGCATGCAGGAGGACCATGTCTCAATGGCCTGGGGAGCGGTCAGAAAGCTGCGGCGCGTCATCGACAACCTGCGGCGCATTCTGGCCATCGAACTCACCGTCAGCGCCAGGGCAGTTGACCTGCGAAACCCTCTCCTGCCTGCACCCGGAACCGGGGCGGCGCTGGCGGCGGTGAGAACCGTGGCTCCCGGTCCTGGGCCCGACCGCTTCCTCTCACCCGAACTGCAGGCGCTCGACGACCTGCTCGCCTCTGGTGGCCTCCTTGAGGCAGCCGAGACAGTCACAGGTCCACTGACCTGACCCAGCGGGCCGACCAGACCTGCCCGACACCACCTCGCCTACCCTCTCGGAATGGACCGGCGACCCAGGGTGAGCGTCCACGTCGACGTGGACCTCTGGGATCCGGCCACCTTCGCCTCCGGAATCCCCTACGAGGAATTCGCCGTGCTCCGGTCAGAGGCCCCGGTCGCCTGGCACGAAGAGCACCCCCGGCGCGAAGGCGGGAGGTCCGGGCCGGGTTTCTGGTGTGTCACCACCCACGCCGACGTCCAGACCGTGTCCACCCAACCCGACATCTACTTGTCGTAGCTCGGAGGGTTCACGGGAGCAGATATCGGCGGTGCGGTCCTCGAAGAGACACGCCTGAACCTCATGGGTATGGACCCACCCGACCACACGGCGTTCCGGAGGTCCATCAGGGCACCCTTCGGACCAAGCGTCACAAGCGACCTGGCAGCCGTAGTCGAAGGTTTCGCAAGCGCGATCGTCGACGAGGTCGGGCCGCTCGGCGAGGTCGACTTTGTCGAGACAATCCCCTGAGAGTTACCGCTACTTACGCTCTCCCACCTGCTGGGTGTTCCGGCACGTGACCGGAGACTCTTCTACGACTGGTCGAACCGGATCATCGGCAACCACGACCCCGACTACGGCGGCGCCGCCGAGGACTTCCTTGAGGCCAAGGACGCCCTGTTCGCATACGGGCGCAGCGTCATAGCCGGCAAGCGTCAGAACCCCGACGACGGCCTCGTCAGCACGTTCGTACCGAGCGAGGTGGACGGCGTACCCCTCGACGATGAACGGATCATCCTGCTCTGGTTCCAGCTCCTCATTGCCGGCAACGAGACAACCAGGTCATCGCTTACAGGCGCAATGGAGATGCTGGGAGCATTCCCCGAGCAGCGGGCCGCCCTCATGGACGACCTGGACTCAAATCTCCCCGGCTTCATCGAGGAGTCCCTGCGGTTCACCAACCCCGTGCTCCACTTCCGACGCACCGCTACGCGTGACGTGGAACTGAACGGCTCCCAGATCAGCGCCGGCGACAAGGTGACCCTCTGGTACCCGTCGGCCAACAGGGACGAGGCCGTGTTCGATCAACCTGACCATTTCGACCCGACCAGGTCACCAAACCTTCACGTGTCGTTCGGCTTCGGAACGCACTTCAGCCTCGGCACCAGGGTAGGCAGGCTCCAGGTGGCAGTGATGCTGCGCGAGATGCTCACCCGACTTCCGGACATTGACGTCGTCGTACCGGCCCGCCGCGCCCACTCGACCTTCCTGAACAGCCCCAAGTCGCTCGGCGTCCGCTTTACGCCTGCCCGAGCCCAGCAAGCCAAGGAGGGCGGCCGCGGCATCTGGGCTACCTTCAATGCATGACCAGCGGACTCCTGGATGGCTACGACCAGGGTGGATTCTTTGACGAGGCCATCGGCGAGGACGGCACGGCCAGGTCAGGCCAGGAGAACCTGGTTGGCTGGTTCGACGCGCTCTCTGCCGATGACCTGCGCTACCACTCGACCCTGCGCGACGACCTGCTCCTGAGCCGGGGAATTACCTTCACCGTCTACGGCGAATCCCAGGGCATTGAGCGGACCTGGCCCATGGACCTCTTTCCACGGGTCATTACCGCCGCCGAATGGACGGTCCTCGAACAGGGTCTCGCCCAGAGGGTCAACGCCGTCAACCGCTTCCTCGAGGACCTCTACGTAGGCGAGCAGGCCATTCTCGAGGACGGGGTCGTCCCGCGTTGGCTGGTCATGTCATCGGCGGGCTTCGAGCGCGAGGCCTTCAACGTTGCCGTACCAAACGGCGCCCGCTGCCTCGTCTCCGGTATCGACATCGTGAGGGGCGCCGACGGCAAGTTCCTGGTACTCGAGGACAACCTGCGTAACCCGTCAGGCGTCAGCTACGTACTGGAGAACCGGGCGACCATGGCCAGGGTTCTCACCGGGGCCTTCGAGGAGATGGCAATTCGATCAGTCGACCACTACGGACGCTCTCTGCTCGCCGCCCTGAAACATGCAGCCCCACCTGCCGCCGGCGACGACCCTGTCGTCTGCGTGCTGACGCCCGGCATCTACAACTCCGCCTACTTCGAACACGCATTCCTGGCCAGGCAGATGGGCGTCGAGCTGGTCGAGGGCCGAGACCTCGTCGTTGACGACCACATCGTCGCCATGCGCACCACCGGCGGCCTGCGCAGGGTCGACGTCATCTACCGACGCATCGACGACCACTTCCTGGACCCTGCCGTCTTTGACACCGGCTCGACTCTCGGTGTGCCCGGCCTCATGGCAGCGGTGCGTGCAGGAACGGTCACCGTCTCAAACGCCGTGGGCAACGGGGTGGCCGACGACAAGGCCGTGTACCCGTACGTACCGGCCATGATCGACTACTACCTGGGTGAAGAGCCGATTCTGCCAAACGCCACCACCTACGTGCTCTGGGACGATGACCAGCGGGCCGCCGCTCTGGCGCGGGCCAACGAGCTGGTCTGGAAGCCAGTCGCCGAGTCGGGTGGCTACGGCATAGTCATCGGCCCGTCTGCGACCGACGAGGAACTGGCTGGCGTGCACACGACTGTCGAGGCCGACCCCCGCGGATGGATAGCCCAGGAGGTCGTGCAGCTCAGCCGGGTACCCAGCTGCGTAGACGGAGGCCTCGAGGGCCGCCATGTAGACCTGCGCCCATTCATCCTCACCGGCGAGTCCATCGAGGTACTCCCCGGCGGACTGACACGTGTCGCCATGAGGAAGGGTTCCCTGATCGTGAACTCCTCCCAGGGCGGTGGGTCCAAGGACACCTGGGTGCTCGAAGACCAGGCCACGGGAGCCGCAGGCTGATGCTTGCAAGACACGCCGAAAGCCTCTTCTGGGCCGGCCGCTATCTGGAGCGGGCCGAGGACACCGCCAGGATCCTCGACGCCACCCAGCACGCCACCATCATCAGACCGAGCGCCGCCGAGCAGTGGGGCGACCTGCTCATCGTCCTGCGCATCCACGAGGAGTTCAAGGACACCGGAGGCGAGGTCGACTGGCGCGGCGTCGGCAACTTCCTCGTTGCAGACCCGGAGAACCCCGGATCAATTGTCTCAGCCATCCAGACGGCACGCGAGAACCTGCGAAGTGTCCGCGAGCAGATACCCAGCGAGGTGTGGGAAACCGCCAACCGGTTCCACCTGGAGTTGTCGTCACGTGACCTTGCCGCCGACCTCGACGGCGAGCCCTACACCCTCTTCGACCTGGTCAAGACCCACTGCCAGACGATCTCGGGCGCCATTGAGCAGAACATGCCTAGAAGCGACGGCTACCGGTTCCTCACCATCGGCGTCCTGATCGAGCGGGCGCTGATGACATCGAGGCTGTTGAACATCAGGTGGGGCCACATGACCGCGGGCACCTTCGAGGATGCAATGCTCACCCTCTCGTCAGTGTCGGCGGCAGAGGCATTCCGGCGGCGACACCAGTCGGCAGCCGGCCCCGTGGCCATCTCGTCGTTCCTGTTGCGCGATGCCCTGTTCCCGCGAAGCACCCTCTACTGCCTGTCGCGGGCAGAACTGCTGCTCGACAACCTGGTTGACCGCGTCCCGGGAAGGGGACGGACCGAAACCGTGCTCGGGAGGGTGCGATCCAGCCTGGAGTTCGCTGAACTCGACGAGGGTTCCGTGGATATCCCGACCTTCTGCGCGGAGCTGGACGACGGGATCCGTCAGGTGGCTAACGCCATGGCACGCCAGTACTTCCGCAACGTCGACCAGCTCAGCATCAGGCCCCAGGCCACAGTGGTTTCCCTGGGAGGACACCGGTGAGGCTCGACATCTCCAACCGCACCCTCTACCGCTTCGACGACATTGTCCGGGAGTCCCAGAACGAAGTTCGCACCTGTCCAATCAGCGACTCCCGCCAGCACCTCATCGCCTACCGGCTGAGCCTCGCCCCGGCGAGCCGTTCACTGGCCTTCTACGACTACTGGGGCACCCGTGTCGACGCCTTCGGCATCCGCGAGCCGCACATCTCAATGGAGATCGTCGCCGAGGCGGCCGTCGAGACCAGCGAGGCAGGTCCACGGCCGGAACCGTGCGAATGGGAAGGGCTTTTCGACCCGTCCTTCAGAGACCTGCACCTCGAATACCTGGAGCGAACACCGCACGCCGACTGGGGAGATCGCCTGAGCGAAGCCGGCCTTGAGGCACGTGACGGGGACGACCTGGTCGCCACTGTCGTCGGCATCCACGACCTGGTCCGTGAGCGAATGATCTACGAGACCGGCTCGACACACATCGGAATCGACGTCGAGAAGGTGCTGTCAGACGGCCACGGGGTGTGCCAGGACTTCGCACACCTGTCGGTCGCAATCTGCCGGAGTCTCGGCGTTCCGGCACGGTACGTGTCGGGCTACCTGTTCACAGCCAGCGACGAGACCGGCGAGGACACAGACCATGACGTGGTCGACGTCGAGACCCACGCATGGTTCGAGGCGGCGATTCCCGGATACGGCTGGATGGCTATGGACCCGACCAACGGTCACGAAGTAGGTGCAAGACACGTGAAGATCGGCCATGGCCGCGACTACGACGACGTGCCACCACTACGGGGTTCGGTGTCAGGTGAGGCAGGAACCGAGGTTGATACCAGCGTGGAGATTCGCCGCATGGACCCGTCACATCAGGCGACGGTCGTGCAACCCCCGTTGACCCATACCGACATGGAGCACCTAGGCTTCCAGCCCCAGCAGCAACAACAGCAGTAGCCGCCTCAGCGGGCCGTGAAACCTCCGTCTACCGGAACGACTGCACCGGTCATGTAACTGGCCTCATCGGATGCCAGGAAGAGCACCACCCGGGCGACCTCATCAGGTTGAGCCAGGCGCTTGACTGGAATGGTCTCCTCGGCAAGTTGCGCCAGGTCGGCATCTGTCGGTGGCGTGTCACGCCCAGAGGCCAGCATCGGAGTGTCTACCTCGCCGGGCGCCACGGCGTTGATGCGGACTCCATCGTCAGCGTGGTCAAGGGCCATGGCGCGGGTCAACTGGTGTACCGCTCCCTTGGAAGCGCAGTAGGCGAGCACCCCGGCCGCTCCCACGCCACCCCAGATGGACCCGAAGTTGACTATTGAACCGGACCGCCGCGGAACCATGTGCCTCACCGCCGCCCGCGACATGTAGAAGACGCCGTCGACGTTCACCGACATCACCCGACGCCAGTCATCGTCGGTTGTGCCCCGGGCATCGGCCCGGTGGATCACCCCCGCTGCGTTGACGAGCACGTCGACACAGCCGTGCGTAGCCACGAGAGCGTCAACCGTGCCGTCACAAAAATCAGCGTCGCTGACATCGCCGACCACAACGGCGGCGGCGGTCTCGTCGGCTACCCGGCGCGCACCTGTTCCGTCGCGGTCAATCAGCGTAACGCTCGCACCGGCCCCGACAAAGGCCCGGACCGTCGCCGCGCCCATGCCCGAGGCGCCACCGGTTATGAGGGCCACCTTGCCGGCGAGCGAGTCACCGCTCACCCGTCCGATCCCTCCAGGGGATCGAAGTTGACTCCCCCGTAGGTCTGTTCCGTCGGTTGCAGCTCGACCCGGGCCACATTGACGTACCAGGGGGCCTCAAGGGCGTAGGTGATCGAGGTGGCAACATCCTTACTGGTGATCTCGGTGATGCCGGTCTCCTTGAACCTGTCGCGCAAGTCGGGGTCGTCGATGGCGGCATCGTAGAACTCGGTGCGTACCCGCCCGGGGCAGATCTCGGTAACCCTCACCCCGGTACCCGCCAACTCCAGGCGCAGGTTGGTTGACATCAGGTGGATTGCCCCCTTGGAGGCTCCGTACACACCTGACAGGAGCGGGTACAGGCCTGCAACCGAACCCACGTTGACGATGTGGCCGCGTCCCCGCTCGATCATCGGCCCGAGAACCGACCGGACCGCATGCAGAGCCGCTGTGACGTTGGTGGCGATTGTCTGGTCGATGTCGACCGGGTCTGCATCGGGAAGCGACTGGATGGCCCGACCCACCCCGGCGTTGTTGACGAGCACGTCCACCCCGAGGGAGCCGAACAGGTCGTCCATCGCAGTCGTGTCCCGCACGTCGAGTACGTGTGTGGCACAACCGGTTGCGGCGGCAAGCGCCTCGAGCCTGTCCTCGCGGCGGGCTACGGCGTGAACGGTCAGGCCGCGGGAACACAGGTCTGCGACAACAGCCGCCCCGATACCCGCAGAGGCACCCGTAACCAGTGCGGACCGGTAGTCGCTGATCGTCATGGATGACAACCGTAGACCGCCCGGACCAACTACACCCCAGTCCGATCCGGGTGTACCTTCTCGCCAAGCAAACAACAGACTCGCCAAGTGGATCACGAGGAGGTAACGCATGCGCGATGAAGCACAGTGCGTAATCGTCGGAGGCGGCGCCATGGGCGTCGGCCTGCTCTACCACCTGGCCCACGAGGGCTGGACCGACACCCTGCTTATCGAAAAAGGCGAGCTCGCCTCAGGGTCCACCTGGCACGCAGCCGGCCTCGTGCCCAACTTCATCGGCAGCCTCAACATGGCCAAGGTCCACGCATACGGCATCGACCTCTACAAGGCCCTCGAAGCCGAGACCGGCATGTCAACGGGTTGGCATGGCTGTGGGGCAATCCGCCTCGCCGTCACCGAGGACCAGGCCCACTGGTATCGCTACGTCCAGGGTCTCCTCAACTCCCTTGGAGTCGAGTCGCACCTGATCAGCCCCGATGAGGTTCGCCGGCAGGTGCCGCTCATGGCCTCCACCGACGACATCATCCTCGGCTTCTGGACACCCAACGACGGCTGGTCCGACCCCACCGGCTCCACCAACGCAATGGCCGTCGGCGCCCGACAACTCGGCGCCGAGATCGCCCGCCACACGCTCGTCACCACCATCGACCAACTGGCGGACGGGCGCTGGAAGGTCATCACCGACAAGGGCGAGGTCACCTGCGACCACGTCGTGAACGCCGCCGGCCACTACGCCCCCCAGGTCGGCGCCATGTCTGGCATCGACATTCCGATCGTGTCGATGATCCACCAGTACCTGATCACCGAGTCGCTCCCCGAGATCGCCGCCCAGGACGTCGAGATGCCCGTCATCCGGGACCCCAGATCCTCGTGCTACTACCGCCGCGAGATCGACAGCCTCCTCATCGGCCCATACGAGACCCGCAACTCCATCACCTACGGGGTCGAGGGCATCGACTGGGACCTGCACTTCCACCTCACACCACCCGACGTCGATCAGCTCGCCCCCTGGCTTGAAATATCAGCTGAACGGTTCCCGATCTTCGCCGAGGCGGGCATCAAGCAGGTTGTCAGCGGCCCCATCACCCACACCCCGGATGGGGGCTACCTCATGGGCCCGGCCCCCGGCGTGCGCAACTACTGGATGTGTGCCGGAGCCTCAATCGGCATCACCCAGGGTCCCGGCGCCGGGAAGTACCTAGCCCAGTGGATGGTTCACGGCCAGACCGAGATCAACGTCCGCGAGATGGACCCCCGCCGTTTCGGCCCCTGGTCCGACCTCGACTACACCATCGCCAAGTCGGTCGACGAATACCACGAGATGTACCAGGTGCGCATGCCCGGCGAGTACCGGTCAGCCGGGCGCCCACTCAGGCGCACACCGATCGCCGACCGACTCGACGACCTCGGCGCCCAGTGGCAGGACGTCTGGGGATGGGAGAGGGCCCGCTACTACGGCGATGCCGAGGAGTACTCATGGAAGCGCTCCAACGCACACGACATCGTCGCCACCGAGTGCGCCGGCGTACGCAACCGGGTCGGCATCGCCGACCTGTCCGCCTTCGCCAAATTCGGCGTGCTCGGACCCGACGCGGCGGCCCTGCTCGGCCGGCTCTCAGCCAACCGGCTCCCTGCCCGACATGGCGGAATCCGGCTCGTCCACATGCTCACCGACCTGGGTGGCATCGAGTGCGAGATGACGGTCACCCGGATGAGCGACGAGCGGTTCTACCTGAACTCCGCTATCACCGGCACAACCCACGACCTTGACTGGCTGACCCAGCACGTTCTGCCCCACGAGGACGTCGCCATCGAGGACTGGTCCGACCAGATGGGCATTCTCGCCGTAACCGGCCCCCGGGCCCGAGACGTGCTCACCTCCTGTAGCGACGCAGACCTCTCCAACGAGGCGTTCCCGTGGCTGACCTGTCGCCAGGTAGAGGTTGGTGGCGTGAGCTGCATCGCCCTACGGGTCAGCTACGTAGGTGAGCTTGGCTGGGAGCTCCACCATCCCATCGAGCAGATGTCCCAACTGTACGAAGCACTTACCGCCGCCGGCGAACCCCACGGAATGGTCCACTTCGGCTCGTACGCCATGAACTCAATGCGCATGGAGAAGGCCTACAAGGCCTGGGGTGGCGAGCTCACCACCGAGATCACGCCAGTTGAGGCCGACCTCGGACGCTTCGTGGCACTGGACCGCGACTTCAAGGGCCGTGACGCCGTCGTGGAACGACAGGAGTCGGCCGGCACTGACAACTCAGACCTCGACATGATCCTCGTCTACTGCGAGGTCGATGCAACGGATTCCGACTGCCGTGGCAATGAACCCGTCTACCGGACAGGAACCGAATCCATCATGGGCATTACGACAGGCGGAGCATGGGGACACACCGTCGGAAAGTCGCTGTGCTTCGCCTACGTGGACCCGGACTACGCCAGCCCGGGTTCCACCTTCGAGATAGGGCTGTTCGGTGAGCGGCACACGGCGACTGTGCTTGACCAGCCAGCGCACGACCCGACGAATGAACGGCTCAGAGCCTGAGCCGACGACAGAAAGTACGGGGGACTCAATGAGCGACACGGCCGCCACCGAAGAGGCACCACGCAGACGACCAGGCGGCCGCGCCGCACGGGTCGCTGCCAGGGCAGCCGGACCCGCCGGAGACAAACGTCCGGTTCGACCCGGAATGTCAGGCGGAAGGTACGCGCCGCTTAGTGAGTCCGAGTGCAGACAGGTCTACGAGGCGGCCCTCAGTCTGCTCGAGGAGATCGGCATGGGAAGCCCGATCCAGGAGTTCATCGACGTCGTCACGGCTGCAGGTGGCCATGTCATCGAAGACCGACTCCACTTCCCGCGGGCCCTCGTCGAGGACGCCATCTCCACAGCAGCCAGTTCGTTCACCTGGTACGGGTTCGACGACAACCGCTCCATCGACGTGGGCGGCGACCGGGTCCACTTCGGCACCGCCGGCGCAGCCGTTTCGGTGTGGGACCACGAGACCCGCAGACACCGGCCGTCCACCCTGCTCGACGTCTACGACGTGGCCCGCCTGGTCGACACCCTCGAGCACATCCACTTCCACGTTCGCACGCTCGTTCCCAGAGACATGGTCGAAGCCCGTGATCTCGACCTGAACACCGCCTACGCCGTGGCAATGGGTACAACCATGCCGATCGGGACCTCGTTCTTCCAGCCCGAACACGTCGTCGAGACCGTGGAGATGTTCGACCAGATGCTCGGAGGGCGCACGGGTTCATTTGCCGAGCGGCCCTTCTGCGTGGCCAACAACACATTCGTGGTACCACCACTGCGGTATGCCGAAGACGCAGCCGAAGCAATGGTCGCCCAGGTTCGTGCCGGCATGCCCATCAACCTGCTGTCCGCCGGACAGGCGGGCGCCACCTCGCCGGCCGCCCTGGCCGGTTCGCTGGCGCAGGCCCTGGCCGAGTGCCTTTCCGCCCTCACGTTCGTGAACCTCATGAAGCCGGGTCATCCATGTGTGATGGGTCTCTGGCCGTTCGTTTCCGACCTGCGGACCGGAGCCATGACCGGTGGCTCTGGAGCCGAGGCCGTGCTGAACGCGGCAGCGGCCCAGATGGCCAACTGGCTGAACCTGCCGTCGGGGGTTCCTGCAGGCATGGCCGACTCCAAGATGCCCGACAACCAGGCTGGCCACGAGAAAGGTATGACCGTGGCCCTCGCGGGCAATGCCGGTGCAAACCTCGTCTACGAGTCAGCCGGGATGCTCGCCAGCCTGCTGGCCTGCTCGTTCGAGGGTCTCGTAATTGACAACGACATGCTCGGAGCAGTCAACCGGACCGTCCGCGGAATCGAGGTGAACCCGGAAACCCTCTCCACCGAAGTAATCCGCGAGGTGGTCCACGGTGCCGGCCACTTCCTGGACCAGGACCAGACCCTCTCGATAATGCAGACCGAGTACGTCTACCCCGAGATAGGCGACCGCCTCAGCCCGGAGGACTGGTTCGATGCGGGAGCCACGTCTGCTGACGAGCGTGCCAGGGAACATGTCCGGAAGGTTCTCTCAACGCACTTTCCCTCCCACATACCGCCTGATGTCGACGCAGCTGTCCGCGACCGGTTCGACATACACCTGCCCGTTGGGGAACTGACAGGAACCAGTCGGTGGTAGCCACCCGGTAGACCAGATGCCATGCTTGGAGCCGTGACCGCACCCACGGAACTCGAACTGGTAGCACGCCTGGCCCTGGCGCTCGCCCTGGGTGCAGTCCTCGGCCTGGAGAGGGAAACCCGCCACAAGACCGCCGGCCTCCGCACCCACAGCCTCGTCGCCCTGGGATCTGCCCTGTTCACAATCGCCGGAGCATTCGCTGTCGTGGGCATACAGGCCGACCCCTCCAGGGTGGCCGCCCAGGTGGTTACCGGCATCGGCTTCATCGGTGCAGGCGCCATGATCCGCAGCGGCCTGACCATCACCGGCATTACCACGGCGGCAACCCTCTGGATGGCTGCCGCGTTCGGGGTGGCCGCCGCCATGGGTATGTACGTCGTGTCCGTAGCCGCCGGCGGGATGGCACTCTTCATTGTCCTGGCCTTCGGGCCGATGAAGCCGTACGTCCTGTCCCCACGCTCACGACGGCGTCTCGACATCAGCCACGCGGCGGGCCACGACACCCTCGACGCACTGGTCGCATCTGTCGGCGATGCCGGTGGGCGCCTCAGCGTCATAGAGACAGGTGACGACGGCGACCTGCGACACACCAGCATTGTCGTCTGGGGAATCGCCAAGGCGAATCTGGACGACGTCCTGCGCAACCTGGTCGACCGCGAAGACGTCATTGAGATCAACCCGCCGCCGCCAAACTGATCTCCAGTGACAGACCCGTTCCAGACACCTGACCCACAACCGTTTGTAGACGGTTCAGGTCCACGCAACGTCGTGGTCATCCTGCTCGACAGCCTCAACCGCCGCATGCTCGGCTGCTACGGCGGCACTGAGTTCGAGACCCCCAACCTTGACCGCCTGGCAGCCCGGTCACTGCGCTTCGACCGCCACTACGCAGCCTCGCTGCCGTGCATGCCGGCACGACACGACATCCTCTGTGGCGCCTGGGACTTTCTGTGGCGGCCATGGGGGTCAATCGAAATCTGGGAGTCCAACATCGCCCGCGAGATGAAGATGAGCGGCGTGGCGACCGGCATCATCACCGACCACCCGCATCTCTTCGAAACCGGCGGCGAGAACTACCACACCGACTTCGGAATGTGGGACTACGTGCGAGGCCACGAGGGGGATCCGTGGAGGCTCAGGGAGGACCCATCCTGGGTGGGCACCCCGGCGCTGCCCGCCACAGAGGGATGGGTGCACAGGGGCTATGACACGTCCCGTACATGGTTCCGCGACGAGGCCGACTTCCCCGGTCCACGGACCATGCAGGGAACCGCCGACTGGCTGGACCGCAACGCCGGCCACCACGACAGGTTCTTCCTGTTCGTCGATGAGTTCGACCCGCATGAGCCGTTCGACACTCCCGAACGCTGGGCCTACCGCTACCACGACCAACGCGACGAACCGCTCGAGATCTGGCCGCCCTACGGACGCGAGGTGCTCGAGAAGGGGATCATCACCGCCCGCCAGGCCGAACAACTCCGTGCCAACTACGGCGCCAAGCTCTCGATGATCGACCACTGGCTCGGGAAGGTCCTCGACTCCATGGACCGGCACGGCCTGTGGGACGACACTGCGCTGTTCCTCGTGACGGACCACGGCCACTATCTGGGTGAACGCAACGAAATGTTCGGTAAGCCGCTGTCCCCCATCTACAACCTGCTCGGAGCGATCCCGATGCTCGTGGCATGGCCCGGGGCCGAACCCGGCAGCCGCGATGCTCTCACCACCAGCGTCGACGTCCACGCCACCCTCGCCGACCTGTTTGACCTGAAGGTTGAGCACCGCACGCACGGTGTATCGCTCCGAGACGTCATCGAGGGAACAAAGCCAGCGGCACGCGACCACCTCCTACAGGGCTACTTCGGACGCGAGGTGAACGTCATCGACAAGGACGGCAAGTACATCCGTGGGGTCGAGGGCGAACAGACCGACGTGAGCGTCTGGTCGAACCGCTGGTCGACGATGCCCGTCCATGCGTTCCCGCGCCTCAGCCTCGCCAGACCCGACGACAGGGCGACGCTCGACCACATGCCCGGAAGTGACGTGCCGGTCATCCGACAACCGTTCACCGCCGACGACCTGAACAGCGGAGCTGTCTACCTGGCGGGACGCACCGCGGGTCACGGTTCCGTGTCCGAACTCTACGACGCCTCCGACACCGACGAGTCCGAGGACCTCGCCGACTCCAGCCGATCCGCCCACTACGTGGACCTGCTCCACCACGCCCTCACCGAGGTGGAGGCCCCCGCTGAACAATTCGTGAGGCTCGGGCTGGACTGAGCCCCGAGACCTCAGCCTGCAACCAGGTGTCCGACAGGTCCGTTCGGGTCAACGAACTCGCCGATGTCCGACCACGGAACCGAGACCCGCGGTGCCCCGAGGACACCCGGCCCGATCTGGTAGCGGTCGAACAGGAGAATCACCCCTTCTGCACTGAGTGCCAGGTGCTCGAAGTTGGACTCTTCAACGGACAGGCCATCGGGCCAGAGCACGTTTTCGCCGAACCGTGCCGCCAGATCGGCCGTGGCAACCCTCGCGAGCGTCTCCAGCCACGGGCTGTCGTCATAAAAGACGTCCAGGGGCCCCACGAGGCTGCCGTCGGCCAGATCAACCACGACCGCGTCCACCCACTGGTCTCCGCTCGCAGCGCCTCCCCATTCGACGGTCAGGTCGTACTCGACGCTGACCACCCGGGTGTCAAGTAGCGACACGATGCCACCTCCAAAGAGGTGGCTCGGCTCCACGTCGGCGGACTCGTCCTCAAACAGATCGGCAGCGAACAGGGCCCTGGCGTGCTCCACCGGCTGGCGCAGCCGGGCATCGACGCCATGTGCCACGCCATCGCCATCCACGCTCGGAAACGCCATGTCAAAGGTTCCGTCAGGTTCGATCGTGCCGGTCAACCGCTCGACCGACAGCAACGGTGTAGCGGGAAGGAAAATCCACGATCCGGCAGGCGATACCGCCGGGGGTGCGAGAGTGGCAGTGGCGGCTCCAACCTGAGGCGAGGCGGTGACTGGGGCGACAACCGTCTGGCTCGGGGGATCTGACAGTCCCCGGCCAGCATCGGTTGCACAACCCGACGCACTCCAGCACAAGAGAGCCACGGCTGCAGTGAGAATCGACCTTGCGGACCGGCTGGGCACGGCCGAAGGGTACCTACAAGTCAATCCCTAAAGGGGTCGGCCCACGGTTGCGCCACGTGGCTGTTCAACCAGCCATGACGGCGCCACCCACCCCCGTGATGCCCTTAGTACGATCACAAGGTGCGACAGAGGAAGAAACGGCTGACAGCCGACCCGGGGCCCGAGCAGACGCTGCTTGACCTTGTGAACGGCCTCCGCGACCTCGAGGACCGGGTCTCCACCCTCGAGAACCGCTTCGACTCGCTTGGCGAACACGCCACCGGAAGCGACGATGACGCCGTTATGGAACTTCGCCTCCACGCCGCCCGCCTGTCCGCCGAGCTGTCGAGGGTGACCGTTGAGCTACGTGGCCGAATCGCAGAACTGGGGAACCAGGCCGGCCTCACCTTCGAAGATGAACCAGCAACACCGGCCCTTGCCGACGACGAGGCCTTTGAGGACCTCAGCGCAGACTCACCGGCCCGGGCACCTGCCAGCCAGCGCACAAGCGGCTGGCAGCCTGCCAACTAGATCTGGACCAGACCAAATCTGGTGTCAGCCTGCCCTGTCGGCCAGGGCTGACACGAGTTCCTGCATACGGGCCTGGATGCGCCCGAACTCCAGCCAGTCGGCAGGATCTTCGGCAAGTGCGCCGGCGGCGCCAGCCTGGAGCTGTTCGATCTCGGCCACGATCGCTGCGACATCACCCGCGACTACCTCGGAGTCACCATCTGACGGTTCGCCAGAATCGACTGGCGCAGCTCCGTTGTCGCCGTCGTCTTCGACTGGCTCCTCCACGACGGCTCCACCGAACACATCGCTGAGGTCGGAAGCAGTCAGGTCCTCGAGGGCCTCCTGGAGTGAATTGGCCATCACGACCCGCTCACCTACCGAGGCGATCACACGCTCCAGCTCGGGAACAGTTCTGTCGCCCTCGGCCTGCACGTAGAGCGGCCTCACGTACAGGATCGAGTTGTCGATAGGTACGAGCAGAAGCTCACCGAACAGCACCGAGGAACCACGCTGGCTCAAGAGGGTCTGGAGGCTGGCGACCTCCTCATCGTTGCGGATCCGCTCCTCGGCCAGGGCGGGGCCATCGAAGTTTGACGTCGGCGGGCGGTAGACGATTGCCTCGCCATAGTTGTCGCCATCGCTCCGACCAACCATGTAGGCGGCGAGCTCCTTACGGGCGTCGTCATCGTCGAGGGGGACGAATGCCCTGATGATCACGAACTCGGCACCGCCACCGTCCCCGTTGGGAAGGTCGACCATTGTGCGGTACGGGGGCATCCTGGCGTCGCGGGTTCCAGAGGGAATGCCCTGCTCATCCCTGACGGTCAGGTTGGCTGCGCCCTGGCCGGTACGACCCGGATCCTGGGATACAGCCCACTCCGCAGCCCGCTGGTAGAAGTTCTCGGTGTCATCAACGTGGTAGGCGCCCCAGAGCGCTGTCTGGATCCGGAAGTAGTCCTCGGCGTAGCGCATGTGCTCAAGAAGGGACGCTGGCATCTCTGACATCGGTGTGAACAGGCCCGAGAAAGCACCCTGGTAGGCCCTAATAAGTGGATCGTCGGACTCGGAAACGTAGAAGGTGACCTCACCGCTGAAGGCGTCAATCACTGCCTTGACCGAGTTGCGAATGTAGTTGAACCGGCGGGGCAGGTCGTCGCCCTCCGGAAGGTCCTCGACCGGCGCCCGCTGCGAATACGGATACCTGTCGGTGGTCGTGTAGCCGTCGACGACGTACTGGATCCCGCCGTCTACGAGCACCGGGTACGGATCGGTGTCGAAGTGGAGGAACGGTGCCAGCTTCTCAACCCGCTCACGCACGTCCCGCACGTAGAGGACCCGGGAGTCGTCGGTTATAAAATTCGAGATCAGTGGCTCGATCTGGCCGAACCTAAGGGCGAAAGCCACCTTGCGCAGCATCGACCCCATCTGGACGCCGCCGTCACCTCCCAGGTCGGAGTACCGGACCGCCCTGGTCTCCTGGTTCTCGTCGGTGAAGTCAACCTCGTCACGGCTGGCGCCGACTACCGCATAGCCCTCAAGGCCCTCACCAACGTAGATCTGTGGGGTGTCGAGGACCACGTCGACCCCATCGTCGATTGCAACCGGCAGGTCACCGATGATGAAGTCAGGGTCACCGGAGCCCTTTACCCGACTGACCGGTGCCATAGCGACGCCGTAGCCGTGGGTGAAGGCGACGTGCTGGGCCTCCCAGGAGCGGGTCTTGTTGAGATCCAGTTCGCGGGCACCGAGGATCACCTGGGTCAACTCGCCGTCGACCTCGTACCGACCGTCATCGAGAAGGTTGTTGAACTGGTAGAACTCGCGCTCACCCTGGAGACGGTCGAAGGTGGCCTGCACGATGAGCGGATCGAGTATCCGGATATTCCGCACGGTCGACACGTTTGCCCGCAGGTCCGCAGCTGTGATCTGGGTGTCGAAGTCGTCGAGCGTCACCTCCTGAATCCTGTCGAGCCCAAAGGCAGTCCTCGTTGCCTCGATGTTGCGCTCTATGTAGAGCGCCTCCTTTTCGGACTCGGCCGGTTCAACCCTGAGGCCCTGAACAACCGCCGGGTAGATGCCGCCCATGACAAGTGCGACGAATGACCAGAGGCCAACGGCCAACGTCGGCAGTACCCAGCCCCGTCGCCGGATGTTCACGAGGAGGAGCACGACGGCCAGCAGGGAGATCAGAATCAGCAGGTTGGTCGCGGGCAGCTCAGCCTTTACATCGGTGTATGAGGCGCCATCAACCACCCCCCGGGTTGATGTCGTCAACTCAAACCTGGCCAGCCAGTAGTCGGCGGCCTTGACAAGGGCGATCACGCCGAGCAGCACCGAGAGGTGGGCCTTGACCTGCGGCTTTACCCTCTCGCCTACTGTCTGGAACCTGATACCACCGTTCAGGTAGTGAGAGATCGAGGTGACGACGAGGGTGACGAGAAGCGTCGAGAAGAGCCAGCCCACAACGAAGGTGAGCAACGGCAGCTGAAACACGAAGAACCCGATGTCGCGCCCGAACTGGGCGTCAACCGTGCCGAAATCAACGCGGTTTGTGTACAGCAACCACTCCTGCCACCTGCCTGACACTCCGAGCCCGGCGATCAGAGCGAAGAGACCTGAGACACCCAGGCGCAACAACTTGCCCCGGCTCCCAACGATGAGGTGGTAGTGGACCAAAAGGTCCTCTTCGGGGCCGGGCGGTCGTACGGGCGGGGCCAAGCGCTCCGCAATTACCAGGTTTCCAAAGAGGATCCCGAAGAAGAGCATTGCAAAGAGGACAATCAGGACTACTTGGGCGCCGAGCACCGACGTGAACACGTCGCTGTGGCCAAGCGAGTCAAACCACAAGAAGTCGGTGTAGAACGAGGCCAGCCCCCGCAGCGACACTATTGCCACAAAGAAGATGGCCACCGCACCGAGCGCCATGGCCCGAAACTTTCCGGACCGGACAGGCTGCCCCCTTCGGGGCATAGGGCGGGGTCGCGGTGGCGGTGCATCCTCGGGGCGCATCGCGGCAGCCTAACGGCGCATCCGGTTGACCCTACCGGTAGTTGAGCAGGTGGACCGGTACCTACCGGGATTCAGTTGGAAGCGCCAGGGCGTCGGCGTTGCCACCCAGTTCAGCCAGCACGTCCAACGCGTCGTCCAGATTCGCGACACCCTCGACCCTGAGGTCACCTGCCACGTCGCGGGCGTCGGACACCTCGTGTTCCGGAACCAGGAACAAGTCGATCCCGGCCCGGCGGGCTGCAACCACCTTCTGCCTGATTCCACCAATGGGGCCGACCTCGCCGTCAATGTCGATTGTGCCGGTGGTGGCTACGCGTAGACCCGCTGTCAGTTCACCGGGCGTCAGCACCTCGAGGATCGCCAGGGTCAGGGCGAGGCCTGCCGAGTTGCCGCCCACCTTGTCGGTCCGTATACCCACGTCGATCGGAAGGTTCTCGACGTCTTCCCAGCGTGTTTGAGGAGCAATGCCGAGAAATCCGACTGTTGGATCGTCGTCTCGCGCTGCCAACTCCACAACCACTGTCCTGGGGTTGGCGCCATCGAGATCCTCAATGAGGATCTCGATTCTGTCGCCTGGCTCCCGACCCTTGACGACGGCTACCAATTCCTTGACGCGCATGGTCGACACGCCGTCAATTGCCACAATCACATCATCGGTGGTCAGGTGGCCGGCGGCAGGATCACGAACCGAGGCCATGCCGACACCTGTAGCGACGAACGGGTCAAGGCCGAGGTGCCTCAACGCAACAGCCTCGGCCGTTGACTTGGAGACCCGCATCAACTCGATGTTGAACTGGCGATTCTCGTCACGGTTCCGGTCACCCAGTACAGACTCCTGGCTGACCAGGAGGTCGGCATCGTCGACCTTTGCCCACAGGTATTCCCAACCGTTCACCGTCGAGTCCTGTCGAACGGTGGTGAAGTACACCTCGCCGGCAGCCGGGAAAGTCTCACCCCTGAATACCACGATTCGGTCGGACAGGGCGTTGACTGTTCCAGGCCGGAAGATGAAGTAGGGCAGCCTGACGAACGTCATCGCCATGACCGCCAGGCCGACGAGCAGCACGCCCGCTGCAACGACAGGGCGCATGCGTCGAGGGGCGCCACCAGGTGCACCGACGCCCGGCTGTAGCCTGTCGTCTGCCGTGTTCACGCTGTTCGTCGCCACCCTGTTCCCGGGCCTCGTCCTCGTTGCCCCGCTGGTTGTTCACGCCCGGATGGTCGACGGTTCGACAATCAGGGCCAGGTCCATCCACACGGCTGGTACGACCCAGCCTGCCACGACAACATACGGGTCAGGGTGCAGGCCGTCATGAACACCCAGCAGGACCATGAGTACGCAGTTGACCGGCCATGGGGAGCGGCTGCCCTGTCCGGCCTGTGGTTCCACCCGCCACACAAGGTGGTTACCGGGCAGCGAGCCAGAATCCGATGGTGGCACCGGTTGCGCTCGCTAATCCTGCTGACGGTGTTCGTGGTCGCCGGCGGGATCGCACTTGCGACCGTGATTGGCGTGATGGTCATTGGAGCCGGCTTCCTGCTGGAACAGGCCATCGGCTGACCGGTGCCAGCCCGCCACGAGCACACCGAACCGCCACCGACAGCTGAGAGCGCAACCCGTCGTCGTCAGGCGATCCGTGCCGGACATACAGGAGACCCTGATGAGGCCCGACGCCACCTTGTCGATGTAGAGCCCTCGGTAAGGTCCGCCGCAATCGGCGCCCTCGACAGGCTGGGCTGCATGACCGACGCTGAACTTGGTGCCTCTCTCGGTGACCCGTCGCCAGCGGTTCGGCGGCGGGCTCTCGAGATCGTCGCCACCACCGCCCACCCATCCGGGCCCACGGGCATGGTGGCCCTGCTCTCAGACAGCGACTCCGGAGTCACCGAGATGGCCTGCTGGGCGGCGGGTGAGAGATCCGACGTTGCCGACCTGACCGTGGCGCTACTCAACGGCATCGCCAGCGGCCACGAGGATGCGCTGTGCCGCGAGGCGGCCGTGGCCTCCCTCGGATCCCTCGGCCACGAGGCCGGACGAGCGGTGGTCCTTGCCGCCCTGATGGACCGACCACCGGTTCGGCGTCGAGCAGTACTTGCTCTCGCCTCGTTCGAAGGCCCCGACGTAGAGGCAGCCCTGGAGCGAGCTCTAAGAGACAGGGACTGGCAGGTGAGGCAGGCAGCCGAGGACCTGCTTGGAGGGGCGGAGCGGTAGTGCCAGCCGGCTAGCGCCGGGGATCGATGAACATGGCCCGCATTGCCTCGAAGGACTCGATGCACTGACCGGCACCCATTACGACACACTCCATCGGAGCCTCGACATGGGTGACCGGTATTCCGGTCTCGTCGGCCAGACGCTTGTCGAACCCTCTCAAAAGACTGCCACCTCCAACCAGGTGGAGGCCCTGTACAAGCAGGTCCTGTGCCAACTCGGCCGGCGCCTGGGCAAGGCAGGAGACCACCGAGTCGATCATTGCCGAGACGGGCTCGTCGATTGCCCGACGGATCTCGGCGGGGGTAAGGACGATCGTCTTGGGGAGGCCTGTGACCAACTCGCGACCGCGCACCTCGGCACGCATCTCACCTGCGGTCTCAGCGGCTGACCCGCAGACCAACTTGATCTCCTCTGCGGTCACCTCTCCGATTGCCACGCCGTACTCCCTGCGGACATGGGCCTGGACCGAGGCGTCAATGTCAAAGGAGCCGACCCTGAGCGCCTCAATCGCCACAACCCCTCCGAGAGAGAGCAGAGCCGACTCGGAGGTACCACCACCTATGTCGACGACCATGTTGCCGACCGGTTCGCTGATCGGCAGGTTGGCACCGATAGCCGCTGCCAACGGCTGCTCGATCAACTGTGCATCGGCCGCGCCGGCGCTCTTGGCGGCCTCCGTTACCGCACGTCGCTCAACCGCCGTGATTGCCGAGGGCACACATACCAGCACCTTGGGACGGTTGACCCGGCTCACACCGACCCGTTCGAGCAACAGCCGTACCATCCGCTGGGTCACGTCGAAGTCCGTGATGGCACCCTTCCGGAGTGGCCTGACAGCCACGATGTGAGCTGGTGTCCGTCCGATCATCTTCCAGGCCTCACGGCCCATCGCCAGGACCTCACCTGTCTGCTGGTTCATGGCGATAACCGATGGTTCAGCCAGAACAACACCTTCACCCCGCGTGTAGACAAGGGTGTTCGCCGTGCCGAGGTCGATTGCCAGGTCGCGTGCCATGTCAGGCCGAGCCGCCGGTCTTCCCGGACTCGTCGTCTCTGATCATCCGAACTGCGCTGGAACTATGTGAACCGGGGTGCTGATCGCTGTTCAGACTACGCAGGGTCCTCCGGAACTCGTCCGGGTCGATGCTCTGCTTCCTGGGGCGGCTCAACAGCCATACAAGGGTTGACCCCAGCCCTGCCATGATCACAGCGCCGAAGAGGAACACGAGGCTTGAGTTCATGCCTGGCCTCCAGAAACGTCGTCAGATCCAGACCCAGTGGATTCGGGAGGCCACTCCAGGTCATCGAGGTCGACAAGATGCTGAGCATCGGTTCCCCAGTGCTCGCCACCGTCCCAGGTCTCGAGCTTCCAGATGGGCACGGTTGCCTTAACTGCGTCGATACAGAAGCGTCCCGCCGAGAACGCCTCACCGCGATGGGCCGAGGATGCGACGATCACTACGGCAGCCTCGCCGATCGGGACAGAACCGACCCGGTGCAACAGCGCAAGTCGGGCGACCGCCGGCCATCGCCGACGTGCCTCGTCAGCCACTCGAAGGAGCCTGGGTTCTGCCTGCTCCTCGTAGGCCTCGTACACGAGCCCGGTCACGTCAGTGCGACCCTCGGCGTGGTCCCGTGCATTTCCGCTGAACAGCACGACGGCACCACAGTCGGGTCGACCCGCCCACCTGAGAGCCTCCTCAACAGGGAGAGGTTCCTCAGTTAGGCCGAGCCAGGTATCGGATTCGACTGGCGCCACGGATGACATCGCCGTCATGGTACGACCACCACCCGGCTGACCGACGGCAGTCTGTGCGTATCGTCGATGTGACAACAGAACCGAGGTGAGCACACGGCGACATGGCCCTACGATGCCACCGTGGACCTACCCGAGATGCCTGAACCCGGTGACGGGGATCCCTCGCTCGAGGACCTGATTGCCCAGGTCTTCGGTGGCTCCTTCGGAGACATGTTCGGTGGGGCTCTGAAGGCAATGGAAACCCAGGGAACAGAAGGGTCTGCTGCACGCCAGCTGGCAGTGACGATCGCTACCGGCGGTGAGAGCGAACCAAACGTGGATCCGACGGTTCGCATGGAGTACGAGGCTCTCGCACGGGTTGCAGAACTCCATGTCGCCGACCAGACCGGCCTACCAGCAGGTCGGAGGGGACCAGTCACCGTCGAACCGGTCTCCCGGGCAATCTGGGCAGGGCGCATGGTCGACACGCTTCTGCCGCTGCTCGGTCGGGTGTCCGGGTCCCTGCACGGTGGGCCCGACTACCACCACGAGCCACAGGACGACCCCGGCGGCGACCCGGCTGCTGCATGGCTGTCCGGCTTGATGGACGCAATGGCTCCTCTGTTGTCGAACCTGACGACCGGAACGATGGTCGGCCGCCTCGGCTTCCGCAGCCTCGGCACCTACGACCTGCCGATCCCCGTGGACCCGACCTCGCCTGGTGCCGAACGCCTCATGTTGATCGTCCCCAACATCGAGGCCTTTGCGACCGACTGGAGCATCCCGGCCCCCGACCTGCGGCTCTGGGTGTGCCTGCACGAGCTCACCCACCACAGCGTCCTCAGCATCCCGCACGTGGGCGAAACCCTCACCAGGCTACTGACCAGACACGCCGGTGCATTTAGAAACGACCCTTCCAAACTGGAGCAGCAACTCGGTGGCATCGACCCGATGACTGGTCCGGATGCCATTGCACAGCTCCAACAGATTCTTGATCCCGAGATGGTCCTGGGGGCAGTCAGGTCACCCGATCAGGAAGTGCTCCAGCCGAGAATCGAATCACTGGTAGCAGTCATCATCGGCTACGTGGACCACGTGATGGACGAGATCGGCGGTCGCCTCATCGCGACGTACCCGATGGTGACCGAAGCGCTTCGGCGAAGAAGGGTCGAGACCAGTGGGGCCGACCGGTTTGTCGAGCGGATCCTGGGCCTGAACCTGACCCAGGCCCAGGTGGATCGCGGCAGTGCATTCATCTCCGGCGTTGTCGAACGGTCCGGGCCCGACGCTCTGGAACGCCTGTGGGCCAAAGAGTCCCACCTACCGACACCGAACGAGGTAGAGGCACCGGGCCTGTGGCTGGCCCGACTCGACCTGGATGAGGACACCAACGGTCCGGACGCAGCCGCTACCCAGCCGTAGCCCGCCATCACCGGGGAGGCTCGTCTCCGTCCTCCCGGTACCAGAAGCCGAGCTGGCCATCTGGACGGTCGGGGTCAACCGGCGTGTCGGTCCTTCTGGCTGCCCGTGACCCTGCCAGGTACCACACGAGGGCGAGCCCAGTACCGAGGGCCACGAGCCCATAGCCGATCTCGGTCGGCAGCGGGACCACAACCGCCACGAACGCACCGACCGCCCAACTCAACTGGAAGCGTCCCTCGAACCTGCTGAACGTTCGGCCATGGTTCGCATCAGGTGCATCGCGTTGCACCAACGAGTCAAAGGCAAGCTTGGCGGCGGCCGACGAACCCGCCACCATCAGCGCCAGAACCATCGCCCCCCTTAGAGCCCCTAGCCAACTGGCCGCTACGCCACCCAGCATGGCGGCCACGAGTACACCGGTGACGATCATCTCCTCGCTGGCCGTCCGGCGAAGGCGCGGAGCGAACCACGCACCGAACAGGGCGCCTACGCCCGCGCACACGAGAACCACTCCAAAGTGCCAGACCGGTGCACCGGGACTACCGAGGATGTCTTGACCACGCGCCACGCCGACCGCAGCCCCCACGGCCCGACCGGGGCCATCGATGCTGAGGCCCTCCTCGCCTCCCCGGAACTCAAATGCCAGCAGGAACGTCATGAAACCCACCGCTGCACGCAGCATCGCCATAGCCGAGGCGGCCATGAGTATCCCGGCCTGTCTCAGCTCAGCCCGCTCACCTGCCGAAGCTGGTTGATCCGCAACCGTGATGCGCGGCAACTGGACAGCGAACAGGGCGGTGGCCACAAATCCGACCATCGCGGCATTCGCAGCCCACGAGGACGCACCGAGCATCGCGAGACCGCCTATGCCGGCTCCGACCATGCCACTGATGGCGCTCAGCAGCGCCAACTTGGAGTTGGCCTCAACCAACTCCAGGTCGGACCTGACGAGCTTGGGAACGACGGCGCTCTTGGCTACCGAGTAGCCCTTTTGGAGTACCAGAAATCCGAATGCCTCGGGGAATAGGAGCAGGCCGTCAATGTGTCTAGCCATGAGGTACGCAAGCGTGGCCCGGCCGAGCACGGTGAAGAGGATCATTCCCCTGCGGCCACCACGGATGCGATCCACAAGGGGCCCGACCAGCGGGGTAACCACGGCAAAGGGCGCGATCGTGAGCACCAGGTAGAGGCCGATCCTCCAGCGGGCGGCATCAGGGGAGATGGAAAAGAAGATCGACCCGGCAAGCGCAACGGCGATCATGGCGTCCGACATCGCCCCGAGCGCATGGGTCCGGGCCAGCCTCGTGAACGGACTGGCTACAGGGCGAGGTGCGGGTTGGGCGGCTGAGTCCACGGCCCAAGGCTACGGGAAGGGCTCTCAGGGCCGCCCGGGTAGGTACTTGTATCCGAGGCCCCTGATGGTGACAATGCGCTCGGGCTTCCTGGGGTCCACCTCTATCCGGCCACGGACCCGCTTCACATGGACGTCCAGGGTCTTGGTGTCGCCCACATAGTCGTCGCCCCAGACGCTATCGATCAGCACTTCTCGGGTCAGCACTCGACCAGCGTTCTGGACCAGTACAGCCAACAGCTCAAACTCCCTCAGAGGCATGGTCACGACCTCTCCGCGCACAATCACCTCGTGGCGTTCCGTGTCGACGCTCACGTCACCCACGACAACTGCCGTTGCACCGCCCCACTCCGGGGATTCCTGTTCGGTGCTCTCTCCTGTGCGCCTGAGCACCGCCCTCATCCTGGCGACCAGTTCTTTCAACCGGTACGGCTTCGTCACGTAGTCGTCGGCACCGATCTCGAGGCCGACAACCGTGTCGATCTCTGCCCCCTTGGCCGTGACCATGATTATCGGGACATCGGAGCGCGAACGGATCTCCCGGCATACGTCAATGCCGGAGACCCGGGGAAGCATCAGGTCCAGCAGAATGAGGTCTGGTTCATGCCTGGTGAATGCCTCAAGGGCGGCCACGCCGTCCGATGCCACCTCAACCTCGAACCCCTCGCGGCGCAGGCCAACCTCGAGCGCGTCGGCAAACGACTCCTCGTCCTCCACGACCAGAACCCGTACACCGGTCATCAGGCCACCGCCGCCGCCCCGGTCGGCAGCCGTACCAGGACCGTTGTTCCGCTGCCCTCGGTGGAGGACAGGTCGACCTGTCCGCCATGGGCGAGTACGACGTTCCGGACAATGGACAGGCCAAGCCCGGTACCACCGGTTTCACGGGTTCGGGCACGGTCCACGCGGTAGAAACGTTCAAACACACGCTCAATGTCGCGTTCTGGCACCCCGATGCCGTCGTCGGACACCTCGAACCGGACACCACCGTCATCGGACCTGAGGCTGACCGTGACCTTTCCACCGTCGTCTGAATACTTCACGGCATTCTCAACCAGGTTCCGCATCATGCTCACCATCTGGTTTCGGCTGGCCTCGATGTGGACACCCGAGTTGGCTTCCACACGGATGCTGATGCCGCGCTGTTCAGCTATCGGCAGCACCCGCTCGACCACCTGGGCAGCCAGCCCCGCCAGATCCAGCACTTCAACCCTGTCAGGTGACTCTCCCTCGATGCGGCTGAGATCCAGAAGGTCCTCGATTATCGAACCCACCCGCTGCGACTCGGTTTCGATCCGGGCCGACAAGCGACCTAAGACGTCCGGGTCGGTCTCGGCCACCAGGGTCTCGGCCAGCAGGCTGAGAGCCCCGATGGGGGTTTTCAGTTCGTGGCTGACGTTGGCCACGAAGTCCCGTCGAACCGCCTCCTGACGGCTTCGCTCGGTGATGTCCTCAAGAATGGCGACCGCTCCCACCACGCCCACACCGCTGTCGTCAGATTGCAGCGGTCTGGCGACAACCTGGAGGATGTGGCTGGATGAGCCCGGTGTTCGTACCTGTTCGGAGGAGGAATCACCGGCAGCCGCTGCCACCAGGCGCTCCACCACGAGGTGCCCGACCACGCCGTCTACCCACGAGTCCACCAACGCATCTGCCGTAGTGTTGCGGTAGACGGCTTCGCCGTTCTCGTCGGCGACGACGATTCCGAGGGGGATGACGTCGAGCACCCTTCCCTCGTGGCTGTCAACCAACCCAGGCGGAGCCACGGTTGTGTCAACGCCGGTGGAAGAAGCCGGATTCCGTCGGCCGCCTCGCCGTCCCAACAGAAATCCCAACCCGAGCGCAACGAGTGCGAAGGCCACGTTCAGGAGCATCGTCCACCCGCTGCGATCGAGGCCTCAAGCCCGTACCGGGTCGGAGGCCCCGTGCTGGGAGCGCTTGGAGGCGTTGTAGAGATCAGGCTCAAACCCGTGTGTCGTCGCCCTCGTCGAAGTAGTCGAGTCGGTCCACGGGCATGATCACCGCCGAGGCCACGTTCAGCGCATGCGCGGTAACGCGCTTCAGGAAGCGGAAGAGCAGGGCACGGGGCACAGCAGTCAGGGCGGTCTCTGAGGAGTGGATCAGGTCGTTGATTCGACTGTCGTACTCGCGTCGCAGTTCGTCGCCACGCTGGAGGTAGGCGCGGGTGCGGTCTTCGTCCCGGACCGAGAGGATCTCGCCTACAAGGGCAATTCGTGTCGATACCTCGTCACGGTAGGCGAGTATCTGGTCGATGTCGTCTGATCCGACGAACGACACGCCCTCTTCGGCCATGTCGAAGATGTTCTTGTTGTAGTCGCCGATCCGCTCCAGATCCTTGATCATGTTCATGACCACCAGCACCTCGGGCGTGTCGGCACCACCGTGGACCGAGGCGTGCACAACTAGCTCACGGCGGATCTCCATCTCGGTGACGTTGATCTGCCGGTCGGTTCGCCGAACATCCTCGGCGACGGTCTCGACCGCTCCACCTGTCACGGCGTTCATCGCCAGGTCGAAGGTGTGGCGGGCATCTGTGACCATCCGCTGCACCTTGGCGTCAATGGAATCGAAGCCAGACTCGCCGGAGCCACGAAAAAAGCTCATCACCATGATTGAGGGTTCCTTCCAGGAAGGTTGGGTATGGGGTTCATCGGAGAACCATGACGACTACCAGTGGCAGTACCACGAACATGCCGATCGTATAGAGAAGCGCCGCACTGCGCCGTTCGGCTGCAGCGTCGGCGAGGGCGGTCGCCATGCGGATCGGAAGGTTCCGCATGGCCGACACCGGGTAGAAGAGCAGGATTCCACTGATGTTGAAGAGGGTGTGCACCACCGCAACGGTGACAGCAGCCGGACTACCCGTAGCCAGGGAGGCCAACAGCGCAGTGACCGTCGTACCGACGTTGGCGCCAAGGGTCACCGGATAAATGTTCGGCAGGGTCAGAACACCCGATGCAGCCAGTGGCACAAGCACCGAGGTCGTAATCGACGAGGACTGGACGGAAACGGTGATGACCATGCCGATCATGATCGCCACGAATCCCGAGCCTGCCCCTAGTGCCCTGTTGATCGCCACCTCGACACGGTCGGCGACCAGCAGCCTCATGTTCTTCGTTATGTAGGCGAGGGCCAGGAAGATGAAGGCAAGGCCGACGACGATCATCAACGCACCCTTGAGGTCACCGTGCGCGCCCAGGTCTGACAGCCATCCCTTGACCCAGCCGGCCGGCATTTTCACAGCAGTCTTGAGTGGGCTCTTGAACGAGGCACCCGAACTGCCGATGACAATGTCCGTGATCCATCCGGCCGACCGTGACAGGTAGCCCGTGAGCAGTTCAATCGGCAGGAAGACAATTACCGCCAGGATGTTGAAGAAGT
This sequence comes from Candidatus Neomicrothrix sp. UBA7884, assembly GCA_002501135.1. Lineage (GTDB taxonomy): Bacteria > Actinomycetota > Acidimicrobiia > Acidimicrobiales > MedAcidi-G1 > UBA3125. The sequence goes on from DLRQ01000073.1 coordinate 36,922, forward strand.
CGTGCACGGTCGCAGCTGCGAAGGCCCTCTTGAACTCGTGGTCACGACGCAGGTGCCCGAGGGAGGCAAGCGTGTTGGTGACGGTCGTGCCCAGGTTGGCTCCCATGACCATGGGAACTGCATCATCTATCCCGACCACACCGCTGGCGACCAGGCCGACTATCACCGAGGTGGACACCGACGAGGACTGGACCAGCACCGTTGCCAGCAGGCCCACAAAGAGACCACCAAGCGGGTTGGACACACCCTCGAAGAGGCCGTCCACGAAGTCCTTTCCGAGGCCCTTGAACCCACCTCCGAGCAGACTTACCCCGGTCAGGAACAGGTAGAGCAGCAGAAGTACCACGACGGCCCTGACAGCGGTGGGGACACCCCCCGCCCCACGGCCACCGGTTTCGGTTCCTGCTGCGGTCGCGTCCGGGTTCCAACTCGTTTCAGACATTGCCGAAAACCTAGACACCACGTGTTGCCACAGCCTGAACCTCAGATGAACAGAACAGAAATTGTGCGGTCAGCCCGGCTCTTTACGGTGCTTTTCGGTGCCGTGTGGGAGAAATGACGCACCGAGAGCGGGAAACAACAGATTCGGGGCCCCATGAACACGCTTCAACTTCACGACAACTGGATGGCCCGGGCGAGGTGTGCAGACACCGATCCGTCGCATTTCTTCCCCAGCGACGGCGTAGGGGTGGAGTTGGCAAAGAAGACATGCGCCGGTTGCCCGGTCGCAGAACAGTGCCTCGAGTACGCACTGACCCACCGGGTCGAGCACGGGGTCTGGGGCGGCTGCTCAGAGAGGCAGCGGCGCCGGATCCGCAGGCAACGGCGGGAGGTCGCAGCCACAGCGGCCTGACCACCAGCGGGGGCGGCCCCCTCAACGCCCCCTTCTCGGCAGTGGCCCCGACCTGATCGGGGCTGCTGTCGCGTACCGGGGCCGGAGGTTCAGGCCTCCTGTTCCTCCTCGTAGCCGAGGTCCCAGAAGACCAGCACGTTCTCTCGTTCGGCATCGCGGTTGATGCGTTCCCGATTACGTCGGAACTGTGGGTCATGGGGCGGCAGGAGCATCAGACGCGCGTTGATGCGGTCGCGGAACGACTCGATCAACTGTCGGTCGCCAAAGGTGGACCTGACCTCCCAGTGAGGGGCCACAGGTCCGAGGTAGACGACCGTTACGTCACCTACCGGAGGCTGGGGTTCGAGTTCTGTTGCGACATCGGTCATTTGTCGGTGCTGGCCTCAGGGTCGGCGTCTGCCGCATCGACTTCCTTGGCACCCTCGGCCAGGCCCTTCTGGAGTTCCTTCTGGGCGCGGCCAAGGTTGCGTGCCAGCTTCGGGAGTTGGCTGCCGCCGAAGAGCACGACGCCAACTATCAGGACAATGAGCAACTCGTTGGTGCTGAGAAATGCGAAAACGTTCATGACGACACTCTAACCGCCGTTGACGCAGGTAGGTCAGCCAGCCTGGGCAGCCGCTGCCGCACGCTCGAGCGCACGCTGGCGCCGAATGCGACGACGCTCCCGTTCGCTCATACCCCCCCAGATGCCGAACTTCTCACCGTTCTGGAGTGCGAACTCAAGGCAATCCATCCGGACTACGCATGCACGGCACACATCCTTGGCCTCGCGGGTACTGGCACCACGCTCGGGGAAGAAGAGGTCTGGATCAACTCCGAGACAGTTGGAGTACTCCTGCCAGTCGATGTCG
>DLRQ01000020.1:0-1229 GCA_002501135.1 Candidatus Neomicrothrix sp. UBA7884
GCCATCGGTGGTCATGTAGGCACGTCCGACAGCTGCTCCTGGAGAAGCCCCCAGACCGCTAGTGAGTTCCGGGATGTCGATTTCGGAGAACCCTGCATACAAAATCTGTGACAGGTGGTCGGGAGTAATCCGTACCACCGCTTCGGCCTGGGAAAGGGTGACGCCAGGGTCGTCCACCAGTTGGGTGGCAATCCTGAGAGCAGCACCAGCAGTGCGCTTGCCAACACGACACTGGAGAATGTACAGACGGCCCTTTTCGACTGTGAACTCAACATCGCACATGTCCCGGTAGTGGCCCTCAAGGCAGGCGAGAACCCGGTCTAGTTCAGCACCCAGTTCGGGCATGGAACGGTTGAAGTCATCGATTGTCAGAGTCGAATGGGTACCCGCTACGACGTCCTCTCCCTGAGCGTTGGGGAGGAAGTCACCGGTGAGTCGATCCTCACCAGTGGATGGATCACGCGTGAATACAACTCCACTGCCCGAAGCATCGTCGCGGTTGCCAAAGATCATCACCTGGATTGTGCAAGCCGTACCTATGTCTCCGTCAATGCCCTCAATCTTCCTGTACTCGATCGCCCGATCGCCCATCCAGGAGTCGAACACTGCAGCGACTGCGGTGCGAAGTTGTTCGAATGGGTCCGTGGGGAGCACCGCTCCGGGAGTGGCGTCCACGATTGCTCTCAGGTCACCCAGCAGAGCGGCCATGGCCTCGACACTCAGGTCTGCCTCACGCTCAACGCCGGCCTTCTTGACAGCCGATGCAACTACCTCGGCGAGAGGTGCATCAACCCTCAAGACGACATCAGCAAAGGACTGTACGAATCTACGGTGAGAGTCGAGGGCGAAACGCTCATCGGTGGCTCCAGCCAGACCAGTAGTCGTGTCGTCGTTGAGGCCAAGGTTCAAGACGGTGTCCATCATCCCGGGCATCGAAATGGCCGCTCCCGACCTGACACTCAGCAGCAAGGGGTTGCTGGGATCTCCCAGACGACGTCCCGTTCGTTCCTCCAAACCGGCCACCGCAACCTTGAGGGTCTCATCTAGGTCAACAGGCCAACCCATCGAAAGGTACGTGCGACACACCTCGGTGGTGATGGTAAATGCCGGTGGAACCGGTAGGGAAAGTGTCGTAGCCATTTCAGCCAGTGAGGCACCCTTGCCACCCATGAGTGCTCTCTTCTGGTCGGAGCTGAGACCGCCAGCTTCGTCAATGAATACGACCGACG
>DLRQ01000020.1:1561-37077 GCA_002501135.1 Candidatus Neomicrothrix sp. UBA7884
TAGTCCTTCACCATCCAACTCAATCTCGTTGAACTCCTTGTCTAACATGAGATCGGAAGATAGTTCAGCAGCGTATGGCGCGCTGAAATCAGTCTGTGCCCGGGGAGTGACTCGAACACTCACGCCGTCGAAACGGCTGCGGGTTTTAAGCCCGCTGCGTCTACCAGTTCCGCCACCCGGGCGTGCCCGCAACGCTACACACAGTTGGACCATTCGGCCCCTGAGATGAGGCCACGATCCTTGTCAGGCTGCCAGGGCCGGGTCCTCTACCGCCAGCCACAGGGCCGAACGGACCGTGTCGGCACGGCCGTTGTCGAGCCGGTTTGCGACAAGAATGCCCTCGATCATGTCGGCCACCACTGCCGCCCATGGACGGCCCTTGAGCACCACGGCCACCGTGGACGACTGCTCCCTACGCCGAATGGACCTCTGGACATCGGCGATTCCCGGTGGGCTCCTGAACGTGGGCACCTGAAGCCCACGGAGCCTCGCTGCCATGCCCAGTGAACGGGCTGCCTCTGCAAACCTGAGTGTCGTCGTATCCATCGCCCACGAGTATCACAGGCACCTGTGACAATGCCTGTGTGGATGATGAACTGAACCCCGCCCAACGGGACGTGGTGGAACAACTCGGCGCACAACTCGAGGACCGTCCGGTCTTCGCCGACGACCTCCGCCATCACCTCCGCTCAGCGCTGGAGACCGCAGCGGCACCCCACCTCGACATCCTTCCCGAGGGCACAGACCTGTTCCTCCACAAACACCGTCTCGCCCAGGTTCACGGCTGCGAAACCCTGCTCCTCGCAGACGAGGCCGAGGAGTTCGAATGGAAGGTACCTATCGCAAGGGGCACCATCGTCCACAAGGCGGTCGAGCTGGCCGTCAACTGGCGCAGGGAGATCGAACCCCCGACCATCATCGACGAAACCCTCTCCCGCTTCGAACAGGACTCAGGCAGCCTCGGCCACTGGCTGCGTGGCTGCGGCGAGGCCGAGCGGGCAGAACTGCGTTCGGAGTCCCTCGACTCATTTACCAAGTACCTCGAGTGCTGGCCTCCCCTCAAGCCGGCGTGGAGGCCCGTCACCGAGAGCCGCCTGAGGGCTGAACTGTGCGATGGACGCCTCATCCTGGCCGGCAAGGTAGACCTCACCCTCGGTGCCGCACAGGGCCAACGGGCCGGCAAGGTCCTCATCGACTTCAAGACCGGCGGGTTCGCCCCCATCCACCGCGAGGACCTGCGGTTCTACGCCCTCGTCGAGACGCTGCGCATAGGGGTTCCGCCGCGCCTGTTGGCCTCCTACTACCTGGATCAGGCGCACTTCGTGCCCGAGGTCGTCACCGAGGAGACCCTGATGGCAACCATCGCGAGGGTCGCCGACGGGGTCGGCAAGCTGACATCGCTGCTTCACGGTGGCCGCTCCCCCGGCAAGCTGGTCGGACCGGCATGTCGGTGGTGTCCGGTCGTTGACACCTGCCACGAGGGAACCACACACCTCGAGGAGTTCGACGACCGGTGAGTAGTGCCTTCAGGTCAGTCGTTGTCGAGGCGCTGCAGCCGGCCCGTGACGAACAGGACCAGACCGCCGATGACCATGAGCAGACCCCCGGTTGTCACCACCGGCCTCGGCCCGAATGCCGAGATCAGCCAACCCATGGCGAGGTTGGCGAACGGAGTGGTACCGAGAACTCCCATCAGGTAGATCGCCATGACCCGCCCGCGGACGGCGTCATCAACCTGCAGTTGCACAGATGAGTTCAGGTTCGAGGCCGATGTCAGGTGCATGGCGCCGATGGCCGCCAGGGCCAGGAAGCCAACCCAGAACACCGGAGCCAGACCAAACAGCACCACTGCGAGGCCGTAGCCCACCGTGGCCGCCAGCTGAAGGTGCGACCGCCTGACACGCCCCAACTCGCCGGCGACAAGGGGCGCTGCCATGACCGCACCCAGGCCCTGCGCTGATCCAAGCACACCGAACCAGAACGGCGACACCTCAAAGACCTCCTCGGCGAACACGACCAGTTGTGTGACTATCGGGTTGGAGATCGTCGCTATGAGGGTCACTGTCATGATGGCCGTTCTGATTCCGGGTGAGGCAGCCACGTAGCGGATCGACTCCCGGTAGTCGGCCAGAATCGACCTTCCCCCGGTTGTTCCTGCACCCGGGGGGCCCGATGGCCTGTTCAGGTCGGTCCTGTCCATCATCCCCAGGGCCACGATCACAGGCCCGTTCAGCACAACAGCCAGAAGCAGCGCCCATCCGGGGCCTGCCAGGCCGATCACCAGCCCGCCGATTGCAGGGCCAAGGGTGCGGGCGGCGTTGAACTGCGTGGAGTTGAGCGTTATGGCATTGCGGAGGTACCGACGCGGCACGCACTCAGACACGAACGCCTGCCATATCGGCAGCCTCAACCCGGCGACCGCTCCCCGCGTGAAAAACAAGCCCACCCATACCCACGGGCTGTCGACACCGACCACCCAGGCGGCGACCAGGAGCGAAGAAACCGCTGCCGAGACGGCGCTTACCCACAGCAGAGAATTCCTGCGATCCAGGTTGTCGGACATGTAGCCCGCCACCGGGTTTACCAGCAGCATCGGGATGAACGAGGCAAACCCGGCTGCACCGATCCAGGTGGCGGATCCGGTCATCTGGAAGATCACGTAGTAGGTGGCTACGAACTGGACCCACCTACCGTTGTTGGAGATCAGGCCGCCAATCCAGAAGAGCCGGTAGTTGCGTACTCGTAGGGCGGGGAACCTCCCCATGGCGACCGGGTCCATCGCAGCGACCCTACCGACGCTCCCCGGCATGCCGGGAAGCGGAGGCCCGTGCCAGAATGCCGCCCATGAGCATTCTCGAGATCGAACAGCGTGGCCGGGTAGCCGTACTCACCTTCAACGACCCTGATCGTCGGAACGTCGTTTCCGAGGAGATGAATACCGCCCTGCTGGCGGCGTTCGACGACATGGAGTCCGACGACGATGTCGGCGCTGTTGTCCTCACCGGTTCCGGAAGGGCGTTCTGCGCAGGCGCGGTGCTCGACAACCTGCTGTCTGCCGGCGAGGCCGACCCCGATGGTGGCGGTGACCTGCCAGACATCTACAGCGGCTTCCTCCGGGTTGCCCACTCGACGCTACCGACCATTGCCGCGGTCAACGGAGCCGCAGTGGGCGCTGGGATGAACATGGTTCTGGCCTGCGATCTGGTTATCGCTGCGGAATCGGCACGCTTTGACACCAGGTTCCTGTCCATTGGCCTGCATCCCGGCGGAGGACACACCTGGCGCCTGCGCAACATCACGGACCTGCAGACAGCGAAGGCGATGGTTCTGTTCAAACAGGTTCTCGGTGGCGAGGAGGCTGCCGCCCGAGGCGTGGCATGGGAGTGCGTGGACGACACCGACCTGGTCGATGCCGCTGTCGGATACGCCGAGCTGGCGGGCTCACACCCGAAGGAACTGGTGGCGAGGACCAAGGCGACCCTGCACTCGACCGCTGGAGTCACTGCTTCTGAGGAGTCCGTCAAGTTGGAGATCGGACCTCAGGTCTGGTCGATGCACCAACCGGCGTTCGTGGAGATGGTTGAGGGCCTGAAGTCGCGCATCTCCAGCAGGTCCTGATCCTGTTCCGGGGTCGACAGGTCAGTCCAGCCAGTCCCGCTTCAGCTCCACGGACCGCACTCCCCACTCCTCAGCCGTGATGGCGTACCTGAGGTGGTCCTCCCAGACCCCGTTGATTTCCAGGTAGCGCTCAGCCAGACCCTCACAACGCAGGCCGACCTTGTCGACGACCCTCCGTGACGCAGCGTTACGGGGCACGATCGCCACCTGGAGGCGGTGCAGGTCCAGCTGCTCGAACGCGAATCTGGCGAGCACAACGAGCGCCTCCGGGGTGTAGCCACACCCTGCCTGCTGTTTATCAATCCAGTACCCGACATGTGCGCTGTGGAAGGCACCGCGCACGAGGTTCGAGAGGTTCATCTCTCCCATCAGGCTGCCACCGAGAAACATCCCGAAGCCCCATCCTGTGCTGAGCTGACGCTCCCTGCGTCGTGCTCCGCACCGCGAGGAGAATGCCTGACGGTCCTCTGCCGGGTCAGGCTGCCCCGGGGTTCGCCGTGGTTCCCATATGGCCAGTCTTTCCCGGTTGCGCCGTCTCAGCGCCCGCCACGCCTCGAAGTCCTCCGGTTCGATCGGCCTCAGCGTCACCCTCCTGCCGTGAAGCACCGGGGTCTCACACACCTCACCCACCGTCACCACTCCCAGTCCATAAGGCCATTGTCACCTGAGGTGTGCGAAACAACCACCCCGTGGTGACAGCCACTCCGAGAGGAATGAACTCAGACAAGCAGTTCGTCGAGGGCACCCAGCAACATCGTCACATTCCGCTGTCTTGCCGTGTGCCCCATGCATCCGATCCGCCAGACCTTCCCTGCAACCGGACCCAGGCCACCACCAATCTCGATTCCGTAGCGCTCAAGAAGTAGACGACGTATGTCGGCCTCCCCCATTCCTCGTGGGAGCCGCTCGTCTGGAACCCGGACCGCCGTCAACTCCGGCAGCCTGTGACCCTCCTCGGCGAAGAGATCAAAGCCACGCTCGACTAGACCCGACTGAAGCTGGTCGCCACAGGCCTGATGCCTTGCGTGCACATTCTGGAGCCCCTCAGTCAACAGCACACCCAGCCCGGCATGAAGTGCATAGATCATGGAGATTGGTGCCGTGTGGTGATACGCGCGGGCCTCCCCACCTGTCACGTAGGCAGTGATCATTGCGAAATCCAGGTACCACGACGGTGATCGGTCCACGAAGCGCTCAATCGCAGCCGCAGACACCGTCACAGGTGAGATCCCCGGTGGAACGCCAATGCACTTCTGGGTTCCGGAATAGGCAAGGTCGATTCCCCACGCGTCGACTTCAAGGGGAATCCCGCCGAGCGAGGTCACGCAGTCGACAAGCAGGAGGGTGTCGCCCTTGCCTGTACCAATACCGGCAACATCGTTTCGGACGCCCGTGGAGGTTTCAGCATGAACCAGGGCTATCACCTTCGGAGACGGGTGGGCCGCAAGGAGCTCCTCCTGGTCAAGGGCCATCCCCCACTTCGCATCAACACGTACGACCTCAGCGCCACAGCGGACAGCAACGTCGCACATACGCTCACCGAATACGCCGTTGACACCGATCACAATCGTGTCGCCGGGACCAACCGTGTTCACGATCGTCGCCTCCATGCCCGCCGACCCCGTAGCCGACACCGGAAAGGTAAGTGGGTTTGTCGTACGGAAGACCTCTCTCAGACGTTCGTTGGTCTCATCCAGGAGGGCGATGAACTCGGGGTCCAGGTGACCAATCACAGGGCGAGAAAAGGCCTCCATCACCTCTGGATACGGGTTCCCGGGACCTGGGCCCATCAGGATGCGGTCGGTATGGGGTAGGACCCTTGACATAACGGTTGCCCAATCGGTTAAGACGCATCGTCGGTAATCCTGAGACACGATTGCTATCCGGTACAGCCACCAATCCCAACCAGGTCGGCGACAATGCCGTCGAGGATGTCGGACTCGGACACGAGGCATTCGTCGAACCCGAGTTGGCGCATCACCTTCACCAGGATCGAGAGGCCGGCGACGATCACGTCGGCGCGGTCCTCCTCCATTCCGGGGTTCTGGATGCGCTCTGAGCGGTTCTCGGTTGCCAAGGTGCGAAACACATCCTCGACAGCCGCCTTGCTGATCCGAAAGTGGTGGATCTCGTCGCGGTCGTACTCGGCGAGGCCCAGCTCGACTGCAGCTGTTGTCGAAACCGTTCCGGCGAGCCCCACGAGAGTCCGTGCCTGCGAAACGGCAGGCACCTCGCGGACGACATCGTCGACATGGGAACCCACCACGGAGAGGCATGCCAGGAGTTCCTCGGGCAATGGTGGGTCCGTGGCGATCCATTTCTCAGACAGCCTGACGCAGCCGACATTGCAGGAAAGAAGTCCCTCGACCTGACTCGAACCCACGACGAACTCCGTGGAACCACCTCCGATGTCGAGAACGAGGAACGGGCCGTCAACCGGATCAAGTTCGGCGGTGGCGCCGGCAAAGGAGAGCCGACCCTCGTCAATCCCGCTGAGCAGTTCAGGGCGCACACCGAGAGCCTTCTCTGCGGCGTCGAAGAACTCGTCACGGTTTACGGAATCCCTTGCGGCCGAAGTCGCTGTGGCCCTGACCTCCTGCACACCGTGCCGGTCAAGCAGCACCCTGAACTCCGACAGGGCCTGCACGACGCGTTCTATCGCCTCAGGTGCGAGGCGGCCTGTGGCATCGACGCCGTCGCCGAGACGGGTGATGCGCATGATTCGCTCGACGCTCCGGGTTCCGTCGCTGATGAGCATGCGCGTCGAGTTTGTTCCGCAGTCCACTGCTGCCACGAACTCAGGCATCGCAGGGCTCTCCCGGATCAGACAGTTGATCGTGAACCCAACGACCCACCGGGTCGTCGCCCCCTGCCAGGAACCACGCGTAGTGGGCATGAAGGCACTTCACGCCCATCCTGGTTCCGCCAACTCCTGCTGAAGGACGGGGTCCGACATGGTCGGCTGGAATCTCGGCGTCGCGCTCGGCCGCGTACCTGTCATGGGCATCAGCCAACTCGGCCGGATCACAGGCCTGCTCGGCCTCGCGCACTCCCCCCGTGGACTCGAGGGTCCCGACCCGTGAGCGCAAATCAGCACCGACCAGCCAGTAGAGGGTCGGCATCGGACGACCGCTGTCAAGCAGGGGGTGGTTGCGGATGACCACGGGCAGGCCGGCATCGTCACGAACGACAACCTCGAATCGCCCGCCCGGTGTACGCCCCAGGAGTTCTGCAACGAGTTCCCTGTCGGCCTCTGTCGGCCCGGCGAAACTCATGGGATCAGGACCCGTTGTTGAACTGTCGACGCACTAGACGACGAGCAGGACCACAACCACGACGATGGCTGCCACCACGACAAGTGGGAGCAGACGCCTGAGAACAGACGCTCCGGCGGCATCAAGGAGGTCCAGTGCCTCGGCCTCGGGGGCGTCAACGACACGCACCCTCTCGACCTCGTCGGGTACCTCGATGACGTGCTGAACGACCTCATCGGCGGCTTCAGGAGCATCGTCGGAGATCAGCCCACTCAGGTTGTCAGCAAACTGGCTCATCAGCTTGCGGCTGACATCGGCCATCACACCGCGACCGAACTGGGCGACCTTGCCCGTTACCTTCAGATCGGTTGCTACCGCGACCTTCGTACCGCCTTCGGTTTCCTCGAGTTGCGCCGTTATGTCGGCCGCTGCGTTGCCTGCTCCCCTGGTATCGCGGCCCTCGGCCCGCAGAACAGCCCTGTATGAAGCGTCATCGCGCTCTACAAAGGAGGCAGCACCCTTGTACTGGGCCGTGATCGGGCCCACCTTGATCTTGACGATCCCACGGAACTCGTCACCCTCGATCTCTTGAAGCTGGGCTCCGGGAAGGCACGGGGCGATCCGCTCAACATCGGTGAGTACCGCCCAGACCTGTCCAACCGGGGCATCAACCTCGAACTCATTGTTCAGCTCCACCTGTCGAGATCCTCCACTGTGTCGATGTCAATTGCCTGACCTTCGCACGCTACTTCCACGACCAGCGATGGCCTACCAGCCAGAAGGGACCTAGCACCTCCGTCGCCGCTGACTGGCAGTTCGGGCCAGAGTCTCTGCGCAACCTTGACAGGTGGCCGGCGCTCCCCTCCGAAGGTCGCCGTCACGAGGTCGCCCGGATTGTCGGCGACAGACCGCCAGGCAGAAGCTGGAACCATTGGCGTGTCGGCGAGACCCAACACGATGGCGCCGTGACCAACCCGGGCGGCATGGGCAAGCGCCACCTGCACCGACCCTGCCTGGCCGGATTCCCAGCCGTCGTTTCCGAGGAGAGTCGCCCCCTCGGGAAGCAGCGCGCTGAGATCCGCTGCACCGCCGACAATGATCAACTCGTCCAGACCGGCGGTCGTCGCTGCCTCAATGCTCCAGGCGACCAGCGGACGGCCACGGAAGTCGGCCAGAAGCTTGTGGCCCGGTCCGGTCCAGCGGGTTCCGCCACCTGCTGCCAGGATCACTGCGGCGGTGCTCACGCCGCCTCCATCCGGCTCAATCGTGGATGGGGCCGTCGGTTGTCGACAGCGCCCGGGTTGAGCGACTGGTGCGCAGGACAATTATCTCGGACACAATCGAGATGGCTGTCTCCTCAGGAGTACGGGCCCCGATATCGAGGCCGATAGGGGAACGGAGCCGCTCGACCCCGGCATCGTCGACGCCGACCTCCCTCAGCCGTTCCAGACGGTTCTCGTGGGTGCGACGTGAACCCATGACACCGATGTATCCGACCTCTGTCTCGAGTGCCGAAACGATGGCCGGCACGTCGAACTTGTTGTCATGGGTGAGAACACAGACGGCGTCGCGGGGCCCGAGGCCGGACCCGACCTGATCGAGCAGCCGGTTGGGCCAGTCGACAACCACCTCGTCGGCAAGGGGGAATCGCTTTCTCGTGGCGAAGATCTCTCGTGCATCACAGACGGTCACGCGGTAACCGAGAACCTTGGCCACACGCACCAGCGCCGCTGTGAAGTCGACCGCACCGAAGATCAGCATCTGTGGGGGTGGGGCGAACGACTCGAAGAACACCTGCACGGTCTCCTCCCGGGCCTCGCCGTGCTCGCCGTAGTGGCGCACACCGCTCCTGCCGGCAGCCAGCTCTCCGAGGGCGTCGCGGGCGGCCACCCTGTCGAGGCCAGCCTCACCCAGGGTTCCCTCGACCTGGTCGCCACAATCGATCCCGGGTCGAACAAGCAACTTGGATCCCGTCCCGGGGCCCTCAACCACCGTCACCAGCGAACAGGGCAGATCGGTCTCCCAGAGTCGCTCCAGATCGCCGAGTACCCCCCAGGTGGGGTCGTCGAGCGCCTCGAGATACAGGTGAATGGTTCCGCCACAGGTCAAGCCGACTGCAAAGGCCTCATCGTCGCTGTAGCCGAAGGTGACCATGCGCCCCTCGCCGACAGCGAGAGCCTCAAGGGCGGCAGTGACGACAGCACCCTCGACACACCCACCAGACACAGATCCGGCCACCTCACCGTCTTCAGTGACGGCCATGGCCGCCCCGGGGAGACGGGGCCCTGAGCCCTCCAGGTCGACTACACGTGCCAGAGCGACACGTCTGCCCTGGTTGCGCCAGCGCTTCAGGTCGTTGAGAATCTCCCGCATACAACTGAGAGGTTAGGGCCTGACCCTCGCTCCAAGACGATGTACGGGCTCAATCCGTGTCCCTGGCGGCGATAGCCGCAGCAGCAGCCACAACGTTGTCGGCCATCCGTGCAGAGGCTGCATCAATCATGCGGCCGTCCAGCTGTGCCGCTCCCCTGCCTTCAGCCTCAGCCTCGGCGAGCGCTGCCAGGATCATCCTGGCCCGCTCCACCTCTTCGGCCGGCGGGGAGAAGACCTCGTTGGCAAGGTCAACCTGTGACGGGTGGATGGCCCACTTGCCCTCGTATCCGAGTGCAGCGGCGCGCCTTGCGCCGAGCATGAAGCCATCGGGGTCTTTGAAGTCGCCGAAGGGTCCGTCGATCGGCCGGAGCCCGTATGCCCGGCACGCAACGAGCATCCGGGAGAGGGCGGCGTGCCACTGGTCGCCGGGATAGTCGGGATTGAGGCCACCGATACTGGTGGTCCTGGAACCACAGCTGGCCGCGTAGTCGGCCACCCCGAAGTGCATTGCCTCGAGTCGGTCACTGGAGGTGGCGATGGCTTCGACATTTGCCATGCCGAGGGTTGTCTCGATGAGGATCTCAATGCCGATCCGGTGTGCCAGCCCAATGGCCGACTCGATCTGGGTCAACAGAGCGTCGACCATGTAGACGTCTGCGGGTACACCGACCTTGGGGATCATGATCGTGTCCAGGCGCCGACCGGCCTGTTCAACGACATCAACCACATCGCGGTACATGTAGTGGGTGTCGATGCCGTTGATCCGCACCGAGATCGTCTTGCCGAGACCTCTCCATTCGATGTCTCCGAGCGCTTCGATGACGTTGCTGCGCGCCGTCTCCTTGTCGCCGGGGGGTACGGCGTCCTCAAGATCCAGGAACACACAGTCGGCCCCGCTTGCTGCCGCCTTTTCGAACATGCCGGGACTGGTGCCGGGGACGGCCAGCTCGCTGCGCTGCAGGCGTTGGCGGGGTGGCCTATGGCGGGTGTGGCTCATGGCTTCTCCCTCCTGTCCAGGGGATGTTGGGCCAATCAGGCTGAAGGTTGGCGGTAGGTTACGGCCCCGTCCGAAAAACTGAAAACCCTGTCACCGTCCTTTCTAGTCCGGGTGGCACCGAATGGGAGATCCAACGAGGTTTCGTGTAGATGCGACAACCCCCCACCCATGAGACAACCGATGCCGCTCTGCGCTCCGACATCAGGCGCCTCGGCACCCAGCTCGGCGACACGCTGGTCCGTCAGCACGGCCGTGATCTTCTTGACAGCGTGGAGAGCGTGCGGGCCCTCGCTCGCCGGGTACGCCAGGATGCCGACTCCACCGATGTCTCACGCGAGCTGACCGACCTGCTCGGGAGTGCCGACAACGACGAGGCGATTCTGCTGGTCCGGGCATTCACCGTGTACTTCCACCTCGCCAACGTGGCCGAGCAGGTTCACCGCATCGAGGACCTGAACACTGGAGTCGGTGGTGTTGAAAAGCGCTTCGATGAGACAATCCGGTCCCTCGTCGAGGCGGGTGTCGAGCCCTCGGAGATCTCCGACCTGATCAACCGGACCGAGCTGCGACCTGTCTTCACGGCACACCCGACCGAGGCGTCACGTCGGTCGATCCTCAGCAAGTTGGCGACTATCGCCGACCACCTCGAGGACCGCAGCGAGCACCGTAGGACCACGGCCGACAGGCAACGCATCGACCGTCGGATCGAAGAGTTGATCGAAGCGATCTGGCAGACCGACGAGATCCGACACGAGAGGCCCGACCCGTTCGACGAGGCACGATCGGTTCTCTTCTACCTTGACCAGACGGTGCGCGAGGCCGTACCCGACCTGCTTGACGACATGGCCAGCGCCCTGGAGGCGATCGGCGGGAAGATGGAGATCGGCCACTCCCCCATCAGGTTCGGAACATGGGTGGGTGGCGACAGGGATGGCAACCCCAACGTTTCACCCGAGATGACCGAGGCTGTCCTGGGGCTCCAGCGCCAACGTGCCCTGAACCTGCTCATGGCAGCAGTCCTCAACCTTGGTGATGACCTGAGCGTGAGCACCAGGGTCCGGGGAGTATCCGACGAACTGTCCGAGGCGGTCCGTGACGACCATGCCCTGATCCCCGGACCGGTTGCCACACACGGCCCCAGCGAGCCGTACCGGCTCAGGTGCGCCGCAATCGGCCACCGCCTGGCCGACACCGCGAAGATTCCACCCGGCCCCACCGCATACGACACCCCGGCCGAACTGGACGCGGACCTGGCCGTCATGGACACCTCACTCCGCGCAAACGGCGGCGCCCTGTTGGCCGACGGGCATCTGTCCCGGGTCCGGCGCACGCTCGCCGCGGTCGGGTTCCACATGGCCACGCTCGACATTCGCGAACACACCGATCGGCACCACGAGACCCTCGGCCGACTCTTTTTCGCTGTTGGAGTCCACTACCTGGACGCCACGGCGGCGGAGCGAACCGACCTGCTGGCCGCCGAACTCGAGAGCCGGCGCCCTCTCGCCCCACCCCATCAGGAGGACCCGGGTGACGCCCTGGCCCTGTTCCGCACCCTGCGGTCGATTCTGGACCGCGACGGCGACGAGGTCATCGAGAGCTACGTCGTCTCGATGACACGTGGGGTCGACGACATCCTGGCACCCGTCCTGCTGGCCCGAGAGGTGGGTCTCGTCGACCTTGGCCGTGACATTGCACGCCTGGGCTTCGTCCCCCTGTTCGAGACGATCGACGATCTGAGATCCATAGGGCCGGTACTCCGCTCGCTGCTGGAGGTCGGCCCCTACCGACGCCTCATCGAGTTGCGGGGTGGCACACAGGAGGTGATGGTCGGTTATTCCGACTCGAACAAGGATGGTGGCATCACCACGTCGCAGTGGGAGATCCACAAAGCCCTCAGGCAGATCCGCGAGGTATCAGCCGAGACCGGGGTGCAGATCCGCGTGTTCCACGGCAGGGGTGGAACCATCGGCAGGGGCGGCGGACCCACCCATGCGTCAATTCTGAGCCAGCCCAGCGGGGTCCTCGACGGGGAGGTCAAGTTCACCGAGCAGGGCGAGGTGATCGCCGACAAGTACGCCCTTCCCGAAATCGCCAACCGAAACCTGAACCTGGCCCTGGCCGCCCTGACCGAGAGCTCGCTCGCACACCGCACACCACGCCACGGCGACGCCACCGTCGCCCGCTGGTACGGGGTCATGGACGACGTCTCGGAGACCGCCTACAACGCGTACCGGGGCTTCATCGATGCACCCGGTCTGGTCGAGTACTTCACCGACTCGACGCCTGTTGAGGAGCTGAGTTCGATGAACATCGGTTCGAGGCCATCGCGCCGCTCATCGGCGACATCCGGCATCGACGGCCTGCGTGCCATCCCGTGGGTGTTCGGGTGGACCCAGTCCCGTCAGATCATCCCCGGCTGGTTCGGTGCCGGCTCAGGCCTCGAAACCTCCCGCCTGGCCGGACATGGCGACGACCTCTCCGACATGTACCAGAGCTGGAGTTTCTTTCGTACCTTCATCTCAAGCGTCGAGATGACGCTCGCCAAGACCGACCTCGCTATCGCACGCCACTATGTGGAACGCCTTGTCGACCCCGCCCTCCACCCGCTGCTGGACCTGGTGGCCGCTGAGCATGACCGCACCGCCGAACAGGTGGCTCTCATCACCGGCTCCGACCTGCTTGACGACAAGCCTCTGCTGCGCCGCACCCTTGAGGTCCGCGACACCTACCTGGATCCCCTGAACGTCCTCCAGGTGGAGTTGCTCGCCCGGTTCCGCCAGGGTGACGACTCCCCCGAAGCCCACAGGGCGCTCCTGTTGACCATCAACGGGATAGCAGCAGGCCTGCGCAACACCGGCTAGGCGAACACCGGCCAACGCCACATTGAGATGGGAACCGGCGGTGTCCGACAGCGCAGCGATATACGAAGGATGAGCAAGCGTCGGGCACAGTCGGGTCCCAGTCTGAACGAGTCAGGGGTTAGGCGTCGAAGGCTTCCGCGAGGGCCTTCAGGGAGTTGAGACTGTGGCCCTCGAGAAACGTGTCGACGTGGGGCAGGGCGGCCGACATTCCACGTGCCAGGGGCTCGTAGCCGGGTGACGCCTTAAGCGGGTTCACCCAGACCACCTGGTGGGCAACCCTCGCCAACCTTGCCATCTGCTCCTCCATGACCTCGGGGTCGCCGCGGTCCCAACCGTCGGACAACACGACGACGGTTGCACCCCGGGCCATTCCACGCACGCCCCATGAGTCGTTGAACTCCTGCAACCCGTCGCCCAGACGCGTGCCACCTGACCAGTCTGTGACAGCGAGCGCGGCCGCCGAGAGGGCGGCATCGGGGTCCCGGGTGGACAGCTCGCGGGTGAGGCGGGTGAGGCGGGTTCCGAGAGCGAAGGCCTCGACGTCGCGACGGCCGACCATCGCCGCGTGCACGAAGCGGACCAGCGCACGCGCGTAGGGCTCCATCGAGCCGCTCACATCCAGAAGCAGAACCAGCCGGCGCTGCCGTTCCCCGGCCACGGTGAACGCCCGGTGCATCGGCTCGCCACCGGTGCGTAGAGCCTCACGTACGGTTCGGCGAAGGTCTGGGCGGCCTCGCCGGGCTGAAGGCCTGCGACGCCTGCAAGGTCGTCGGGTACCGCCTATCCGCATTCGCATGATCAGCTCATACAGCTCGTCGAGTTCATCGCCGGTGCACTGTGCAAAGTCCCGTGCACCCAGGACCTCGGCCCGGGAGTAGCGCACGCTGATGACGTCACGGTCGGCATCCGTTTCGTCGTCGGCCTCCTCCGCAGCAGGTGCCTCATCGAGAAGAAGGGTCAGGGAGGCTGGGTCCGAGGTCATACCGAGATCAACGATGCCCCCCAGCCAGTGGAGGCGGAACACCTCGTCGTAGACGGCGATGTCCTCAGGTCTGGCAAGCAGGGTAGCCCTGCCAGACCAGTAGACCCCACTGTGGGTGTCAGCCCCCACCTCGGCCAGGGCACGCCCGAAGTCCAGGGTGCTGCCGACAGGAACCGGCAGACCGGCTGCGCGGAGTGCCGTCACGAAGCCGACCATGTGCCGGTCAAGCGTCCGCTCGACCGTGGCCTCCATCTGGTCAGGCTCCTCGTGCTGACATGAGCAGGTTGCCGAACCCCCGGGAACGGACCCGATCCTGGTCTTCGCGGTACTTGAGGAGCGTTCCGATGGTGGTGTCGATGGCTGCCGGATCGAGGTCATCGACCCCGACCAGCACGAGCGCCTCTGCCCAGTCGAGACTCTCCGCCACACCCGGTGGCTTGTACAGGCCCATGACCCTCAGTTGGGCTGCCACAAGCGCCACGTCCCGGGCAAGCGAGACTGGAACGTGTGGTGCCCGGACCCGGAGGATCTCGACCTCCCGGTCGACGCCGGGGTGCTCGACCCAGTGGTAGATGCAGCGGCGCTTGAGCGCGTCGTGCACGTCGCGTGTGCGGTTGGAGGTGATCACGACCACTGGCGGCACCTCAGCCGTGAAGGTTCCAAGCTCTGGAACCGTTACCGCGTAGTCGGAGAGAATCTCGAGCAGGAACGCTTCGAACTCGTCGTCGGCCCTGTCGACCTCGTCGATGAGCAGGACAGGTGGTGGGCCTTCGGTCGTGGCCAGTGCGCGCAGGAGGGGGCGGCGAACAAGAAAGCGCTCCTGGTAGAGCTCGTCTTCGAGGTCGGCCACATCGGCTCCTGAGGCTGCTCCGGCAGCCTCAGCTGCCCGTAGGTGGAGGAGCTGTTTTGCATAGTCCCACTCGTAGACCGCCTGGGCAGAGTCGAGGCCCTCGTAGCACTGCAGGCGGATCAGCTCGCCGCCCGCCCACGAAGCCAGGGCCTTTCCGACCTCGGTCTTGCCGACCCCGGCCTCACCCTCAAGCAGCAGGGGGCGCTGCAGCCTGAGTGCCAGGAAGATGGCCGTGGCAAGTCCCTCGTCGGCCAGGTAGTCCCGGCCTGCCAGGGCCTCAACCACGTCGTCGACCGCTGCTGCATCGTGAACGCCCATCAGGTCAGGCTAGCGAGGCGGGGACGGACACCATTTGCGGGCATCCGGGATGCTGCAACCGGTTCTGGTCAGCGACCCGACTCTTCGAGCCCTCGGCGGGTGAGTACCCGGGCCAGGTGACAGCGGTAGTCGACCGAGGCGTTCAGGTCGGCAGTGGGCTCGAGCCCGTCTGCGGCTAGTGATGCTGCATCCTCGGCTGAGGCCCCTGAGGCGACCGCAGCCTCTACACCGGCGGCCCTGACCGGGCGGGAGTCCATGTTGACCAGACCCACACCGCAGGTTCCACCATCGAGAACGACTGCTGCGCCGACGATCGCCCAGTCCTGGGCACGGCGGTTGAACTTCTGGAAGGACCAGGTCGCGTCCGGCCTTCTGGGGA
Source organism: Candidatus Neomicrothrix sp. UBA7884 (assembly GCA_002501135.1). Classification (GTDB taxonomy): domain Bacteria; phylum Actinomycetota; class Acidimicrobiia; order Acidimicrobiales; family MedAcidi-G1; genus UBA3125. Next base: position 17,194 of record DLRQ01000020.1, read on the forward strand.
TGCGCACCTCGGTGAGCATCTCGTCGTCGGCGAGGTCTGTCTCGAGAAAGCCCGTGAAGAAGTCGTCTGCCTGGACCTCGCGGCTGCCGTCGGGCCCGCTGACGACCAGGCTTCCGCGGAGTGCGACGACGGTGGCGGGCAGGTCCGATGCCGGATCCCCGTGGGCCAGCGAACCACCGAGGGTTCCCCTGTGGCGTACCTGTGGATCGCCCACCTTGGCGGTCGCCGCAGCCAACAGCCCGGCCTCGGCGGTCACCAGATCGCTGACTTCGACGTCGCGGTGGCGCGTCAGGGCACCGATGGCAATGTGGTCACCGTCCTGGCGTACATAGGACAGGTCAGAGAGTCGGCCAATGTCGATGACCATGGAAGGCGCAGCCAGCCGATACTTCATGAGTGGCAGCAGGGAGTGGCCACCGGCCAGCAACTTCGCTTCGTCGCCGTGCTCTGCGAGCAGGGCAAGTGCATGGTCGAGCGAATCAGCCCGCTCGTAGTCGAACGCCACCGGGATCATGAGGTGCTCCCCGAGGCTTCAAGGACAGCCTGGACGATGTTGTGGTAGCCGGTGCAACGGCAGAGGTTTCCCTCGAGGCCCTCCCGTACCTGCTCCTCGGTCGGATCAGGACACTCGTCGAGGAGCGAAACGGCGGCCATGACCATTCCCGGGGTGCAGTAGCCGCACTGGAGGGCGTGATTCTCATGGAAGGCCTGTTGCATCGGGTGGAGGGTTTCGCCGTCGGCGAGGCCCTCAATGGTGGTCACGTCCTGGCCGTCGACCTGCACCGCCAGGATGGTGCACGACTTGACTGCCTCGCCATCCAGATGGACCGTGCACGCACCGCATGACGACGAGTCACATCCAATGTTGGTGCCGGTCATGCCGGCATGGTCGCGGATGTAATGGACCAGGAGTGTTCGCGGCTCGACGTCGTGGGAGACCGACTCGCCGTTGATGTTCACTGTCACCTGCACAGGTGGTCTCCTCTCATTTCATAGTTCAGGTCCGACGACCGCCCTGGAAAGCGGTGCAACGGTGTGCGACTCTAGCCCCGGTGCGCCCTCTGGTCGGCATTCACGGAGCCAACCTTGTAAGCGCCCTCAGCGCCGCAAAGCCACCGACCACGGTCATGGCGACGAGCGCCACGAGCCCCGGCCAGGTCAGGTCCCATGACATCTCGCCGACGAAACCCTGGCGGGAGAGCCGCATCACGTTCGTTAGCGGGTTCAGGCGTGCCGCGTCATGGAGCCATCCGTCCAGGAAGTCGATGGGCACCTGCCCGATGGACAGGAACATGCTGGAGAACCCGATCACCTGCACGATCATCATCGAGCGCAGGGAGCGGAGGCGGTAGGCCACCGTCAGGCCCATCATGCAGAACACGACCGCCATTCCCGCCGTTGCCACGTACAGGCTCACGAGCCCGGGGATCCCGCCGGGCAACTCCAGGCCGCCCAGAGCTGCCACGCCGAGGACACCGGTGGTCGGGATGAACGAACGCACCGCGCTGTAGCCGATGGTGCCGACGAGAATCGGGAGGCGGCTGCCAGGGGTGAGGAGCAGGCGGTCAAAGAAGCCGTTCTCCAGATCGTCGGCGGCCGACATTGCTCCGCCTACACCGGCGAAAACGGCACCCTGAAGAGCCGCGTACGGAGCCATCCAGTTGAAGATGTTGGAGGTGCCGTATCCCTCGATTCGCGTCAGCGAACTGAATGCCCCGGTGAAGCTGACCACGAAGAAGACCGGCATGACGACTGTCGGTATGAGTAGCACGGGGCGCGCCCGTAGACGCTGCATACCCCGCACACATACCGCGAGGCTCACGTTCAACCCGTGGCCGGCGCCGGTGCCGACGGTTGCAGTGCTCATGGTGTCGCAAGCCTCCGGTTCAGTGCCATGACCGCAGCCGAGATCGTCACCGTTGCCAGGGCTGCCGGCAGACCGAGGGCCTGGAGGACATCTGCCGAGGACCAGCCGTTGATGACCAGCCGGCGGACAGGGTTGATGATCCACGAAAGCGGATTGTTCTCGGCTACCACCTTGAACCATCCGCTCATGAGGTTCGTAGGGAAGAAGGCTGAGCTCATGAATATGGAGACGAAGATGAGCGGGAACGTCGCACCGACCGCCTCCTGGGAACCGGTCCGAAACGCCATGACCTGTGCGAGGCCGCCTATGACGAGCACCAGCAGGGCCGCCACCGCCACGAGTACGAGCATTGCAGCAGGTCCGCCGGCCACCTTGGCACCAAACACAAGGAACAGGGCAAGGATCACGATGGTCTTCACCGAGGCCACAACCGCTGCGCCAGCGAGACGGCCCAGGAGGATCGGCCAGCGGGCCACCGGCGATGCCAGAAGCCGGTCGAGGAAACCGTTCTCGATGTCGAGGGCCAACTCGGAACCGGCTGCAGTGGCTCCGAACGAAACCGCCTGGACAATGCAGGCCGGAAGGATGAAGTCCAGGAACGAGTCGACCTCAGGGAACCCCGGCATTTCGAGGACCCGGCTGAACTGCTTGGTGTAGACCGCTGCCAGCAACAGGGGGAAGATGAGCCCCGGCATGACCGAGAGCAGTTGCCGCCTCTCGCCCACCACAGACCGACGTGTCAACTCCCATGTCTGGGAGCCGGCGGTCAGGACTCCCGACCTTCCCGAGCCTGTCACTGCCCGTCTCCGGAGCCCTCCAGGCGACGTCCCGTGGCATGTGCAAAGACGTCGTCGAGGCTGGGAGCATCCAACTCGAGGTGGACTACCGTCACCCCCGCTGAATCCAGCGCCCGGACGACAGCGGCGACATGGGCGGCACCCTCGGAAAGGCCGATGGCGACGCGTCCCTCCCTGGAGGGCCGCTCCTCGCCGAATCCCGTCATGACGTCTCGAGTTGTAGCCACATGCTTCTGGTCGACCTCGACCCGGAGGGTCGGGGCACCCACCGTGGCCTTGAGCTCTGTGGGCGTTCCTTCGCGCACGAGCCTGCCCTCGTCGATTATGGCGACCCGACCCGCCAACTGGTCGGCCTCCTCGAGGTACTGCGTGGTGAGGAAGACCGTTGTTCCCAACTCTGTGTTGAGGCGCCTGACCTCGGCCCAGAGTGCCTGACGGCTGGTCGGATCCAGCCCCGTGGTCGGCTCGTCGAGGAACAGGATCTGTGGCTCGTGCACGAGGGAGAGTGCAAGGTCGAGGCGCCTGCGCATCCCACCTGAGTAGGTTCCGACCCGCCTGTCGACTGCCGCTGTCAGACCGACCCTCTCAAGCAGTTCGGGGCCGCGTCTGCGGATCACCGAGCGCGGTATGCCGTGCAGGACCGCCTGAAGTCGGATCAACTCGTTTCCCGTCATAAGGGGATCGATGGCGGCGTCCTGGAGGGCCACGCCGATCATCCTCCGGATGTCGCCGGGCTGGGTCCTGATATCGCAACCTCCGACCCTGGCCGAACCCGATGTGGGGTGGAGCAGGGTCGTCAACATCCTGACAACGGTGGACTTGCCGGCTCCGTTGGGGCCGAGGAACCCGAAGACCTCACCCTCGTCGATACTCAGGTCCACGCCATCAACGGCGACGATGTCGCCGAAGTGCCTGACGAGGCCCGCTGCCTCGATAACGACCGTCATGTTCTCACCGCCACGAAACCTCGCCTGTCTGGATCTGCCTTCGTCGGTTCAGCCGGCCATGACCGCAGCCGCCGGTTACCTACGAAGTGGAACGGCGGTGACGCTAGCCCCGCCGTCTCTCAGGCCCCGAGTCCGGCCCACACCGGGTAGGTACTAGATCAGCGGTTGAAGGGCCACACCCCGGGCAACTGGCGGACCGGTGCGGGTGGGGGAAGAACCGCGTATGCCTCCTCGTCGGGGAGAACAAGGTTGTACTCACGGCGGGCACGCTCCTCAATCTCCTCGTCGGTGTTCAGGGCATCGATCCGGAGTTCGTAGTCCCTGTTGGCCTGCTCAAGTTCGTCGACCTGGGCCCGGAGGTCCTGGTTTACCTGACGCTGGTCGAGCCAGTCGCGAAAGGGAACGACACCGAAGGCCAAGGTTGCGGTAACTGCTGCAAGGGTCACCCCGAGGAGCGCCAGGAACCTCGTGCCCGCTGCCTTCACGCCGTGCGGTCCGGCCCCCCGGCCAGAGCCGAACCGCCCCTGTAGGCGGCAGCCTCGCCGAGGTCCTCCTCGATTCGAAGCAGCTGGTTGTACTTGGCGACCCTGTCGCTGCGGGCCGGTGCGCCGGTCTTGATCTGCCCGCAGTTTGTGGCGACCGCAAGGTCAGCGATGGTGGTGTCCTCGGTTTCACCGGACCGGTGGGATACCACGGCCGTGTAGCCGTTGGCAGTCGCCAACTCGATCGCTTCGAGGGTTTCGGTGAGGGTTCCGATCTGGTTGACCTTCACGAGAATGGAGTTCGCTACGCCGCTGTCGATTCCCCGCTGAAGCCGCTCGGTGTTGGTGACGAACAGGTCGTCGCCAACTAGTTGGACGCTGTCGCCGACCGCCTCGGTGAGTGCGGCCCAGCCGTCCCAGTCATCTTCTGCCATGCCGTCCTCTATTGAAACGATCGGATAGCGCCCGGACAGGTCGGTCAGGTAGTCGACCATGGCACCGGATGAAAGGCTGCGTCCCTCTCCGGCCAGTGCGTAGGACCCGTCGGCGAAGAACTCCGTTGATGCCACGTCGAGGGCCAGGGCGATGTCACTTCCGGGTTCAAAGCCCGCTGAGCCGATCGCCTCGACCAGCAACTGCACGGCCTCCTCGTTGGATCCGAGGTCAGGGGCGAAGCCTCCCTCATCGCCGACTGCTGTCGCCAGGCCACGGCTTGAGAGGACCCCCCTGAGGGTGTGGTAGCACTCAACGCCCCACCGGAGGGCCTCGCTGAAGGAAGCCGCTCCCACAGGCATGAACATGAACTCCTGGATGTCGACGTTGTTGTCAGCGTGTTCACCCCCGTTGATGACGTTGAGCATCGGAACGGGAAGCACGTGCGAGTTGGTGCCTCCCACGTACCGGTACAGGGCGACCCCGGCATCGTCGGCGGCAGCGTGCGCAACGGCCAGCGAGATGCCCAGGATGGCGTTGGCTCCGAGCCGTCCCTTGTCGTCGGTGCCATCGGCGTCGAGGAGGGCCCGGTCGACAGTTCTCTGGTCGCTGGCGTCGAGGCCACGTACCGCCGCAGCCAACTCACCGTTCACGTTGGCGACAGCCGTGGATACGCCCTTGCCGCCCCAGAACTCGCCACCGTCGCGGAGCTCAACAGCCTCGAAGCGGCCGGTCGAGGCACCGCTGGGCACCATTGCACGCCCAGCCGCCCCACTCTCGAGCATGACCACGACCTCGACGGTCGGGTTTCCACGGGAATCAAGAACCTGTCGGCCTACGACGACATCAATGCTGCTCACGTGCGCTCCCTTACGGTGACCCCGTCTCTCGGGAACCAACGCTACCGCCAGCCTGCTGTCTGTAGCGGGCGCGCGTTGTCTCGTCGGCGACGGTCAGGTCGACACCGTCAGCAGCCGCCAGCGCCTCGGCGGCTCTCACGCCGCCTGCGAAGCGTCCGATGGCACCGCGTAGTGCGTCTTCGGCGTCAATACCGTTTTCGGCAGCCCACACCACAAGTGCCATCAGAGCATCACCCAGGTGCTCGTCGTTGACAGTGGCCGAACTCAGATCTGGTGAGACAGGGGCCACATCTGGAGCCACGCCGGTTCCACGTGAGCGCCTGATCACCTTCTGGGCCATGGCAAGGGCCGGTAGGGCTGGTGGTATCCCGTCAAGCGAGGAGGAGCGTCCCTTTTCAGCAAACTTGATGCGGTCCCAGTTGGAGATGACCGCTTCGGCATTGTCGGCCAGCACCGGTGGGCCACCCGCTTCCGGGAACACGTGTGGGTGGCGCCTTCGCAGCTTGTCGTGGATGCCCCGAGCCACATCGGCCATGTCGAAGCGGCCGTCATCGGCCGCGATCCTGGCGTGGAACACGACCTGGAAGAGGAGGTCTCCCAACTCCTCCTCGAGGTGGTCGCTGCCATCGCCTGTCTCCTCGTCGTAGGCATCGAGCGCCTCGAGGACCTCGTAGGCCTCCTCGATGAGGTGGGGGCGGAGCGACGTGTGTGTCTGTTCCGCGTCCCAGGGGCACTCCGCCCGAAGCGTGGCGACCTGTTCGACAAAGCGCTGCACCTCCACGGCAATGGGGGGCGTCATCTCCGGAATGTAGATGCACGTCAGGTGGTCCGGCTGGACCTCATCACACAGGGAGTCCCATCGGACTGTCCGGATCAGTTCAGCGGCTGTACCCAGGCCCTGCAGAACGGTGACCGGTGCCGTCGGGGCTTCCGGCACTGAGGCCACCAGGTCAGCCAGAACCGCCCCGGTGTCGACCTGGGCCACAAGCATCGGGCCACGCTCACCCGCCGCCTCGACGGCAAAGCGGTGGGCATCGACGATACGCACCCCTGCCGTCAGGGGGTCTGTTCCGAGGCGGGTCCATGCCAGGTCTGCGAACGAGAGGGCCGGCAGCACGACGGTGTCGACCCGGTCGTCGGCGATGAGCATCTCAACGGTCCGCTCGGCGACCATCGGCGAACCCGGGACCGCATACAGAACGGACCCGGCCTCTGATGCAGCGGCGACAACCTCCTCGACGATTCCCGCGTAGACCTCGTCAAACGATGCCGCAACCTCGTAGTGGTGGTCGAGGCCGGTTACCTCTCCCAGGAGGGTGACGGCTGGATGCCTCGATGTCCTGACGAACCGGACAGCGTTGGCGGCGATCGCCTCCAACGTGCCGGTCGTGGCTAGGTCACTTCCGGCTGGGCCGAGACCAACAATGGTGACCGTCGGCGCCACGACGGGTCAGGAACCCCCGCCGACGCCATCAGGTGATGCTGGCCCGGCGGGCCGTACGACCCGTCCGACAGCGTTGTCCCACGTGCCGTACCGGGGGTCGACGGTGATGTCGCGGGTAAGTGTGGCCATGTGGAGGATCACGCCCGGGAGGCGCTCGCCGAGGGTGTCGAACGGAGCAGGTTCGATGACGCCCGGCTGGTCGATTCGGATCACATGGAACCCGAACTGGCTTGGAACCGGGCCGACGAGGTCGTCGCCCCCACTCAGGGCACCGAGTGCCGCCCGCTCATAGGTCGGCACGAAGGACCCGATCGGTGCACAACCCAGCCCGCCTCCCCTCGCGGCCGAGCCGGGATCCTGGGACAGCTCACCTGCCAGGTCGGCGAAGTCCTCACCGGACCCGAGGCGATCCATAACCACCAGGGCCTGGCTCTCGTCTGCAACCAGAATGTGGCTGGTGCACAGGTCATGGCCAACCACCTCTGCACCGGCCTCGTACGCGTCCCTTACGGAGTCGCCGGCGGCTACAACCAGGTCCAGCGCAGCCTGCCAGCGGATGAGGGTTGACAGGGCCGGCGCCTCGGGGTCGAGCCCGGCAACGATCAGCCTGTCGCGTGCGGCATCAAGGTCGTTGGGGCCGGCCTCGAGACCGTGCTCGGCGAGCATGTCGACCACAGCCTCGTAGCGGACCATCTGGTCGAGCACCTCGACGACGCCGGCGGTGCCCATGGTGGTACCCACCGAATCGGGCCCGTAGCTGTCCTCGACCAGTTGGGTCAGGGCAGCGCGGTCAATGGTCGTGGCACCCACCGCGAGGGCAACATCGGAGGAGCCACAGGCAGCGGCGACCATGGCGGTCACGAGCACCAGAGGTGTCAGGCGGGAAAGGAACATCACGGGCCCGCAATGGTAGGGGACGCCCCGCCCTGTCCGACAGATCCGGCCTCAACGGGTATGAGGTCCTCGATCATCGACACCAGGTCACCCACCAGGTCGTCTCCGTCGACCGGCAGAATCAGCTGCCTCGATCCCTCCTTGTAGACGGCATGGTGGTGAAGACGGGCAAGGCGCGTCTGACGGCTCAGGGGCAGCACGACAGGTGAACAGCGCGCCACCCGTTCTGGCCCACCGAGACCCGGGCCACGCCCCACCGTCACATCGGTCATTCCCCTCTCCACACACAGTGCCCGCAGGCGGCCAACAGCTATGAGGGCCTCGGCTGCCGGCGGCAGGGGCCCGTAGCGGTCCTCCCACTCGGAGCGCACGGCTTCGACGTTGGCGGCGTCCGGGGTTGTTCCGGCGGCAGCCAGCTTTCTGTAGGCCTCGAGGCGTAGGTCGCTACGGGAGACGTAGTCCTCGGGGAGGTGCGCGTCGACGGGAACTTCGACCCTGATCTCGGCTGGCACCTCGGGAACCCGGCCGGCCAACTCGTCGACCGCCTCGGTGACCATCTGGCAGTAGAGGTCGTAGCCGACGGCTGCCACGTGGCCGCTCTGACCGGTTCCCAACAGGTTGCCGGCACCCCTGATCTCGAGGTCGCGCATCGCAATGCGGAAACCGGACCCCAGGTCGGTTGTCTCGCCGATGGTCCTGAGCCGTTCGTAGGCCTCCTCACTGAGGGACCTGTCCGGCGGGGTGAACAGGTAGGCGTAGGCACGCTGCCCGGCCCGACCGACCCGTCCGCGCAGTTGATGCATCTGCCCGAGGCCGAGCAGGTCTGCCCTGTCCACGACAAGGGTGTTCACGGTCGGCATGTCGATGCCGGATTCGATGATCGTTGTGCAGACCAGCACGTCGTAGCGGCCCTCCCAGAAATCCATCACGATGTTCTCGAGGCTCACCTCGTCCATCTGGCCGTGGGCGACAGCTACCCGTGCCTCGGGCACCAGTTCGCGGATACCGCCGGCTATCTGATCGATGTCATAGACACGGTTGTGGACGAAGAAGACCTGGCCATCGCGTAGCAGTTCCCGGCGGATGGCCTCGGCCACGGCTCGCTCGTCGTATCCACCCACGTAGGTGAGGATCGGCTGCCGGTCCGCCGGTGGCGTGTTGAGGAGGCTGAGGTCGCGGATACCGGTGAGCGACATCTCGAGGGTTCGTGGAATGGGCGTGGCCGTGAGCGTCAGCACGTCGACGTCTGACCGGAGGGCCTTGATGCTCTCCTTGTGGCTCACACCGAAGTGCTGCTCCTCATCGATCACCAACAGGCCCAGGTTCTTGAACACGATGTCGCCCGAGAGGAGCCGATGGGTCCCGATCACCACATCGACGGATCCGTCAGCCAGGCCCTCGGCGACACGCCTCGCCTCGGCCGGTGTCAGGAACCTGCTCAGAACCTCGACCCTCACCGGGTACGGCGCATAGCGGTCCCGGAAGGTCTGGCCGTGCTGCTGGGCGAGCAGGGTTGTAGGTACGAGGATCGCCGCCTGACGGCCGTCCTGCACCGCCTTGAAGACAGCACGTACCGCAACCTCGGTTTTGCCGAACCCGACATCGCCGCACACCAGGCGGTCCATGGGCAGAGCCCGTTCCATGTCAGCCTTGACATCCTCGATGGCTCCGAGCTGGTCAGCTGTCTCCTGGTAGGGGAAGGACTGCTCCAGCTCGCGCTGCCACGGGGTGTCAGCCGCAAAGGCGTGGCCAGCTGCGACAACACGCTGTTGGTACAGGAGAACCAGTTCCTGGGCGATCTCATCGACCGCTGAACGCACCTTCGACTTTGCCTTCTGCCAGTCGGATCCACCCATCCGGCTGAGGCTCGGCTTCTCTCCGCCGGTGTGTGGACGGATCACGTCAATCTGGTCGGTGGGCAGGTAGAGGCGGTCGTCACCCCTGTACTCGAGTAGCAGGTAGTCACGTTCGACACCGCCCAGGGTGCGGGTCACGAGGCCGGCGAACCTGGCGACGCCGTGGTGTTCGTGCACGACGTAGTCGCCGGGGGCCAGGTCCTCAAAGACGCGCACTGCTGCTGTGCGCCTGGGCTTCGTTCGACGCCGGGTCCGCCGCCGGCCGGTTATCTCGGCCTCGGTCACGACCGCCAGCCCCGACGAGGGAAGGACGAAGCCCCGCTCGAGTGGCGCCACGACCAGCCGGGCTCCACCCGCCCGGAGGTCAGTGCCGGAGTCGGCCGATGCCGCCTCGATTCCGGACTCGAGGAGCCGCTGGCTCAGCCGGTCGACGCTCCCCTCTCCATCTGCGACAACAACTACCCGTATGCCATCGGCGAGGAGGCTGGCCAGGCGGCCTACGACACCACCGGAGTCGGTATCGACGGCACCGGGAACGACATGCCAGCCCGAGGCGGAGATGGTCTCGACCCCTGGACCCTCGGGTACCGCATCGAGGGTCCACACGGGCGCATTCGTGTGTACCAACAGCCGGTCCCATCCGGTATGGAGACGCGGGAAGTCGTCAACATCGGCACCCCATGTGACGGCAAGGGTGTCGGCCAGGGACTCCTCCTCGGCCTGCAGGTCTGCGATGCGGTCTCGCAGGCGCCTGGGCTCCAGCGCCACGACGAGGGAATCGTCGTCGAGCAGGTCGAAGAGGACCCTCTCATCGCCGGACAGCCACGGCAGCCAGGACTCCATGCCGTCAAAGAGTTCACCGCTCGACAGACGGTCCCACTGCTCGCGACCCCACGGCTGCTCTCCCACCAGCGCTGCGGCACGCTCACGTACCTCGCCGTCAAGGATCAACTCCCTGCACGGCAGGATCTCGACCTCGGCACGGGAAATGGTCGCCAACTGGTCAGCGACGCCGAACTCACAGAGCCGGTCGACCTCGTCGCCCCAGAGGTCGATGCGTACCGGTGCCTCCGACGTTGACGGCCAGACATCGACGATTGAACCCCTCACAGCCACCTCGCCCCGGTGCTCCACCTGGTACTCACGCCGATAACCCGCAGCCACCAGGTCGGAAACGAGGAGTGTCTGGTCGACAACATCACCGGGGCCAATCAAGATCGGCTCAACGTCTCCGGCCCCGGGCCCCAGGCGCTGCACCAACGCCCTTCCCGATGCGACAACAACCTGCGGCCGATCGGCGAGGCTCGACAGCCGGTGGAGAACGTGTAGACGACGCCCCATCGTCTCGACACCCGGACTGACCCTTTCAAACGGCAGGGTCTCCCATGCCGGGAACAACTCCACATTGTCGTGGCCCAGGTAGAGACGCAGGTCGGCCGCCAGAAACTCCGCCTCGCTGCCGGTGGGAACGGCCACCACAAGGGGATAACGCCCGGCCTGGCGCGCAACTGCGGCGAGCACAATCGCCCTTGCCGGTTCGGGAACCGCGAGGGTTGCGTGCCTTCTGCCGAGAACCGACGCAAGGGCCGGCTCATCTTCCAGCAGGTCGGGAAGGCCGGAGAGGAACTGCCCGCTCACGGGGTCACGAACGAGAGTTGAAGCGGGACATGGCTTCGGCCACACCCTCGACCAGGATCACCTCGACCGCATCGGCCGCCTCCTGGGCCACGATTTCCAACTCGGTGGCTTCTGCAGCCCCGGGCCTGCGCAGCACGTGGTCTGCACCCGACTGCCGGCCGGTGGGCTTGCCTACACCAATGCGAACCCGCAGATAGTCCTGGGTCTTGAGGTGTGCGGTGATCGACCGGAGTCCGTTGTGGCCCGCCAGACCACCTCCTGACTTCACCCTCAACTCACCCACGGGGAGGTCCAGCTCATCGTGGACGATCACGATCCTCGCCGGCTCGTCGATTCCGTGGCGGCGGACAAGCCTGGCCACGGCCTGACCGGATTCGTTCATAAAGGTCTGTGGAACCGCAAGGGCGACCCGCTCGCCTCCGATGCGAACCTCGGCCACACGGGCCAACTCCTTGGACTTGCGTAGCGGAGCGGAGTGCCGCTCTGCCAGCAGCGCAACGGCTTCGGCGCCGGCGTTGTGGCGGGTGCCATCGAACCTTGCCCCGGGGTTACCCAGCCCGACAACCAGAAGCGATGCGGGCTCGCCGCGCCTCTTCTGGCTGGTCCCTCCGGGCCGCCGGATCATGCCCGGACCCGCAACCTATTCGGAGTCGGTGTCGCCGCTGTCCTCGTCTGAGGCCTCGTCAGCGCCCTCGTCGGCGCCCTCCGCGGGCTCGACATCAAACTCGGCAGCCAGAGCGGCCGCCTCGGCAGCCTCTTCGGCAGCCATTGCCTCGAGGGTGGAGCGGGTGATCATGCCGACCGCAACCGCTTCGTCGGGATCGACGTCGGTGGTGACACGCTCGGGGAGCACCAGGTCGCCGACACGAACGGAGTCACCAATGGTGAGGTTCGAGATATCGACTTCGATCTCGGTGGGAATGTTGTCGGGAGCAGCGTTGATGGTGAGGGAGAAGAGGTTCTGGTCGACCATGCCGTCATTGTCGGTAACCTCCTTGGCCTCTCCGACCATGACGATCGACACGTCGACGGTGACATCCTGGTCTGGGTCGATCCTGACAAAGTCCACGTGGAGCACGTCGCGGCGGACCGGGTGACGCTGGATCTCCTTGACGATCGACATGTGCTTCTCGCCGCCCACCTCGAGTTGGATGATGGCGTTCAGGCCGGCCTCGGTGGTGATGGCCCTACGCAGCTCAGGCCAGTCGACGGAAACGGTCACCGGATCCTGCTGGAGTCCGTAGAGGACCGCCGGGATCTTGCCGGCCGTGCGGCTACGCCGACTGGGTCGGGTACCGGTGCTTCGACCAGTTTCAACTGTGAGAACAATCTCGTCCATGGGAACGCTTCCTGCAGAAGGGGGCTTGGGACCGGGAGGTCACCGGACCGACGGGCGAGTCTACCGGCGTCTGGGACGAGGCGGACCTCGACGGCACCAGACAGGGCCCGGGACCTATCAGGTTCAGGCCAGGTTGTTTCCCCCGAAGATCTCGCTGACCGAGGAGTCAGCGAACACAGCTCCAATTGCCCTGGCGATGAGAGGGGCGACGGTCAGAACCTCGACGAAGTCGGGATCGGTCCCCGCCGGCAGGGGAACGGTGTCGGTGACTATGACCTTTTCGATCGAGGAAGCCGTGAGCCGCTCCATGGCCGGTCCTGAGAAAAGGCCGTGGGTGGTCGCCGCTATGACCTTTGACGCCCCCCGCTCTGCGAGCTGGTCAGCGGCTGCGCAGATGGTTCCGGCCGTGTCGATCATGTCGTCGACAATGATGCAGACCTTGCCGTCAACCTCGCCGACCACCTCTTTGGCCTCGACGGTGTTGAACTCGGAGTGGCTGCGTCGCTTGTGCACGATGGCGAGGTCTGCGTGGAGCTGCATTGCATAGCGCTCGGCGACCTTCACCCTTCCGGCATCGGGTGACACGATGGTCAGGTCGCCCTCGAGCGAGTTGAGCCGCTCGATGAGCACAGGCATTGCCGTGAGGTGGTCGACCGGCCCGTCAAAGAACCCCTGAATCTGTCCGGAGTGCAGGTCGACGCCAACCAGCCTGGTGGCACCGGCCGCCTTGAACAGGTTGGCTACCAGCTTTGCGGTGATCGGCTCTCGACCAGAGGCCTTGCGGTCCTGGCGGGCGTATCCGTAGTGGGGACACACGACGGTGATGCGCTTGGCTGAGGCCCGACGGGCTGCATCGACCATGATGAGTTGCTCCATCAGGGAGTCGTTGATGGTGGTGCCGGGCACGTGGCAGTGGGTCTGGATGATGAAGACGTCGCTGCCACGGATGGACTCGGAGAAGCGGCAGTGGATCTCGCCGTTGGCGAACTCGGCCAGGTTGGGTTCGCCGAGTTCCTCGCCCATTTCGCTGGCGATGGCCTCGGAGAGGGGGCGGCTTATTCGCCCGGACACGAGGTAGAGCTTCTTGTTCGTGACGAGTTCCATGCGTCGGAGGTTCCCCGCTGTCGGTGTGGTTGACGTGCCGGAAGCCGAGTGTATGACGCGCGGTCCCCCACTGGTGGATGACTTGGCTGGTATTGCGCTGTCAGTCCACGTAGGTCGGAGTTGGTGGGATTCCACCGTCCTGGAGCGTGGTACTCGTGGGTGGAGGTTTGGTGGTCGTGGTCGGTACGACGGTGGTTGTGGGCGGCAGTGTTGTGGTCGTCGTTGTTGCGGGCGGAATGGTCGTCGTCGTGGTCGTAGTTGTCGTTGTTGTGGGCGGCAGTGTTGTGGCCAGCACTGCTCCGAGGATGGCATTTCCCCGCATTCCGTCGAACATACGCCAAACGTGGTCCCTGCGACACCTGTTCGACAGGCCGGCTGGCCAGACCACGCTCCGGCCGGGCCGTAGGCTCAGGACCCGTGAACGACCACGTGCCTCCGACCGGCCTTCCTGAGAGCGGACGACCAGCCGACGATGTGCTGGCCGACCTCACGGCAAAGCGGTCCCACGATGTCAGGTGGGCCGATGGCCGCACCTTCGCCCTGGTCTTTGACGGTGGAGAGGACGTACGGGCAGTCGCCGAGGAGGCTGCCCGCCTCTACCTCCACGAGAACGCCCTGAACACGCTGGCCTTTCCGTCTCTCGGCTCCATCCAGTCAGAGATCTGTGGCTGGACTGCAGACCTCCTGCACGGCCCCGAGGCCGCGGGCTTTCTCACAAGCGGGGGAACCGAGAGCATCCTCTGCGCGGTCCTGGCTGCACGCGACCGGGCAGTGGCTGAACGGGGCCTGACGGACCCGGAGATTGTCCTGCCGGTCAGCGCCCACGCCGCATTCCACAAGGGCGCCCACATGTTCGGCCTGCGGACGAGAACCGTGCCCGTCACCGACGGGTGGACTACCGACCTCGACGCCATGGCCGATGCCGTCGGACCGGACACGGCACTTGTCGTGACATCGGCGCCGCAGTACCCCCAGGGAACGGTCGACCCAGTTCCCGAGGTGGCTTCAATGGCCGCCGAGGTCGGGGCCAGTTGCCATGTCGACGCCTGCATGGGCGGCTTCGTCCTTCCATTCGCCGAGATGGAGGGCCGCACCACACCTCAATGGGATTTCAGGGTCGACGGCGTGACCTCGATATCAGCCGACCTGCACAAGTTGGGCTATGCCCCCAAGGGTGTCTCGGTGATCCTTCACCGCTCCCGTGAACTGCGTCGCTACCAGACATTTGATTTCGACGGCTGGCTCGCCGGCCGCTACATCACACCCAACATGCAGGGCACCCGCTCGGGGCTGCCAATGGCCGCTGCGTGGGCGGTGATGCAGTATCTGGGCGTCGACGGCTACCGGCGCCTGGTTCGCACCACGCTCGAAACGGCCGACTCAATCCGCGCAGGCGTCCGGGCCATCGACGGACTTAGGATTCTCGGTGATCCGGTGCATCACCTGCTGGCCATGTCCGCCGATCCGGAAATGGATGACACCATCAGACGAATCGACCTGTTCGCCCTTGGTGAGGCCATGGCCGACCGCGGCTGGCACCTTGACCGTCAGGGACCGCCGCCAAGCCTGCACATGACCGTAAGTGCCGGCAACGCCAAGGCCGTCGACGAGTTCCTGGCCGACCTCTCGCAGGCCACTGAGCATGTCAGGGGTGGGCCCACCGGCGAGGTCACCCAGTACGCCACCCTCGAGTAGCGATCACCCGGGGGCTGGCTGGCTGGCCGGGCAGGCCTCGAACCTGCAACCTCCTGATCCAAAGTCAGGTGTTCTGCCAGTTGAACTACCGGCCACTGGCGCACACCGGGGTGCCGTCAGTACCGCACAGAGCGTAGTGGCAGGTCGCATCCCCGCGAACTGACCGCTACACACTCTCCGCGCTGTACCCTTCGGGCCGTCATGGGATCTCTTATCAAGAAGCGCCGCAAGCGCATGCGCAAGAAGAAGCACCGCAAGATGCTCAAGCGCACCCGCGCCAAGCGGATGCGGGGCAAGTAGCCCGGTCTCAGACCGGCGGCACCGGCGGTGGAACGCTCCGCAGGACACGCCGCCCATCGCCCGGATACTCCCCCTCCACGAACCAGGTACCTCCGCTTCCGGCCAACCGCGGCTGTCGACCCGTCGCGTCCCCCAACAAGTCACGCCAGTGGGCCATCTCGGGCATCAGGTCCAGGAGTGCCGGCTCCAGGTCGTTGCCTGCTGAGCCGGTTGGTCCTCCCAGGTCATCCCAGCGCTGGTAGACGGCGGCGGTCGGACACCCGACCGGTGGAATCAACAACGTGAACACCAGTTCCTCAAACGGAAGCGGTTCGACGACCTCGCCGATTCCAGAAACCCGGGCACGCCCGCCGACGAGGCAGAAGGCCACGTCGGCGCCGATTCCAGATGCTGCCACCGGGTCGTTGAAGCCGGCCCAGCGCAGGATCGCCGCAGCATCAGCCGACCCACCGCCCAGGCCCGCTCCGGCCGGGATCTCCTTTTCGACCACCACCCGGTCCTCCCGTCCGACAAGTGCCAGGGCCCGGCTGACCAGGTTGTCATCGTCGGCCACGACCTCGAGACCTCCCTCCGTTCCGTGCACCTCCAGGCCGTTTCCGGGTCCCACGGTGATCCGGTCGGCAAGGTCAAGGCACACCATCTCAGCTTCAATCAGGTGGAGGCCGTCGTCGCGCACACCGGTGATCCGAAGAGAAAGGGTCAGCTTGGCCGGTGCCACGAGCACGGTGTTCACGACCGGTCCGCCACGACACGCGAAGCAAGAGCAACCCACTGATCGAGGCCCAACTCCTCGGCACGGGCCGTCGGGTCGACACCTGACTCCACTATCGCCGCCTCGCCCAACAGGCCCTTCAGGGAGCGGCGCAGCATCTTCCGGCGCTGGCCGAACCCGGCCCGCACCACCCCGAACAGAACCTCAGCATCGACATCGGTCGCGGGCTCCGAGCGGCGTCGGAGCCCCACAAGGGCGGAATCGACCCGCGGGCGCGGCAGGAACACCGATGGAGGTACCCGACCGAGAAGGCGTGCCTCAGCGTGGTACGCCACCTTCACAGAAGGCAGGCCGTACGCGTCGTCTCCGGGCCCTGCCACCAGGCGGTCGGCCACCTCCCTCTGCACCATCACGACCATCTCCCCGATGGCAGGCACGTCGTCGAGCAGGTCACAGATGAGCGGCACCGAGATGTTGTACGGAAGGTTCGCAACAAGAACCCAGGGAGCATCGCCGAGCAGGATGTTCCAGTCGGTGCCCATCGCATCGGCATGGACGATCCGGACCTGATCCGACGAATACCCCTCGGTCACCTCGGCCAGCACACCGACCAGCACATCGTCGATCTCAACAGCGGTTACGCGTGCCCCCTCCTCGAGCAGGGCAAGTGTCAGCGAACCGACACCGGGGCCGATTTCGACAACCCTGTCGCCAGAGTTGATCTCGGCCAGCTCGACGATTCGGCGGACGGTGTTGGGCTCAACAACGAAGTTCTGTCCGAGCGAGCGCTTGGGACTAATGCCGTGGCGGTCGAGCAGCGACCGGACCTGGGTCCGGGTGAGGGTCACCCGGGGGAGATTACGGCAGGTAGCGGCCGCACACCGGCCACTGGCCGCGACCCCGCAGGTTGTAGAGGGAACGGGCCATTGCGTCCTGGTCTGCAGGTGCGGCGGCCGCGGGATCGACACCCACCAGACGCTCGTGGTAGATGCCGGCAATCCAGTCCCACGTGGTGGTGCTGAACTGGTAGGCGCCGCGGTAACGGCCGGTGGGGTTCACCGCCGTGTAGTCGCCAGTGGCCTCGCAGTAGCGGAGCGCCTCCCACTGCTCGGCAGAGGGGCCGCCGTCAGCAGGCTTCGTGTCCCAGGGAATGGTCGTGGTGGGGCCGGGTGTGCTTATAGCCGTCGCCCTCCGGTTGTCTTCCTCTTCACGCAGCCTCGCCCGCTCCGCCTGGCGGTCGGCCTCTACCTGCTTGGCCGCCAGGATCGCGTCGAGGGCCTCCCTCTCGGCGAACTCCACGGCCACGATCTCCTGGGCCATGGCGATGGCCTCAGCCTCATACATCCGGGCGGCCTCGGCCAGCCTGTTCACAGTCGGTAGGTTCGAACGGGCAACATGCCATTCGTCGGCACGGTCCACCAGGTTCGTAATGTCTGCAGGAGAGGTGGGCGTTGTCCAGTCGGACACTGGGCCAGCGGCAACAGCGTCTACGAGCACGATCGGCACCGACAGCGCCAACTCCACCGAACTGGAGGCATCTGCGACGCCGGTAAGCGACCCGGTCGAATCGGGGTCCTCCAGGACGAACAGGGGAAGCGCGGCGATCGTGGCAAGCGCCACTACAACCACACGCCACCTCTCGACCGTGAACTCAGCCAACTTCCCTCTGCTCCTGTCTCGGAAAATGCCCTACCGGCGACCCTCAATTTCGTGGAGGAACGCGCGCAGCCACAGGGCGACGTCCGAAAGTTACGTAAATACAGTCCGATTCGCAACTTGGCGGGCTGTGGCAGTGGGCACCCGACCACGCCCGGCGCGAGGTGACCTCACAGGGCCCCGGCAGCATCGCCAAGACCGTAGAAGCGGCGGGCGTTCCCGGATGTTGCAATCGCCACCTCGCTGGACTCGAGCCCCATTGCCTCGGCCAGCGCTGCACCAACCAGGGCCACGTTGGCAGGTTCGTTGGGTTTCCCCCTGTGGGGCACCGGTGTCAGGTAGGGCGA
Source organism: Candidatus Neomicrothrix sp. UBA7884 (assembly GCA_002501135.1). Taxonomy (GTDB): domain Bacteria; phylum Actinomycetota; class Acidimicrobiia; order Acidimicrobiales; family MedAcidi-G1; genus UBA3125. Next base: position 35,564 of record DLRQ01000020.1, read on the forward strand.
GTCAGTCTCGACCATGACCTGCCCGAGAGGAATCCGGGCTGCAGCTTCACGAACGTCGTGGGCCGTCGCAAAGGTGATGATTCCGCTGAATGACAGCATTGCGCCGCGTTCGACACATGCAACCGCCTCCTGAGGCCCTCCGGTGAAGCAGTGGAACACAGTGCGCTCCGGGACTCCCTCTGTGTCCAGCAGGGCGAAGGTCTCCTCCCACGCCTCGCGGGTGTGGATCACGATCGGCATCTCACGTTCGTTGGCCAGAGCAACATGTGCGGCGAACACGTCTGCCTGTGCCTGTCTCGGTGAGTGGTCGTAGTGGTGGTCGAGGCCGGTCTCGCCGACGGCGACCACCGCCTCGTCGTCGAGCAGATCGACTATTCCCCTCATTCCGTGACTGGCCTCGTGTGGATGGACCCCGGCGGTGGCCCACACGTCTGGATGGGACCTGGCCACAGAGATGGCTGCACGGCTGTTGTCAAAGTCTGTTCCGACGTTGACGAAACCCACGACCCCGGCACTGCGGGCCCGTTCCAGAGCCTCCTCGGCGTTGCTACCCAGGTGGCAGTGGTTGTCGAACCACTCACCACCAACGCCGGTAGATGCCGCCTGACTCAACCTTCGTCGTCCTGTTCGTCGGCCAACAGTTCAGCCAGGTCGACCTTCGCGAACATCGGGGTCGGCTTGTCGACCGGGGTGCCCGGAACCGGCTCGACCCGGACCCAGCCATCGACCTCGCCGAAAAGCCCGTCGAGTTGAGCCGTTGAGAACGGAAGGTACGGAGACAGGGCGACCCTCACGCCGGCGACTGCGGCCAGCGCCGTTCCGAGCACCACGGCGGCCCGCTCAGGATCGCTCTTGGCCAACTTCCACGGCTCGGTGGCATTCAGATACGCGTTCACGACAGCAGCGGCCTCGATGCCGGTCCGTATACCTGCCCTCAACTCCACCCGGTCTATCTGTTCGCCGACACGCTCTATGGCCTCGTCGACGGCAGCCAGCACGGCAAGGTCACCGTCTGAGCGGCCGTCGACTGACGGCACCTCGCCACCGCAGGTCCGGTGCACCATCGAGAGCACCCGGTTCACCAGGTTCCCCCACGTGGCAACCAGCTCCTCATTCACCCGCCGGGCGATCTCCTCCACAGACAGGTCCGTGTCGCTCTGCTCGGGGAACGACGCAGCGAGGGCGTACCTGATTGCATCGGCCTCAAACATCGCCAGCCCCTCACCGATTGTGAGGCCCACGCCACGGCTCGCGGAAGCCTTGCCCCCGCTGAACGTGACGTAGTTGTTGGCCGGCACGTCGGTCGGCAGGTTGAGGCCTCCGTAACCGAGCAGCATCCCGGGCCAGATGATCGTGTGGAACGGGATGTTGTCCTTGCCGACGAAGTAGACCGACCGGGCGTCGTCGTTCTCCCACCACTCGCGCCATGAATCGGGTTTCCCCCGGTTGGCTGCCCACTCCTTGGAGGCCGACAGATATCCGATGACGGCCTCGAACCAGACGTAGATCCGCTT
>DLRQ01000020.1:37383-43324 GCA_002501135.1 Candidatus Neomicrothrix sp. UBA7884
AACCAGACGTAGATCCGCTTACCGGGGCCCAGGTCGTCGACGGGAACATCGATACCCCATTCCAGATCCCGGGTGATGGCCCGATCCTGCAGGCCGTCGTCGATCCAGCCCTTCGAAAAGTTGAGGACGTGAGGACGCCAGCCCTCACGGGCATCCAGCCACTCGCTGAGGTCCGACTCGAAGTCGGACAGCCGGAGGAAGAAGTGCTCGGTCTCGCGTAGTACGGGTTCGCTGCCCGTGATCTTGGAGCGGGGATCGATCAGTTCCTCGGGATCGAGGGTGCGCCCGCAGTCCTCACACTGGTCTCCCCTGGCCTCGGAATAGTCGCAGTGGGGACAGGTGCCCTCAATGTAGCGGTCGGGCAGGAACCGGTCGGCATCGAGGTCGAAGTACTGCTCGCTCGACCGCCTGTCGATGTGTCCGTTCTGGAGAAGCCGCAGGAAGATGTCGTGGGTCACCTCGGAATGGTTCTGTGTATCGGTGGAGGTGTAGAGGTCCCAGCTGATACCGAGACGGTCCCAGTCGCTCACGAACTCAGCGTGGTAGCGGTCGACTATGTCGGCAGGGGTTACCCCCTCGGCGTCGGCACGAACCGTTATGGGGGTTCCGTGCACATCTGAGCCTGAGACCATCAGCACCCGGTTTCCGGCCAGGCGCTGGTAGCGGGCGAACACGTCGGCAGGAAGGTAGGCGCCGGCAAGGTGACCCAGATGGCGTGAGCCTGATGCGTAGGGCCAGGCAACGGCGACGAGGATTGGGGTGGACATGGCCTCCGAGGCTACCGCTGGGCCCATTCGCCGGAGCACGTGTCTATGAGGCCGGTATCTCCAGGGCCAGCCTGTAGGCGCGCCTACGCGATACGCCCAGCCGTCTGGCGACCTCGTCGGCTGCGTCGCGTGTCGAGGCACCGGTGCCCCTGGCCTCGGCCAGGAGGACACGAATACGGTCGTCGTCTGCACCGGCTGTGGGAGCGGCACCACCAACTACCAGGACGATCTCGCCCTTCACCGGTGTCGCTGCCCAAGTGGAGGCCCCAGCGAGGGTCCCCCTCCAGACCTCCTCGTGGAGCTTGGTGACCTCGCGTGCCACGGCGACCGGACGCTCTGCACCAAAGGCGCCGGCCAGGTCGGCAAGGGTTGCCGCCAGACGGCGGGGCGATTCGAATAGCACGATCGTGCGCTCCTCGACCGCCAGCTCGGCAAGCCTCCCGGTGCGGGCTGCGCCGCTACGTGGCAGGAAACCCTCCATGCACCATCGTGTGGTCGGAAGACCGCTCATGACGAGTGCCGCAACCGGCGCAGACGGCCCGGGCACCACCGACACCTCAAAGCCGGCGTCGAGCACCCTCCGTACCAGCCGTTCGCCGGGATCAGAGATACCCGGTGTCCCTGCATCGGTCACGACCGCCACGGATGCCCCCTCGGACAGCCGCCTGATGACCTTGCCGGCAGCCGCCTCCTCGGTGTGCTGGTCGACCCGCAACAGGCTCGACCCCGTGATCCCGGCGTGGCTCAGGAGTAGGCCCGTGCGGCGGGTGTCCTCGCAGGCAATGAGATCAGCGGCGGACAAGACCTTGACCGCCCTCTGGGAGAGATCACCGAGGTTTCCGATTGGGGTGGCAACGAGAACGAGCAGCCCGGCCCCGGACAACGTGCTCACTCCCGCACCGTCAACTCATCACCCACCTTGAGGCCCCACCTCTCAAAGGAACCAGACTCGGCCTCGACAATTGAGCGCGCTCCCCTGATGTGGCGCCCTATGCGATGACGGTTCATTGTCGTCGTGTGAAGCACCCTCATGTCGGAGTCGAGGTGTGCCACGTCTATCGGGAACCTCATGCCCACGGTGTGCACCCGCCTGGCCGGCTTCAGGAGGATCGCACCATCGATGCCGTCGCGACCCAGCAGACCACGACGACGCTCTGATCGGGACCCGGCCAGCTCAAGGCTGGCCATCACACGATCTCCACAGACCAACCATGACATGGGTCAAGCGTAGATGCAGTGGGCGTGGCTCAGGAGCAGGCGGCCATGATCTCCACACACCGACCGCGGGAGGGAAATGAGGTCTGCGTGCCGGGGCGGGTGACGCTCTCACCAGCACATGTCATCCCCAGCCTGATGGCGGCAGTCTCGTCGAGGCCGGCTGCGAGGCCTGCCACGAACGAACCCACGAACGCGTCACCGGCTCCTGTGGTGTCGACCGCCTCCACCATGTCGGCCGCAATCCTCGAAACGGAGCCGTCGACACGGACCACGGCCACACCCTCGCCACCCAGCGTTACGAGCAGTCGGGTTCCGGTCCGCTCCGCGAATGCCATGAGAGAGGCATCGTCAGGCTCGGCGCCGTCGGCCAGCAGCCCGAACTCGACCTCGTTGGGAATAAGCCAGTCGGTCACAGCCAACAGGCCGGCCTCAAGATCAGCTGCGGGCGCCGGGTTGAGGACGGTCAGCACCCCCCGGGAGCGGGCCTCGGTAAAGCCCGCAGCGGTGGCTGCCTGGGGAACCTCGAGCTGGCCTACCACCACAGACAGGTCGGCATATGAGGCAACGGCGTCGGTAGCCATCTCGGCGGTCAGCCCGTTGTTGGCACCGGGAACAATGATGATCCGATTGGTTCCATCGGGCTCCACCCAGATGGGGGCGACGCCGCTCTCCCCGGGTACGACATGGACATGTTCGGTGTCGACCCCGTAGGAGCCGAGGTTCGACACAGTCATCTCCCCGTAGGAATCCTCACCCACGGCGTTGACCATCGTGACCCGGGAACCGGCCAGGGCCGCCATCACCGCCTGGTTGGCCCCCTTCCCACCAAAACCCATCTGGAACCGGTCGCCCACGATGGTCTCACCTGCCTCCGGGACCCGCTGCGTGTACGCAACCAGGTCGATCATCGTGGATCCGACCACCAGAACGTGGCCACCGGATCCGACCCTCCCAACCGCCATAGTTCGTCGCTCCTGGGCTAGACAGACTTCCTGCCCGACAATACTGACAGCGACGCCGGACAATGGACCCGGCCCTCGGGACTCTTCAACAGAACCAGAACACAAGGAGAGAAACTGATGCCTCGAATCAGCGCCTGGGACATGCCGGTACTCCAATCAGTGCTGCCGGTAGTCGAATCATCCAGGCATGTTCGAACGTCTGCGGAGGCGGTCGACCGGGTGGCGCGCTGGATGGCCTACGAGGAGTTCGCCCCACCCGACGGATCAGTGGAGGGGCCCTTCAACTTCGGGCCAGACCCCGACACCATCATCGATGCGACCCTGTTGACCTCGTCGCTCAACTTCGCCTACACGGACTTCGAGTCCGGTGAGCGGTTCGAGGCCGACTACGACGGAGGCACCTGGGCCGATGCCGAGGCGATGTTCGCCAGGATCCACCTCGCACACCGTGGCGGCACGGCCATCTTCGATGGCGGGTTCCTCGCCGAGGTCACGGCAGCCGACCTGGCTGTGATCTTCGAGGGCAGCATCGAGATGCCGATGCTCGCTGAGCGTGCACAGATACTCAACGAGATCGGAAGGGTCCTGGTCGACAGATACGACGGCCGTTTCCACAACTTCGTCCGATCCTGTGAACCCGCCGCCTACGCCGACGGGAACGGCCTGCTGGAGAGGCTCACGAGCGAGTTCCCGAGGTTCGCCGACACGAGCACCTACAACGACAAGCCGGTCATGTTCTACAAATTGGGCCAGCTCTGCCTCTGGTCGCTGCACGTGGCCATGTCAGGAACCGGGACCCTGTCAATCCGTGACCTCGACAACATGAGCGCATTTGCCGACTACATCCTGCCGGTTGCCCTCAACGCAATGGAGGTCCTCGGTTACACCGACGAACTGGAGCACCGAATCGCAACGCAGGACCTCATCCCCAGGGACTCCGCCGAGGAGATCGAGATCCGGGCCCACACCATCTACGCCACGGCACTGCTTACAGATGCGATCAACGCCATCCGGCCTGCAGACAGGCAGGTGGTCATCCCACAGGTCGACTACCGCCTGTGGAGCGTCTACCACGCCGCCTTCCCCACCCTTCGGCCACACCACCTGACCCGCACCATCATGTACTGAGCATCCACCGGGACTCAGACGTTGAAGCGGAACTCCATAACGTCACCATCCACCGGGTGGTAGTCCTTGCCCTCGCTCCTGACCAGCCCGGCCTCGCGGGCCACGGTCCACGAGCCCTGATCGAGCAGCGTGTCCCACCTGATCGTCTCGGCCCGGATGAACCCGCGCTGGAAATCGGTGTGGATGCGACCGGCACACTCGGGTGCAGACGACCCGGCACGGAACGTCCATGCACGGCTCTCCTTTTCACCCGTGGTGAAGAAGGTCCGTAGGCCGAGCTGGTGGTACGCCGCCTGGACAAACCTGGGTAGCGCTCCCTCGCCGAGACCGAGACCGTCGAGCATCTCGACCCGATCAGCCTCGTCCAACAGCGCCGCCTCGGCCTCGAGCTGCACACACATGCCGATCACGTCGGCACCCTCCAGCTGCGACTGAACCGGCGCCAGAACCGGTTCGGGTTCGGCCACCTGTTCCTCATCGAGGTTCACGATCGCCAGGACAGGCTTGTTGGTGAGCAGAAAGAACTGCTGGAGCTCCGCGCGGGCATCATCTGAAAGGCTTCCCCGGTAGAGGGGAACTCCGGAACCCAGCAGGTCAACTGCGTCCGCCAGGGCAGCCACTGCAGGTTTGACGGATGGGTCTCCCTTGGATGCCCGCTGCAGCTTGTCCAACTGCCGTTCAGCGGTGTCGAGGTCGGCAAGAGCCAACTCCACCTCGACGATCCCCAGATTGGCAACCGGGTCGGAATCGCCGGGAACATCACCGTCCCGGAAGGCCCGCAGAACAAAGACGATGGCATCCACCTCACGGATCCCGGCCAGGAACTTGTTACCGAGGCCCTCACCCTGGGCAGCGCCCTCCACTAGGCCACCAATGTCGGCGAACTGAACGGTCGCCGGAACCACCTTCTGGGAACGGCTCATCTCGGCAAGCTGACCCAGCCGCCGGTCGGGGACACGGGCCACCCCGATGTTGGGGTCGGTCGTGGCAAACGCGTACGGAGCAGCAAGTGCCCCACCGCCTGCCAGGGCGTTGTACAACGACGACTTACCCGCGTTCGGCAGTCCTACGAAACCAAATCTCTCCACTACATCTCCCGGAGGAACGGGCCACCGACCCGGGTCGGACATGGCCACTCGACACACGGCCTGCTGAGCGGACCGGACCAGCAGGCTACGGCCGATCCTGCGGACCCCGACGGTTGACCCGCTAGCCTGTCCTCCATGTCGAAGCACACCTCAAAGCAACGCGCCAACGCAAGGCGCAAGAAGGCCAACCACGGGCGCAAGCCGAACGTGGGACGCAACAGCTGATTCCAGCCCTCCCCGGCCCGGCCACCTGACTCTGTCGGCCATTTTCGCCGGCAGATTACAGGCACTGACAACCGGCCAACTCTCCGGCATGTGCGACACAGGAGCCTCCGCGCTACCGTTCACCCTCAGCGAGACGGCACCATGCCATCGCTGTCTAAGCGAAGCGACAATCCTTCGGAGGGGTAAATGAGTAAGCGAACACAAAAGTTGCTCGCCGTTGTGCTGGGGTCCGCCCTGGTTTTCTCGGCCTGTGGAAGCGACACAAAAGAGGCTGAACCAGCGGCCACTACAGCCGCACCGGCCGCTGCGACAACAACCGCCGCACCAACACCGGTCGAGGCCGTAACCGTTGGTCTGGTGTTCGACATTGGTGGCCGTGGCGACGGAGGCTTCAATGACTCCGCGTACCTCGGCCTTGAGCGTGGCCAGAACGAACTAGGTGCGTCAATCTCGGATGCATCTCCCAATAGCGACGGTTCAAACCGTGCCGAGTTGCTGCGCCTCCAGGCTGATGACAGCGATCTTGTGGTCGGTGTCGGCTTCCTCTTTGCGG
>DLRQ01000072.1 GCA_002501135.1 Candidatus Neomicrothrix sp. UBA7884
CTCACCGAGGCCTGTTCAGGGTGGCCGTCCACCGACCCTCGACCGGGATGGGGCACAGCAGCGAGGTTCCCTCCAGCAAGAGCCGCACCACCGCCCCAGCGTCGACACCCTCGGGGTGCAGTTCCCAGACCAGGCCGGTCTTGGAGTGGTCCTGTTTGAGCACCCAGGCTGCGGGTGCCTCTACCCCACCTGCACGCACGGTGACATCACAGCGCAGGAGCACGCTGCCTGACTCCAGCTCGAGCGGCCTGGGGTCACTGCTCAGCTCACCCTCCAGGACACACAGGTTGGTATCGGACGGGCCCGATCCGGACATGGACACTTCGTTGGCAGCCATCGAGGCTCCCTTCGCTCGGATCCGGGCTCTGCACCCGGACCACTGTTGGCGGGGAAGCCGAGAAACGAACCGTAGGCGAGGCCTGTGACAATGAGGCCCGCCGGTGTCAGTTGAGCGACCGGAGCCTGTCGGAGACATCAGCGAAGTTGGGACTGCGGCTGGCTATCCAGCGAAACAACTCCCGGGCCCGGGGTGTTGCGCCCGACCTCTCGTAGAGGTCACCAAGCGCGTAGGCACGTCGCAGGTGATGGTCGCGTGCACGCTTTGGAACAGACCAGCCGCGCTCGAGCTCACGCACCGCATCGGCCATGCGACCCTGGTCGGCGAGGGCGCCCGCAGCCACGAGGCGACCCTCGGTCACAAGCGCTGCACCGGGTGACGCATCGCGTAGTTCGGTCCAGAGCACCTCGACATCGGCCCACCTGCCCTGGGCCCGGTAGCAGTCGGCCAGCACAGGGTGCTGCTCGGTTCCGCCGGTCAGGTCCCGGAACACCTCGAGCCTCTTTGCGGCAGCCTTCCAGTTTCCGATTCGATAGTGGGTGAGGCCCAGGAGTTCGACCACCTCGACCACCTCGGGGGCACGCTCGACCAGCGAGTTCAGGATGCGCCTGGAATCGTTGAAGCGTTCGTCATCGAAGGCGCGTGCGGCTTCGCGCAACTTGGCCGACGCACGTGAGCCGGCGCTGTCGCCCAGTGCCCTACGGAGGGCGACATCGGCCTCAGGTAGGCGTCTCGGTGCATCCGGCAGCGGTTGTCTCTCGAGGGCCCTGTGAACCCGGCCGGACCGGGCCGGGTTGACACCGCGGGCCACGGCATCGGCGGCCTCGCGTCGCAGGCGGTCTGAGCGCTCGGGCGGTGTGCGGTCGGGTCGTGTGGTCCGCTCGGCGGTCTGTTCGCGGCGCCAGTCGCGATCCTCGGCCTCTTCACGCTCGAGGCGTCCGGCCGCACGCCGGGCCACCCCACCCCAGTTCTTCGGGCCGGCATCGTCTGGTGGACGACGGCGGCGGTCGGGGTTCTGGCCGTCAGGGCGCCCGTCACGCCGGGGCCGGCCGTCACGGCTCCCGCCGGACCCGCTGTCGGGGCGTCGATCGCCACCACGGGAGCCTCCACCCTGACGGGGTGACCGTCGATCCTGCGGTGGGGTCATGGGCGATGAGGCTACCGGCGCCACGCCGGCCACGAGCCTCCCACGCACTGCAGGTAGCGTCCCCCTGCACACCCAGGAGACCCAATGACCCTCTCGATCGTCGCACTAGACCCCGACACCGGCCAACTCGGTGCCGCCGTACACACGGGCTGGCTGGCCGTCGGCAACAAGGTCCCCTGGGTTGAGACCGGAGTGGGTGCCGTCCTCACACAGGCTGTCACCGAGGCCTCCTACGGGCCACGCTCCCTCGACCTGCTGCGCTCGGGCCACTCCCCTGCCGAGGCGCTCGGCGCCCTGCTCGCCGAGGACCCCCAGGCCGAATCCCGCCAGGTTGCGATCGTCGATTTCGAGGGCCGGATCGCCGCCCACACCGGTAGCGCCTGTATAGCCAGTGCCGGCCACGCCCTGGGCGACGGCGTTGTGGCGGTTGCCAACATGGCCGGCGCCGACGGAGTCTGGAACCTGATGCTCGATGCCTTTGGGAACACCACAGGGTCCATTGCGCGCAGGCTCTGCTCAGCTGTCGCCACCGGCCACGAGGCGGGTGGCGACCTGAGAGGCTCCACCTCTGCCGCCCTGCTGACTGCCCCTGGCGGGGCCACCGAACCGGCCTGGGCCCGACAGGTGGACCTGCGCATCGACGACCACCCTGATCCCGTCACCGAGCTGGCACGTCTTCTCGACCTGCACGAGATGTACGACCTGATGGGCACCGGTATCAACGCCGTCACCGCCGGCAGGGCTGACGAGGCCATGAACGCACTCGAGGCAGCAGCCGGCCATCCGCTGGCCAACGCCCAGACCGGCTTCTGGCAGGCCGCAGCGCAGCTTCTTGCCGGCGACAGCGACGGTGCCGAAGCCACCCTCAGGAAGTCCACGGGTGACGACGCCGGCTGGCGCCTCCTCTGGGAACGCAACAGGTCGAGCGGCCGCCTCACCCCGCCCAGCTGACACGACACCCGCCTCGCCTGAGCCTCCAGACCCGCCCTAAAACGCGCTCGAGCGGGGCCCTAAGGCCCCGCTCTCAGCGTGCGAAAT
>DLRQ01000092.1:0-1820 GCA_002501135.1 Candidatus Neomicrothrix sp. UBA7884
CAGCGGCCGGTCCCCACCACTCTGGGGCCCCGGGATCACCTCCGCATCGAGCAGCGCAGGTAGATCACCCCTTCTTGAGCGGCACCACCTCGAAGGTGCCGTCACCTGCCACGGTCACGAGCATCTCGTCTGCATCGATGGAACGAACGGTGTCAGTCAGGTCCTTGACAGAGGGTTGGACGAAGTCTCCGATATCGGTCCTCAGGCGGAGCCGCACCTCGACACCGGCCTCTTCGATGAGCTCCCGAACCCAGTTTCCCCCCACAGCCGCAACCAGGGTCACGTGGACAGCCGCTGCATCATCGACGCCGGTGGGCATCGACCTGAGGCCATCGCGCAGCACCCGCCCGTGGTAGACGGTGACACCGGCGGTTGACCCGATGAGGGCCAGTGGAATCCTGAACCAGGCCAGTTCATCGGCCCCCAGGTCACGCTCAAGTAGGCCGAAGACCACCATATAGACCATCACCAGCACACTTCCGAGCACGACCAGGGCGGTCGAGCCGAATACGGTCAGCAGGTAGACACGGCGCACCGGTGAGCCCAACTCGGACGGCTCGTCGGCATGGCCCACAATCCGCGACCAGTTTCGCCACCAGACGCTGCCACCGACCGCCAGCAGTGTGACCACACCTGACATCGCCTCACCCAGCGGTGCATCCCAGTCGTGCGGATTGGGCATTATCTGGTGTAGTACGACCGCGCCCATGAACACGGCAACACCGGCTGTCGCCGCCACAAGTCCCACCCACGAGGCGAGGTGGTCGTAGGTGCGCTCGACCTCGCTCCGCCGCTCGTTGTCGGGCAACTCTGACCGGTGGTATATCCAGACAGCCAGCCCAACCATGCAGACGGTGAGGAAGACCGGAGCTGTGTCAAAGTGCTCGGTCGCCGACGTGCCGCCCTGGTCCGCGAGGAACCACAACAGGACCGTGAAGAGAAGACCACTGCCGGCTGCAACCGCTGCCCCCAGGCCACCGAGCACACCACCAACCAGGACGAATGCGTGCCTCTCGACGGAATGGCCAGACCTGCGGGCGTTTCGCCACCAGTACCAGAACCACACTGCAGCGAACGTGAGCATTGCCGGCGTCGCATCGCGCGCTCCGTCGACGGCCGAGTCCCACGAGGCCTCCTCTGGCCCGAACCCGTAGTCGGGGATGTAATCGGGCATCGAGCCGTCGTAGGCCCAGTTCAACAGGTGTCCGACCACGAACGAGGTACTGACCACCAGGCCGATGGTTCCCGCAGCGGCGCCGACGAGCAGGTAAATCTGTTTGCGAACCGTTCCCCGCGGAGTGGTGCGACACCCGAGTCGCCAGTGGAAGGCCCACACCCCCGACCAGACGATCAGGTGGGCGACCCAGTAGTCGATGAATTCCGTGCCGGAGATGATCCACGACAAGGTGCCGATGGATGAGGCGATCACCCCTGTCAACGAGCCCAGTTCGGCTGCGGCGATGTATAGCGACCAGCCTCCGGCCGCCTCCTCGCTGGGGTCCCCGGCGAAGCGTCGCCGTATCCATGCCGACAGGCCAGCCAGGCTGGCCCCACCGACGAGCACGAACGTCAACCAGAGCGCAGTCGTCTCGGTTCCAGCCGAGGAGTCGGGTCCGATCTCCCCGACCACCTGTGCCAGAACGCCGGCAACACCGAAGCCGGTGATTCCAACGAGGGCCAGCAAGAACCCGTACTCGATGAAACGGCGGACCATCGTGCCTACGTCAGCCTGACCACCGCTTCTCCGGTGAACGACCGTCGTCACGATCGCTGCAACCACGAGCCAGAAGATCACACTCTCAATCACACCAGATCCCCTT
>DLRQ01000092.1:2180-6890 GCA_002501135.1 Candidatus Neomicrothrix sp. UBA7884
GTCCAGCCTGTCACACGGCTCAAGGCCGGCCGGACGACACCGATTCGACCCGGCTACTCTTCCTAACCATGAGGCACCTGGCAACCGCCGTGACCGTGCTGATGGCGGCCGCTGCCTGCGGAAGCGGTGGAACCGAGGAGGCAATTTCGCCTACCGCCACACAGGCGGTACCAACGAGCGCGCAGGCGTCGACTACCGGGGCCCCCGCCGATCCTCCGGCCACAATCGCCGGCGATGTCGCCCCGGACGCAGCTGCCCCCGGAAAGGGCACCGAGCATGACGACGGTGGGCAGTTTGTCGATATGGAGCAGGTCAAGGCCGAGTTGTCCTCGGCGTTTGGCGGAGACATGGACCTGGCGAGGGAGGCCTGGGGAGACCGCGAAGGAATCACCCGGTCGGAACTGGACGCCCTGCTCGCGTCAATCGGCGAAAACGGTTCTGACGGAAAGGCCCCTAGGTCCGACAGCGGGAAAACCGAAGGCAGCAGTCCGGACGCCAAGCAGGTTGAACCTACATCCAGCCTCAGCCTTGCCAGTGGAATCACGCAGTTCCACGATCTGTTCCTGACTCCAGAGGAACAGATCAACGACCGCGATGCCGTTCCGTTGGCCGACCTGATCTCCATCTCCGTCCCCGACGGATCCGGAATGATCACCGTGTCGGGAGCACCCGGTGCCGTGCCATTCGGTCAGCCCCACCGTCCCTGGGATTCCGTCGCGGTCATAGCTGTGGAATGGGGCACCCAGGACTGTGTGACCCGCAACTCGAACGGTTCCTTCGACGCACAGGTAGAAGCCCCGGCCGGTTCGACCATCTACGTTCTGCCAATCGAGCGTCAGCACTGCATCGGACAGGGGATCCAGACAGGCCCCGCGGCGATCCTCCAGGTTCCCGGGGCTGCACCCGCTTCGGGAACATTCCTGGCCCTCGGCCGGGTCGGCGACGGTTCGGGCACAGGCTGGTCTGCGACCGGTACGCTCTCCGGTCCCGGACGTGGCATCCAGTTCACCTTCAACGACGGACAGGACGTGGGCTGCCTTGTTCCGCGTGTGAAGCTTTACCGCCTGTTCGATGCTGACGGCGCCTACGTGACCCAGGTCAACTTGAACGTCCACGGCCCTGCGCTCACGCCGACCGGATTGCCGATTGAGTCCGCCAGCGGCAGCGACGGCCACTACGATTTCATTGACTTCGTAGATGCGACAGGCTGCCTCAACACCGGCCAGACCCTGACCCTGACCCCGGAGAATCTCCCGACCTCCCTGGAGCCCGGTTGGTACATGCCGCGGATCTTCTTCAGCCAGCGGGGGCCGGATGGCGCCGCCCGTTTCGATGACCCTGGCATGAACACCCCACGGTCGGGCGGGGTCGACTTCGAGGGAAACACCGGATACGGATACCTGCCCATGTTCAGCGTCGCCACAGATTCAGTCCCCAGGCTCCCGGCGACCCTGTTCAACGAGGCCCCGAGCTGGGGGTCGGCTGGGATCCGGGGCGTCGTCGCCCGCGAAGATGTCGGCCGGTTCGCCCTCGGAAGCAGGCGCTCGGCAGAGGCACCGTTTGTGGCATCTCCAACCGATCCTCTTTCCGGGCAGAGCGTCCACTACACGCTGGAGCCGTTCCTGCCGACCGTCGGCTACACGGGTTTCGCCGCTCCCCTGCCTGAGCCACTGTTCACCCTTGACACCGAGAGTCCGGGAACCATCACCGTCTCGCTGACCACGCCAGACGGTGCGACTACGAACCTTGCCAGTGATGCCGCCGTGGACATGTTCGTGGCGGCAGCCTGGTTCGGGGGCTACCCGGTTGAGCTGCCGTTCTCGGGGCCTTCCCACACGATCGGGTTGACGACCGGGCTGGACTCCCTTGACCTGGAGTTCGACCAGTTCGGACGCCACACGGTCCGCCTTGACGGGACCCTGTTGTCATCGCGCGGTGACGAGTTCATCCTGGAGGGCACCTACGACATCTGGGCGGCCGAACCGCTCGACCTGTCACTCGGCACGTTCGAGGGAACGCCGCTGGAAGTTGGAGACCAATGGAACCCCGTCGTCACGGTTGAACCGGGCGTCCCAGCCGACATCACCATCGACATCGCCCACTACGTCAACGGCGACGCTTCCCAACGCCGGAACCACTCGGTAAGCGGCACCGCCAACGAGTACGGCTACTTCGCCTCAGACCAGGTCTGGCAGCCGACGGAGCACGGCGAGTACATCGTGAAGGTCACCGCCTCCTACCTGGATCCGGTTGACGGAACGCTCTGGATGGGAACCCGTACATCGGCTTCGATCGTGGCCACTCCTGACACGGACCTGGAAGCCCACGGCGAACGCAACAGCCAACTTGCACGGGACGCAGGCGACAAGACCTTGCGAACCTGGTTCTTCAACCGGACTGTGAACCCTGCTTGCGGTGGTGGACCGTGTGACCCCGCCAATGGTGAGTCCGGTCTCGAATATCCGTTTTTCAAAGGGGACGTCATGTGGCTGGTGGACATGCGCCCGATCATTCCCATCATCACGATCGACGGAACAGCAGGTGCTCTCCAGAGCGTGTCACCACATCTTCAGCCCGAGAACTACTGCTTCCCTGAAGGTTGCGTCGAGGCTCCAGACACCCGCCTCCTCCGGTCCGACATCGCAGAGAACCAGGGCACACATCAACGACCGGGTGATGTGGATTCGTGGGCCTACTGGTACTCAACCAGCATCCGACCAGACGTAAGTGTCTTCTCGGCAGTCGCCGAATCACAAGGGGGCCAACACATCCACTGGTACGGCCACGACTCCTATAGCTGCCAGATCGGCCTGACCTGCCGCGACAACTACTTCGACCCACAGGCAGGTGGACGTGGGGGCAGCGACACGAAAGGTGACGAGGAGGGCGACGTAAAGCTCCTCTTCGGTGGTGCTGTCCTCAAGAACGGAACCGAACAGAAGTTCGTGCCCTACGCCTCGATGGCCGTCATCATCAAAGAGTCATCTCCAGACGAATCAGGCGGCTGGACCTACAGCGACGACAAGGGCGGCCGCATCTGCCCGCCCTACCAAGGTGCGGCCGGCGGTCTGGGCACGTGCGGTCCGCTGCTGACCCACCGCGGGCGCGATGTGGACCTGTTCATCACCCCGACCGGCACAAGGCCCGGAAACGTGCTGGAGCCTGGTGACCTGTTCACCTTCAGCGGACAGGCATGGCCGACCCTGGACGTTGCTGTCGAGGTCACCGTCACAAGCCCAGACGGCACCGAGCAGGTATTCCAGAACCGGGCGAACACAGTGGGCTACGTGGATCCGATGAACATGTCGTTCGTTGTCGAGGAGCCAGGGGTCTATGAGGTTCACGTCACCGCAACCCAGGACCGTGCCATCCCCTCCACCGGCCTGGCCCCGGATCCGGCTCTCGTGGCCGACGGCAGGACCACGATGGATGTTTACGGCTACGAGCACCCGCTCTCGGCGGTGCTGGGATCCAACGACTCCACCTACCGCTTCTATGTGGTCGACTCCAAAGCAGCGACTCCGATCCGGTCAAGAACCTCGGTGTCTGACAGCCGCGGTGGTTCCTACGTCGAGGGAATCACCTTCCAGTACGAGTTCCCCGAAGGGGTAACCGAGGCCCATTACAGCCTGACCGCACCTGGTCTCTTGGTGCACCAGGAGACCGTGTCCGGCGATTCGGTCGACATAGCGTTGGGCCAGCAGTACCTCTACGACCTGGGCTTCACCGAGATAATCCTGGGGGCCGACACCCTGCAACTCTCGATTGCCTACGAGACCGTCGACGGCTGGGCGGCCCAGATACTCAACCAGCGGGGCTTCTCGTCGCTGGGCGGCGGGTAGTGGCTAGCAGTGGGGACACACGGACATTCGCACTTGCATCGTTGCTGTTTCTGGCCGTCCTATTGGTGGCGTGCTCGGGCAACTTCTTCGATGAGACGTTCGTTCCGTCCCTGACCGTTCCCGCCACAACAACCACAACAACTACGACGACCCCGGGTGTCTCCACCCAGCCAGGATCCTCCCAGTGGTCATCCACCATCGTCGCCTCTCCAGACGGTTCCCTGCTCTACGTAGCCAATCCGGACTCGGGGTCCGTCACCGCCATCGACGTCGACGGCCGCGTCCTATGGGAGACATCCGTCGGTGCGGAACCGACAACGCTGGCCCTCGACCGACCGGGCGGCCGACTGTTCGTTGCAGTGGCGGGCGACGACCAGGTGGCCGTGCTGGATACACGTCTTGGTGAGGAGCTCACCCGGCTCGGAACCCATCGCCAGCCGAGAGGTGTACTGGTGACTTCTGACGGAACCACTCTGGTCGTGTCTGCAAGGGCTGAGAACACAATCGACCTTTTCGACGCCGCATCCCTGGAGGCCCAGGGCTCCATAGAGGTTGGAGCGGACCCGTGGGGCCTGGCCATCCAGGCCGACGGAGCCCTCCTGTACGTGACGCACCTGCTCACCGGAGAGCTGAGCGTCGTGGACCTGGCCACCCGCACCGTCAGCACCGTCATCCGGACCGGACCTGAGAACAACGCCTCCCGCCACGTGGCCCTCCACCCCGACGGCAGACGGGCCTACCTTCCACTCATCAGGTCACGCACCTCGAACGCAGATCTGGACTTCGAGACGACGATCATGCCGCGTGTCGCCGTGGTCGACCTGGAACACGAGAGGGTCATCACGAGGGAGTTGCTGGGCCTCGACGC
>DLRQ01000071.1 GCA_002501135.1 Candidatus Neomicrothrix sp. UBA7884
CTTCGGCGGTTGCCTCTTCTTCGGCGGTTGCCTCGTCCTCGTCCTCGGGCTCGGTGGTTGCCTCGTCCTCGGGCTCGGTGGTTGCCTCGTCCTCGTCAGCGGCCTCTTCTTCGGCCGGTGCCTCCTCCTCGGGTTCCGGCTCCCTGCCGTCTCGGATCATCTGCCAGGTCTCAACGGCTGCGCGCCATGTCGCCTCGGCCTCAGCCACCACCTCGGCCCCACCGCCTCCGTTCTGGGCGGCCTTGAGTGCGTCGGCCGCCTCATCCTTGGCAGTGGCCGCCTTCTTCAGGCGTCGCGCCGTCTCCACAACGGCCTCGGCTGCGGCTGCGCGCCGGTTGAACAGCAGCAGAGCCTGCTTGGTGTCGTCATTCATTTGAACCATGCCGCACATGATTGCCGCTCCGAAGGCGACTCCCACCCTCCTGGGCCGTTACGTTCAAAACTGTTTCAACCTCGACGGGGAGATATCAGATGAATCTGAACGGCCGATCCACCCTTGTAACCGGTGGGGCAGGGGGTCTGGGCGAGGCCGTGGTCCGGTTGTTTGCTGCCGCTGGGGCATCGGTGGTGATCTTCGATGCGGCAGCAGATCGTGCCCGCCAGCTGGCCGACGAGCTGGGCGACTCCGTGCTGGCGGTGGCTGGCGACGTTCTGAGTGAGATTTCCGTGGGAGAGGCCGTAGAGGTGGCGACCGGCCTCGGTGAGCTGTCTGCTGTGGCGATCGTGCACGGTGCCGGGGTTGCCGGCCGCACCGTGAACCGCGACGGCACCCCTCACGACCTGGACCTCTTTCAGCGCACCATCAACCTCAACATCGTCGGCACGTTCAACGTTGTGCGGCTGGCCGCCGTGGCCATGGCCGGCAACGAGCCCGATGAGCATGGACAGTGCGGTGTGTTCATCAACACCGCGTCCATCGCCGGTCTCGAGGGTCAGACCGGGCAGGTCGCATACGGCTCGGCCAAGGCAGGGATTATCGGCATGACCCTCCCTGTGGCGCGCGATCTGTCACCCATGGGGATACGCATCAACACCATCGCCCCGGGGACAATGGGAACGCCGCTGATGAGGTCGATGCCAGAAGAGATGCAGGAGAAACTGGTGTCGACGATCCCGTTTCCGAGGCGAATGGGCGAACCTGCCGAGTTCGCCGCTCTCGTGGGTCACATTGTCGAGAACCCCTATCTGAACGGTGAGGTCATCAGGCTCGACGGGGCCCTCAGGTTCCCTCCGAAGTAGCTGTCACTGCCCAGGCCTCAACCTCGGACATGGCTGCATCGAGGTTCGGGACATCGCGCTCTACGGCTGATCCGCTTCCGAGGAAGCAGAAGGCCATGCGCTCTACCCTGGTTCCGGTGGCCTTCTGGAGGGCGAGGGCATAGGCGGCACCCTGCAGGCGGTAGCGGGTGACCTTGGCGGACAGGTCCTCCTCGTCGTTCCACGAGTCCGTCTTGTAGTCGATGACGACCAGCCCCGAATCGGTCCGGTAGGCGAGGTCTATGTAACCCTCGAGTAGGAGGTCGGTCGAGAGGGGTGCCGCAACGAACAGTTCCCGCCAGTGCTCCGACCTTGCCGCCTCGACAACCGATGGCGAGGCCAGTGCGGCAGCGACCATGGATGCGACCAGGCCGGGGTCGACGTCTTCGGCGGCGGCTGCATGTCGGGCCTCGGGCTCGCCGGCGGATGCCATGTCGACGACCTCGAGGGCAGCGTGCACAGCCCGACCCACGCCGGTGCCGTGGCGTCCGGCTTCTCCCTGGCGTGCCTGTTCGGACTCCTCGTCCACAACGGGTGATGCCTCGACAGCGATGGTTGTGGCGGCCACCGTGCGCCGGCGGGCACCGTGGAATCTGATTCTGTCGGCATCGGCACGCCACTCGTCCGGGGTGGGCAGGGGGGCGGTCTCGGGTGCGGGCGGCATCGACAGATCGCGGGCGGTCGGCTTGAGATGGGCGACAGTGTCGGTCGGGTCGGTTCCCGCAGTCGCGGAGTGGAGAACCTCGGCCGATGTCACGTTGACCGGATTCTCAGGATCTGACTTGGGTGTGCTGCGGTGAAGCGAGATGATCAGGTGGTCGCGTGCGCGGGTGGCACCCACGTAGAGCAGGCGTAGTCGTTCCAGGTGCTCGAGGCGGAGTGCCGACCCGGAGTGTGCCCGGTGGGCCGAGTTTGTGAGGTCCTTGTTGAAGGCCACGGCCACGGCTGCCCGGTTGTCTGGGCCGGTGCCTGAAGCAACGGAACCCGGGAAGGCAACCGTGTGGCCGCCTGTTGGTCGCCTCGCACCGAGGTCGGAGAGCACACAGATAGGAAACTCGAGACCCTTGGCGGCATGCGTGGTGAGGATGCGCACGGCATCGTCGTCGGACTCCGGGGGGATCACCTCGTCGACGCGAACGTCGTCGGCGGTGTGCAGCCTGCACCAGGAAAGGAACGATCGAAGGTCGCCCCCGCGCGCCTCACCATATGAACGGGCCGTGTCGAGGAAGGTGCGTATGCGGCGCCAGGCATCTCGTGGGCGGTTGCCGCAGAGCGCCAGTTCCATTGCCCTGCGATCACGTACGACCTGCTCGACCAGGTTCGCGGCACCGGCCCAGGGACGTTGGGTGTGCATGCGCGCCATCCAGGCCATGCCCGAGACAACCGGCTGGTCTGCCGGAAGGCCGGATGTTCCGGGCTGCTGGTGGTCCCAGTTGCCACCACCGAGGTGGAATGCCAGGAGGTCGTCGTCGCCGCAGCCGAAGAGGGGTGACCGCAGGGCCGTGACCAGGGCCAGTTCGTCGGTCGGGTCGTCTATGGCCTGCAGCGCCATGAGGATGTCGCGTACCTCGTCGGCCGCCCACGGGTTGGTGCCTGCTTCGATGCGGTGGGGTACCCCGGCCCCGGCCAGCGCTGCCGCAAGGTCCGCTACCGGCTTTCGGCTGCGCACCAGGATTGCGATGTCGCCGGGTGTGCAGGGATGCCAGCCCTCGATCGGTGGTCCGCCATTGGGGTCAGGTGCGGCCCGCCAGACGGTCCAGCCGTCGGCCAGGGCTGTGGTTACCGCTGCGACCACATCTGTGATGTCGTCGAGTTGGAGTTGGGTTGCGGTGCGCTTGTGGTCGGAGTCGAAGCCGAGCAGCGTGACGGCGGGACCGACCGTTGCTGCGGGTCGGGTCGAGGTGAGCGGTGCGTACTCGGGTTGAGCGTGGGGTTCCTCGGCGATTAGCCGTGAGAACACATCGTTTACCCAGGCGAGGATGGGTCCCGTGGTGCGGAAGTTCTGCTCCAGCCGGACTCCCTCTTTGCCGAATGCGTGCTGGGCATCGAGATAGAGGGCGATGTTGGCTCGGCGAAAACCGTAGATGGACTGCTTGGGATCACCCACGAAGAACAGAGACCCTGGAGGCGGTCGAAGCTGGCGCCAGTCGTCGGTAATGGTGTCGGGGTCGGCGATGAGCGCAGTCAGTTCGATCTGGATCGGGTCGGTGTCCTGGAACTCGTCGAGTAGAAGGTGGCGGTACCGGTCATGGAGGGCGGCGCGTACGCCTGGGCCGGTTGCCTCGTTTGTGAGCGAGCGCCGTGCAAGCACGAGCAGGTCGTGGAAACTGAGTTGTCCCTGCCTCTGGCGGCGTGAGGCCGCAGCCACGGAAGCGGCACCTACGACCGAGACGATTCTGTCGATCACCTGGTCGGTCAGGTGGGTCACCTCTGCATCGAGGAGGGTACGCGCATCTTGCATCTGGTCGCGCACGTCGCCGATGGGGACCGCACCGGTCCAGTTCTTCTGGTTACCGAGTCTGGTGCTGTTGGACACGACCTTGCGGTCTCCCAGCACACGGATCGCCGACAGGGGGTCGTGGGCTACCGCTTCGAACTCGTCTGCGTAGGCCCCGACCATTTCCAGTTGGATGGCCATCTTGTCGTCGGCTTCGATGCAGTGGTCTCCCAGGTCGACGAGCGGCCGCAGGGAATCGATGATGGCGAGGACGTCGACAGGCAGAGGGTCGGGGGTTGCAACCAGTCGTTCGTCGACCTGATCCCAGTTCTCGTCGAAGCGAACGGCCAGCCGGCGGATGTGATCGAGCGAGATCCCCAACTCCAGCCCTGCGAGCATCGTGAACGCCAGGTCCGGGTCGCCCAGCAGAGTGTGCACGAGCGAGTCCCAGCGCTCGTCAAAGTCGACCAGCGACGAGACCTCGTCCATGACCTCGACTGCAGGGGGTAGGCCGGCCTCGATCGGGTGCTCGATGAGGATCCGCTGGGCGAAGGCGTGCAGTGTGCACAGGGCGGCACCGTCCAGCTCGATGAGGGCAGCGGCTGCCACCCCGGCATGGGGGTCTTCGTCGGCGAGGTGTTCCAACCTGCGCCGCACCCGGTCGCGCAGTTCGGTCGCAGCCCGGTCGGTGAAGGTGATGGCGGCGATGTGTTCCATTGGCACCCCGCTTACGACCAGTTCCACTATCCGGTTCACGAGGGCGCTGGTCTTGCCGGTTCCGGCTCCGGCCTCGACGAACAGGGTGGATCCCAGGTCGGTACCGATGCGGTTGCGTGCCGCCTGGTCGGAGGTCTCAGGCATCGTCGTCCTCCAGGCTGATGACAATGGCAGAGACGTCGTCGAGGTCGCCGATGAGGCGGCGGTACGGCTCCAGTAGCGGGTCGGGGCGTTTGTTGGTCCAGGAGGCTGTGACGGGCCCCGTGCCCATTCCGTCGGGGTCGCAGTAGTCGCAGCCGATGCCGAACCTGGAGTCCTTGGGGGGACGGGCGGGGAACAGACCGGTCTCGATGCTGTCGATGATGGTTGTGAGCACGGTGTCAAAGCGCGTCAGCACCGCCTCGGACAGGGGGTGGCCGATGTGGGCTCCTGTATCGGTGACGAACCAGTACTGGCCGTGAACCCCGGTGTCGGGTGTGGCGACAGCGGCCCTGGCTGCCAGGCCGTAGATGGGCAGCTGCAGGTACTGGCCGTGGTCGTCAGGGGTGGCCTCGGAGATCTTCCTGTAGGGGCCCTTGCCGCCGGTCTTGTAGTCGATTACGTGGATGGCGCCATCGGCGCCGCGGTCGACCCGGTCGATGCGGCCCCTGAACCTGAGGCTGCGGCCGTCTGGGAGCACGTGCACCAGGGGCCTGTTGCCGTCAAGCCCGAAGGACATTTCGACTGCAACCGGGGTGGTGAGGTGCTGGGCACGCCAGGCGTGGTCGTCGACGAGGAACGACTGGAGGTGCCGCCGCAGTCGCTCGGAGTCGCGTCGCCACAGGAGGGCGCGCCCGGTGAGGCCCCGGGATTCGGCAAGGGCGAACTCCTCGTCGCAGATCTCTTCCAGCCGCTGTCGCTGTGACCCGCTCCAGGTTGTTTCGGGTCCGGGGGTGTTGTCGTTTTCGAGGTTCTCGGCGATGAAGCGGTCGAGTACCTGATGCGCCAGGGTTCCGCGGTCGAGAGTGGTTATGCCCTCGTCGTCATGTGGTTCGTGGGCCACACCGACTCGAAGCACATGTTCCATGAAGTAGGCATGTGGGCAGCGCACCCAGGACTGGAGTCGGGTGGCTGAGAGCACCGTCCGGCCGTCGGCTGGAGAGGGCACGGCCGCACCCGCCAGGTTGCCGTCGAATCGGGTCAGAATGGGTTGCTGGCGACCACGAATCAGGTCTATGCCGCGGCTCAGAACGGGGTCGGCGGTTCGACGGTCGGAGGTGTCGACAGGAAGGCCCCTGTGTCGTTCACGCAGCAGCTCTGCGAGGGCGTATTCCTGTTCGTCGGCGGGGGAGGTGAGGCGTTCGAGGGAACCCACGAACGACGGCGACGTGGAGAACCACGGCTGATCGAGGCCCTCAAGCTCGGCTGGCGAGGGCCGAAAGCCAAGTTCTTCCTCTACCTGGTCGAGGAGCCAGCGTGACGGAACCCATTCGTTCTTGCGGCCCAGGTCGCCCCGGGGGAACACGAGGACGCGCCTGTGCTGGGCGGCGGCGATGGCGGCCAGGACGCGGTGGTGAAGGTCGGCCCTTCGGTCTGTTCTCACCATGAGTGCTCCGCCGGCGGTGTGGCGGGACGAGTCGGGAAGCAGCGGGTCGTCGCGGCGCCGGGAGGGTGTGGTTCCCTCGGCCAGCCCGACCACGACGATGGTGTCGAGGTCGAGGCCGGTGACCACACCGAACCCGCCTACCAGCACGCCGTCGCCGAAGCGGCCCTCGCGGTCGAGATCGTGGTCGAGGCCGTCGATGACGGCCCGGCGGAAGGCCGCTGCTCCGGGGCGTGGCTCGATGGAGGCCAGGCGTGCGAGGCCGGTGAGGAGGTCCTTCACGCGGGTGTGGGCCTCAACCTCGTGGTCGGGCCAGTCGGTGCGATCGGCAGCCGACCCTAGATAGCGGTCGAGCAGGCCGGCGGCCCAGCCGGTCAGGCCGGGCCAGTCGGTCGGTGCCGAGTCGGTGCCCACGTTGGTGATCAGTTCCTCGACGAAGCCGAGGAGGTCCATGGACTGTCTGATCTTCTTGTCGACGGCGTCGATGTGGTCGGGTTCGGCGCCCTGTGAAGCCAGGTCGTCCCGGCGTTGTTCCTGGTCGGCAACCCTCTGCCCGAGGCGCGAACGCCACTGGTTTGCTCCGGCGACCACCCCGGCGCTGCGGGCAATCCGCTCCCATGCGGTGGTCGGTAAAGCTACGCCGTCGGCGCCCAAGACCGCTCCAGACGAGATGAGCGCCATTACGGCTGTCCTGGAGAAGTCGTTGTCGTCAAGGTCGAGCAGCGCAAGCAGGATCCGGCCCGTGAGCGACTCGTCGAGGCGGCGGCCGGCCACTCCGTTGAACGGCACGTCAGCTGAGCGCAGGTGCTGATGGAGGAGCCTGGCGTAGCGCTCTCCGCCGGGATGGACGATGGCCATCCGGGTAAATGGGATGCCGCTGGAGGCTGCCGCCACGACCTCGCGGACGGCCACCCGGGCCTCTTCGTCGGGGTCGGCTACTGAGCGTACGGCGAGCTCTGATTCCATCGGGGCCGGCGCCGAGGATGGGAAGGCACCACCCAGTCGCTCAACCAGGTGGCGGGCGGGTTCGTCGGCCACCTCGTTTCCCGTGAGAGCCACGATGACTGTCACTGGTCCGATGTCGGCAAGGGCGGCCAGCAGCGCCAGACCCGAGGCAGGGGTTCGACCCGGCACGTGCAGTATCAGGGTGCCCAGTTCATCAAGCAGGGGGTCTGTCGGGTCGATCGAGGCGGCGGCCCTGTGCAGGTCGACCTCGTCGATGAACCGTTCGGCCAGGCGGTCCCGGATGAGGCGGTGGAGCCCGATGACCTCGGATGCCTGCCGTGAGGTGGCGGCCACGTTGTCGAGTGCGGTGTCGTCCAGTTCTCTCAGTTCTCGGTGGACCCGCACAAGGGCCCGTTCGGTCGCCGGGTGGTGTGCGACGGGGCGGAGCAGGTCGGCGGATCTGGCCAGCGTGGTACGCACGGCTGAACCGACGACGGGGTCTGAG
Organism: Candidatus Neomicrothrix sp. UBA7884; assembly: GCA_002501135.1. GTDB lineage: Bacteria > Actinomycetota > Acidimicrobiia > Acidimicrobiales > MedAcidi-G1 > UBA3125. Next base: position 7,444 of record DLRQ01000071.1, read on the forward strand.
ATCCGGCGCCGCTGGTCGCCGGCCAGGGCCGTTCCGGCCAACAGCCCGGCCAGGCCCAACACGGTCTCGAAGCGCACTGCGGCCAGGCCCGGGGTTTCGCCGGCGCTGTGTCTGGTGGCCAGTGAGCGGCGTGCAGCCACCCCGACCAGATTTGATGGCACGACCACCGTTACCGGTGCCAGCGGGTCGGCGCCCTTGGCTGTCGCTATTGCGTCACCGAGCGCGGCGGTGGCCTCAGCGCCGTATGAGGTGAAGGTGAATCTGGCAGCCATCGTGGGACGAGAGTACGCACGCCATGTGACAGCCGCAGCCACGGTGGGAACTCTGGTCCCGATCAGCCACGGGAGCGGGGGGACCGGTATTGTCGGATCGCATGAGTGACGGAGGAACCCAGGCACCAGACGATCCACCACTCGAGTTCCCGGGTCGCTGGGCGCAGGATGCGCCGGACCGGCTGGCCATCGTCATGCACGGTTCGGGCCAGACCATGACCTTCGCCGAACTCGACGCCGAGGCCAACCGCATCGCCAACCTGTTTCGCAGCCTGGGCCTGGAACCGGGTGACCACATGGCGTTCTGCCTTGAGAACCGAATCGAGTTCCTGGCACTTGCGTGGGGTGCCCACTACGCGGGCCTCTACTACACGGCAATTTCGTCGAGGCTCACCGCCGATGAGATCGCCTACATAGTCGACGACTGTGGCGCCAGGGTGTTTGTGACCTCGCCGTACAAGTCGGGCGCTGTCACCGAGGTCACGGCCGCAACGCCGAATGTGGAGGAGAGGTTCAGCATCGGTGGGCCTCTCGCCGACCATGCATGTTTCGAGGATGCCGTCGCCAGCCAGTCGGCCGAGCCGTTCCCCGGCGCTGTCGAGGGCCAGGACATGCTCTACTCGTCGGGTACCACCGGCCGACCCAAGGGAATCAGGTCCCCGATGTCGGGTTCCCCTTTGGGCGGAATCAACCCGATCACGATGATGGCGAAGATCCTGTTCGCTGCCGAGGAGGGGTCCGTCTACCTCTCCCCGGCGCCGCTCTACCACTCGGCACCGTTGCGCTTCTGCCTCGGCTACCAGCGGCTGGGTTGCACGATCGTGGTGATGGAGAAGTTCGACGCCGAGGAGGCGCTCGCTGCGATTGAGGCTCACAGCGTGCACACCAGCCAGTGGGTGCCGACCATGTTCGTGCGGATGCTCAAGCTCGTCGAGGAGGTTCGTGACCGCTACGACACCTCATCGCTTGTGACCGCAATTCACGCGGCGGCGCCGTGCCCGGTCGAGGTGAAGCATTCGATGATCGAATGGTGGGGGCCGGTGCTGCACGAGTACTACGCGGGCACCGAGGGCAACGGGCTCACCTACACGAACTCGCTCGACTGGCTGGAGCACCCTGGTTCTGTCGGGAGGGCGATCATGGGCGAGCTGGTCATCGTCGACGATGACGGCAGGGAGTTGCCCGTGGGCGAGGAGGGGGGCGTCTACTTTCGCAGCGACTCCCAGTTCGAGTACCACAACGACCCCGAGAAGACGGCCGGTTCGAGGCTCGGGGAGAACCTGAGCACTCTGGGCGACGTGGGTCGTGTCGACGACGATGGCTTCCTCTACCTGACGGACCGCAGGGCCTACATGATCATCTCGGGAGGGGTGAACATCTACCCGCAGGAGGCCGAGAATGTCCTCACGATGCATCCAGCGGTGTTCGACGTGGCCGTGTTCGGAGTGCCGAACGACGAGTTCGGAGAGGAGGTCAAGGCGGTCGTGCAGTTGGCTGACCCTTCGGCTGCCGGAGACGAGATGGGGCGTGAGCTGATCGCCTACTGCCGGTCGCAGTTGGCCGACGTGAAGTGCCCCCGCAGTGTGGATTTCCGTGACGAGCTTCCCAGGCATCCCACGGGAAAGCTCTACAAGCGCCTCCTCAAAGACGAGTACTGGGCGGGTCACCAGGCTCGCATCTGATCATGTCTGTCGAAAGTCATCAACATATGTTGACGACTGGCCCTGTCTCCGCTAGCGCGAATTGGTGGGCATAGAGGCGAGTGTCCGAAAGCACGGTGTCCACGACGACGACATGTTGCATGCACTACGAAACCACTGGTGAGCATTCGCCACCGACGACCTCGCAGTCACGCTGTTCATCGGCCCGTCGACTGCGGCCCAGCCGCTGGAGGTGGTCGCGGTCACTGACGGTGAGGGGACAGCCGTGATCCATGCCATGCCTGCCGCAGCAAGTTCCTGAGAGGATGGTGGAAGCCGTGAGCCACACCCGGGAGCAGCGGGCCAGAGCTCTTGAGGCATGGGCCGAGCGCGTCGATACAGAAGAGCTCGTAGAAGCCGACACAGCGTCTCTACGGGTGATCGCATCTCTTGCTGATCGCCGAGACCAGGTCGACGATGAGTTGGCTGAGGCTGTTCGTGCTGCCCGGAGCACTGGGCGGACGTGGTCTGAGATCGGCGCGATGCTCGGTGTGTCGAAACAGGCGGTTCAACGCAGGTACGGCCCAGCCCCGGTGTCTCGAGGCTGACGAGAACCCGGCCGGGCCGGTGGGCGCGGGTCAGCCGGCCTCGGAGTGGGTTACGGGCTGTTCGCCCATCCACTCGCGCAGCGTGTTCTTGAGCTTGGTCTGCTGGATGAACAGGTCATGTTCGGCTGGTGCTTCGCCGGCGGCCTGGGGGGCCTTCAGGTAGAACGACAGCCACTCCTGCACGCCTGACTGGCCCGCCCGGTGGGCGAGGTCCAGGAACAGGGCCAGGTCCAACACGATGGGTGCGGCCAGGATGGAGTCGCGGCACAGGAAGTCGACCTTGATCTGCATCGGGTAGCCCAGCCATCCGAAGATGTCGATGGCATCCCAGCCCTCTTTGTTGTCGCCGCGGGGCGGGTAGTAGTTGATGCGCACGACGTGGTCGATGTTGTCATAGAGGTCCGGGTAGGACTCGGGTTGCAAGATGGCGTCGAGCACCCCCAGCTTGGAGACCTCTTTGGTCTTGAAGTTCTCGGGGTCGTCGAGTACCTCGCCGTCGCGGTTGCCGAGGATGTTGGTGGAGTACCAGCCGCGAAGGCCCAGCATCCGGGCTTTGAAGCCGGGGGCCAGCATGGTCTTCATGAGCGTCTGGCCGGTCTTGAAGTCCTTGCCGGCGATCGGTACGCCCCGGGTTGCGGCCAGTTCCAGCATGCACGGCAGGTCGACTGACAGGTTGGGTGCACCGTTGGCGAAGGGAACCTCGCTGGAGAGGGCTGCGTAGGCGTAGATCTGGCTGGGGGAGATGTTGTCGTCGTTGTCCTTCAAGCCCTGTTCGAAGGCGGCGACTGTCTCGTGGACGGCGCTGGCCTCCTGGTAGGCCTCGGTGGAGCCGCACCAGACCACCACGAGGCGGTCGCACTGGTTTTCGGTGCGGAAGCGTTCGATGTCGTCGATGAGTTCCTGGGCCTGTTCCCACTTGGAGGTCATGGTCTTGACGCGGGTGCCCTCGAGCTTCTTGACCCAGCGCTGGTCGAACACGGCGTCCATGGCCACGATGCCCTCGAGTTCCGAGGAGATGGGTGCCAGGTCGCGCTCTTCGAGCACGCCGCATGTGCGGGCGGCTTCAAGCACGTTTGCCGAGATGGGGTCCCAGCCGCCGAACACGATGTCGTCCAGTTCGGCGAGGGGTACGAACTCGCGGATGAGGGGGTTGCGGTCCTCGTCGCGGGCGCCGAGGCGGATGTGGGCCATCTGGCTGACCGAGCCGATCGGCGGGGCCAGGCCCTTGCGGGCGGAGATGACGCCGGCGATGAAGGTGGATGAGACGGCGCCGAGCCCGGGGGTGAGTATTCCGAGGCGGCCGGTCGCCGGGGCGATGGTGGTGGGTTCTGTCATGGAGAGAAGCATAAGCACATACAGATGAAAGGCTTGCTAGATTCAGAGTTACTGAATAGTCAGACAGGATCCCGCAATGTCGAGAACCGGGCTGTCGAGCCTCCCCAACCTCACCGTGCAGCAGTTGGAGTACCTGGTGGCGGCTACAGACCATCCCACCCGTGCGGCGGCCGCCGCCAGCCTCGATGTCACGCCGTCGGCCCTCACCCAGGGCCTCGCCGAACTTGAGCGCCGGGTCGGCCTGACACTTTTTGAACGGCACGGCCGTCACGCCCGGTTGAGGCGTCAGGCGGCCGAGGTGCTCACCCATGCCCGAAGGGTCGTGGCCGAGACCCGCGACCTTGCCCGTTGGGCGGCGTCGCAGCGCTCCGGCTCAGCCGGCGTGGTCAGGCTCGGAACCATTGATGCCGTCGCAGTCCAGCACCGGGCCGAGGCCATCCGGGCATTCCACGCAAACCGTCCCGAGGTTGACCTGCACCTCACTGTGGCCCCGTCCGGCAGCCTCCTCGACGGCCTGGTCAGCGGTGACCTTGATCTCATCGTCTGTGTCGAGCCCGTGACCGCTCCAGAGGGCGTTGTGTTCACACCCTGCTTCGCCGAACCCCTGCACGTCTACGCCCCCGAAGGCGAGCTTCGGCGCCCCCCACACCGGTGGGGACCGTGGGTCACCTTCCCTGCGGGTTCGCACACCCGGGCGGTGATCGCGGCAGGCCTGGCCCGGGCAGGCGCACCGTTCGATGTGGTCGCCGAGTCGAACCAGCCCGAGGTTCTCCGTGAGATGGTTTGCCTCGGTCTGGGATGGACCGTGCTGCCACCGTCCACAGGCACGAGGTCGGGCAGCGGAATGGCCACGGCCAGGGCCGAACCTGTGGCCCACCGTCACCTGGTGGTCGGTCGACGTCAGGGGTCACCACCCGACCCGCCAGCGGACGCCCTGGCAACGGTCCTCATCGGGACCGGATCCGACAGGTGACCGGCATCGCGGTCCGGCCACGGCCGGTAACCTTCCGGCCAATCAGCCCGGCAGCGGGCACGGACAATCCTGGCCTCCATCCGGGCCGGCCGAGCACAGGCGGTACGACATGACCTGGCCAACCTCACGGGACGACGAGCTGTTCGGCTACATCGACCGGGAACTCGAACGCCAGAACACCACGCTTCAGCTGATTGCGTCCGAGAACTTCGCCTCGCCGGCAGTGCTCGAGGCGAGCGGTTCGGTGCTCACGAACAAGTACGCCGAGGGCTATCCGGGCAAGCGCTACTACGGAGGCAACGTCCACGTCGACGAGGTCGAGGACCTGGCCCGTGAGCGGGTCAAGGCCCTGTTCGGCGCCGACCACGCAAACGTCCAGCCCCACTCTGGGGCCAACGCCAACATGGCCGTCTACCAGGCGTTGCTCGAACCCGGAGACACCGTGCTCGGGATGAGCCTCGACCACGGTGGTCACCTCACCCACGGATCCCCGGTGAACGCCAGCGGCATCCTCTACAACTTCGTCTCCTACGGCGTCACGAAGAGTGACGAGCGGATCGACTACGACGAGTTGCGTGACAGGGCACGGGAGTGCCGGCCAAGGATGATCGTGGCGGGTGCCACCGCCTACCCGCGAATCATCGACCCGGCACCGTTCCGTGAGATTGCCAACGAGGTCGGAGCGATGCTCATGTTCGATGCCGCCCACATCGCCGGGCTCATCGCCGGCGGTGTTCATCCCAACCCGGTTCCCTACTGCGACATCGTCACCTTCACCACCCACAAGACCCTGCGGGGTCCCAGGGGTGGCTGCATCCTGTCGACCTCCGAACACGCCCGGGCGGTCGACAAGGCTGTCTTCCCCGGTTCCCAGGGAGGCCCTCTAGAACACCACATCGCCGCCAAGGCTGTGGCGTTCCGTGAGGCGGCCGATCCCTCGTTTGCCGACTACTCACGTCAGATCGTGGCTAACGCATCGGCCCTCGCCGCCGCCCTTGCCCAGCACGGCTTCCGTATGGTCTCGGGTGGCACCGACAACCACCTGCTGCTCGTCGACCTGCGCACCTTCGACGAGGAGTTGACCGGCGCCGTGGCCCAGACGGTGCTGGATCGGGCCGGTATCACCCTGAACAAGAACACCGTTCCCGATGACCCGCGTTCACCGTTTGTCACCAGCGGTGTCCGCATCGGCACACCGTCAACGACCACCCAGGGAATGGGTGAGCCGGAGATGGCCGTCATTGCCGACCTCATCGCACGCACGCTCAGCAGCGTTGACGACGATGAGGCAGTAGAGGCAGTGCGGGCCGAGGTTGTCGAACTGTGTGGCCGCTTCACCCCCTACGGGGGTTGATGGACCGGTGATCACGATGGTGGCCGTGGTCCAACCGGGGGGGCTTGCATTCGCCGTGGTCGGTGGCGTCGCTGCGGTGGCCACCGCTGCGGCCACGCCGGCGGTCAGGCGCCTCGCCACCCGGTCAGGGGCCCTCGTGGTGCCCGACGACCGCAATGTCCATGAGTCGCCCACGGCCACGCTGGGCGGCACTGCGATGCTGTTCGGCCTGTTCGCCGGGGCGCTCACTGCATGGCTGATCGGTGACTTCTCGGCGGTGTTCGCTGAGCCGTCCGAGATGCTCGGCGTGCTGGTTGCGGCTGCGGCGATCTGTGCAGTCGGGGTGGTCGACGACATGTCGCCGCTGTCGGCAACGGCCAAGGTGGCCGGAATGGTGGTGGCCGGGGCGGTCCTGAGCCTCGTCGGCGTGTCGCTCGTCGTACTGCGCGTTCCGTTCTTTGAGACGATGATCCTCTCGTCGAACATGTCGGCGCTGATGACTGTTGTGTGGGTGGTGCTCATCGCCAACGCGGTCAACCTGATCGACGGCCTCGATGGTCTGGCAGGCGGGATCGTGGCCATCGCCGCCGCGACGTTCCTCTTCTACGCCATCCGCCTGGGCGATGCGGGCGTGTTGAGCGTGAACAGCCCGGGAGCGTTGATTGCGGTCCTGGTTGTCGGCATCTGCGTGGGCTTCCTTCCCCACAACGTGCATCCGGCACGCATCTTCATGGGTGACGGCGGAGCTCTGCTGCTGGGCTTGCTCATGGCGGCCTCGACGATGTCGGTGGGGGGAAGCACTGACGCTGTGTTCAGCGGTCAGGCCTTCTTTTTCTTCGCCCCCATCTTCATTCCCCTGTTCATCCTGGGCGTCCCCCTGTTCGACATGGCGTTCGCCATCGTGCGTCGTGCCGCGACCCGTGGTATCCGGGTGACCCACGCCGACAAGGACCACCTCCACCACCGGCTCCTCCGGCTGGGCCATGGCCACCGTCGGGCTGTCTGGATCCTGTGGGCGTGGACCGCGCTGCTGTCAGGGTTCGTGCTGTGGCCCACCTACACCGGGTCGGGTGACGCCATCGTGCCCATCGGAATAGCTGCCGTCTGCCTGCTCCTCTTCACGGTGTTCCATCCCAGGTTGCGTGGTTCGGTGCGGGCCGGGTGGGTCGATGGAGACGGTGGAGCCCAGGGTTGAGTGGGGCATTCGTCACACCGGGTTCGGGTTGTCGCTTCCCACATTGGTGATTAGATTCACAAGCGCTCCAGACGGCCGTCGTCGCGGGGGCAACGATGGTGACCGGAGACAATCCGGTCGGAGGGATCTGCGGATGCAACAGGTCGGAACGCGCGAGTTGGAGCAGGGCTTCGGCGATGCTCTCGCAGCGGCATTCGAGTTGGCCGTTACGCCGGCGATCTTCGGCTTCCTGGGTTGGCTCATCGACCGACAGCTCAACCTCTTCCCGGTCTTCACGATCTCTTTCACGCTGGTCACGGCCGGGTACGCCACTTGGAAGCTGTACCGCAGCTACAGCGACCGGATGGACCGTGCCGCAGCCGAGCGCCGCGCCGCATGGCAGGCGGGCACCTGAACATGTCCGGTACCTCCACCCTCCTGACCGACCTCTCACAGGTCACCCCCGAGCGTGACATCGCCCGCGACCTCGCTCGACGGGCTGTCTGGGTGGCGCCGGCCTTTGTGGCGGTTGGTGCTATCGGCTGGGGAGCGACCGGTGCCGCTTCTGCCGCGATCGCCCTCGTGCTGGTTGTCGCCAACTTCCTGATCGGCGCTGCAATCATCACCCGTGCGGTGAGCATCTCGCTGAACGCCCTCTACGGAGCGGTCCTGTTCGGCTATCTCATCCGCCTCGGTGTGCTGGCCGTCATCGCGGTGGCTCTCAAGGGCAGCGGAGACTGGTTCGCCGCCGTGCCGTTCGCCATCACCCTCCTGGTCACCCACCTGGGCCTTCTCACCTGGGAGACCAGGTACGTCTCAGCGTCGTTGGCCTTTCCGGGCCTGGCGCCCGAACCAGTCCAACAGGTCACTCCCGAGGAGAACCACGCCAAGTGAACGTGCTAGCACTCGATTTTCCGCCGGTCAGCCATCTCTTCGAGTGGCCAGACATCTTCTTTTCCGGAACGGCGTATGCCATCAACAAGACCGTTCTCATCTACCTGGCTGCCGTGGTCATAACCGGCGTCATATTCACTCTGGCGGGCAGGCCCAAGGCGTCTCTCGTCCCGGCCGGAATCCAGCACGTCGCCGAGTCCGGCATCGACTTCATCGAGGAATCGGTGGTCATGCAGACCATCGGTCCCGAGGGCCGCAAGTTCATGCCGTTCCTCACCACGATGTTCTTCTTCATCATGTTCTCGAACATCTTCGAGGTGATCCCCGGTATCCAGTTTCCGGCGAACAGCCGAATGGCCGTACCGATCACCCTGGCCATCGTGGTGTGGGTCATCTACAACTTTGTCGGTATCAGGTCCCAGGGCCTGGGCGGATACTTCAAGAACTCCCTCTTCCCGCCGGGCGTGCCCGTTGCGCTGTACCTGATCGTTACCCCCATCGAACTTGTCTCGACGTTCGTGGTGCGGCCCTTCTCGCTGGCAATCCGGCTCTGGGCGAACATGGTCGCAGGTCACCTCCTGTTGGTCACCTTTGCCGTGCTCACCCAGGTCCTGTGGAGCTCCACCTACATCGGAGCCGTCGGACCCTTCGCAATGCTGGTCCTCATGACCGGGTTCGAAATCCTGGTATCGGTCCTGCAGGCCTTCATCTTCACGATCCTCACAGCCGTCTACATCGGCGGCTCGATGCACCCGGCCCACTGATCCGCAGTTGGCCTTCAGGCTCTACCTACAAGTTCAATAACCAAGAGGGTCGGACATTCCGGCTCGACAACACATCAAACA
>DLRQ01000061.1:0-25897 GCA_002501135.1 Candidatus Neomicrothrix sp. UBA7884
GCCCTCGCTACCAGACCCACGGTCTGGTGGCATACCGGTCAAACGGGTACGAGGACCACCAGGTCGATGTCGGTCGGCATCTGCTGCACCGCATCGACGATTGCCGGGGCAAGTTCCTCTTCGGCGCGCCTGACCGAGTAGATGCCCCCCATGCAGGCCAGTGCCTCCGGAGCGAGGCCACCGATGGTGCCTGCGGCCACCATTTCGTTCAGGCGGTCAACCGGGAAGACGATGTTGGGGTCGCTGCGGGCGGGTTCCAGGTCGTAGGCAAAGTGGGTGACCCTGACGTCGCTAGCCGGTTGATCAGTTGGGATGTAGCGGATGCCGGTGTCGTCCTTCCAGTGGAAGGCCACCTGGCCCTCCCGGTAGGCGCCACCGGATCCGACGAGCAGAACGGTTGACTCGGAGAGCGGCTTGTCGAGGGGTGCCCATGCTGATGGGTCTGGGCGGTGCGCCCACTGGTAGGGCTCGAAGCCGAGAGCCGAGTACTGGTCGGTTGTACGTGCGATGTAGTCAACAGGCCGGCTGAGATCCACGCCCGCATCTTCTCATGTGCGGAAGCTCCGGTAGATACCAGCAGACGATTTGAGGTGGATTCGACACGAGCATCGACTCTGTGAGCATTTACTCCTACAATCCTCGTATGGACTCCACTGCCCGGGAACTCTCGGTTGAACAGGTGGCAGCCAAAGTCGACCTCAACGTCGACACCATCCGCTACTACCAGCGGTTGGGCCTCTTGAAGCCACCAGACCGTCAGGGCCGTCGGGCCGTCTACAGGCCCGACCACGTGAATCGCCTAATCGAAATCAGACGCCTTGCCAGCGCCGGTTTCACACTCGCTCAGATCGGACGCCTGTCGGAAACGACCGACGGAACCGACAACCTCGGTGGCCTCGCAGCCGAAGCTGCCAAGGCCCGCCGCCTGACGCGCTCCGAGGTGGCCAGCCAGGCCGAGGTACCAGAAGGCCTCGTTGCACTGCTGTGTGACAACGGCCTTCTTGAGGCCACCCTCGTCGACGGCGAACAGTTCTTCGACCAGGGTGCCGTCTCCATGGTCAGAGCCGGACTGGCGGTAAGCGCCGCCGGCGTGCCGCTTGACGAACTCGTCAACCTTGCCGTCGACCATGCAGGCAACGTCGACGAAATCGTGCGCAGGGCAATCGCCCTGTTTGAGGATCACGTAGACGACGATGCCGACGGTGAGGCTGGCGATGACGACCTCGTCGAAGTGGTCCATGCACTTCTGCCAGCCGTGACCCGACTCGTCGCACAGCACTTCCACCGGTCTCTCGTGTCACGTGCCCTTGAAAGGGTGGCCGAGGGCAAGAGGCCAGCCGTCGCCAACGCCCTGATCGCTGCCGACACTGAACACCTCGTGGTTACCTGCGAATGGCGCTGACCGAGCCCACAGCCGCCGGCCTACCCGTCGCCACCACAATCGAGGTGGTCGAGGGGCCGGGCCGCGACCCTCTGGCCTGGCTGGACAGCTCCCCGGCCGGTGTCGAGCGCTGGTTCTGGGAGATCCCCGACGATGACTCCTCGTGGGTAGGTATCGGGTCGGTCTCCACCGCCTCCGTCGCTGGACCCGACCGCTTCAGCGATGCTGCCGAGGTGGCGGCCGACATGCTGGACGGGCTCGTCGTCGACGCCCCCGATGAGGCTCCCCTACCTCGCCTCGCCGCCGGCTTCGCATTTGAAACTGGTGGAGGTGAGAAATCCTGGAGGGAGTTGGGGGGTGGTCGCCTGGTACTGCCGGCCCTCCAGGTTCTGCGACAACATGGCCGGACCTGGGTAACCAGCATCGGTGACCAGACGGTTCCCATTCCCCACAAAAAGACCAGCGCCGCCGACTATGCAGACGGGGCTGATGCGTCCAGGTGGGCCACCGACGAGGAACGGTCGATGTACCGGCACCTGGTTGCTACGGCCCTGAAGGCCATTGCCGGTGGCGAGATCACCAAGGCGGTCCCCTGCCGCTCCATTCGCGTCGACCGCAGCCCGGACCTCCCGCGTCTGCTGGCCACTCTCAGGGAAACCTTCCCAGCATGCGCCACGTTCTGTGTGGACACAGGTCGGACCGTCTTCGCCGGAGCCACCCCCGAGAGGCTGGCCGCCGTTCACAACGGCCACCTGGATACGGCAGCCCTCGCCGGGTCGGCACCCAGGCACGCTGACACCACTATCGACGATGCCCTCGGCCAGGGGCTCATGACCAGTCCCAAGGAACAAAACGAGCATGCCGTGGTAGTCGATGCCGTGGTGGATTCGCTTGAATGCCTGCATCTCACACCGTTGCTTCCGAATGGGCCTGCCCTGTTGCGCCTCCACGGCATCCAACACCTGCACACCCCGATCAGCTGTGAGCTACCTGACGGCGTTGGCATCCTCGATGTCGTCGGCGCACTCCACCCCACGCCAGCGGTTTCAGGGGCTCCAATCAGACGGGCGATCGAGTTGAGGGGCCTCCATGAGCACCTGGACCGGGGCTGGTTCGCCGGTCCTGTCGGCTGGCTTGATGCGGACGGCAACGGTGAGTTTCGGGTGGCCCTGCGCTCGGCTCTTATCGACGACCTGGGCACCACCCTGTTTGCGGGCGCCGGGGTGGTCGCCGGCTCCGACCCCGAGCGTGAGCTGCTTGAGACCGAGGTCAAGCTGGGTGCCATGTTGGGCCCGGTGCTGGCCACCTCGGGCGTTCCAGAAGGTATGGACCGGTGAGAATCACCACACCGACCGCCGATCCGATCCGGGTGCAGGCCGCGTGCCGGGCCCTGTTCGCACAACTGGTGGCATCGGGCGTGTCCCACGTGGCCATCTCTCCGGGGTCACGGTCCACGCCGCTCACCGTTGCCGCCGACCGGACCCCTGACCTCACGGTTTCAGTACACCTTGATGAACGGTCTGCCGGCTTTTTCGCGATGGGCCTGTCCAGGTCCAGCCGTCGGCCGGTTGCCCTGGTGTGCACTTCGGGAAGTGCCACTGCCAACTACCTGCCGGCTGTGGTCGAGGCGTTTCACTCCGGCGTGCCACTCATCGTGATAACTGCTGACCGGCCACCAGAACTTCAGGGCCGTGGTGCCCCTCAGACCATTGACCAGACCGGGCTCTACGGCTCCCACGTCCGTTGGGAGCACCAGGCAGACGTCATCGGTACAGAACCTCCCGAAGAGGCGGTACGTCTGGCAGCCCTCGCCGTTGAGCGTTCACTCAACCCTGTGCCGGGGCCTGTACATCTCAACTGTCCATTCAGAGAGCCACTTGAACCTCCTGTCGGCGACCCACCCCAGGTCACCCTCTTGCCAGCGCCGGCAGCAACACGTCAGCCTGAATCGAACGACGTCAAGACCCTCAGCGAGCTGCTGTCGCTGGAGAAGGGCCTGATCGTGGCAGGCCCGATGGACCTTGACGACCGAGGTAGAGCCGCAGTTTCAGATCTCGCAACTGCCAGCGGCTGGCCGATCATCGCCGACCCGGCCTCGGGGCTCCGCCGGGGTCCACACACCATCCACTCCCCTGTCATGGCCTGTGGCGATCACCTCCTGGCAGCCGGCATGGCCGATGTTCATCAACCCGACGTTGTCCTGCAGCTGGGCGGCATGCCAACGAGCCGGGCCTACAGGCTCTGGCTTGAGCGTTGCGAGGCGGAGCGGGTCGTCGCTGTCGACCACACAGGCCGCTTCCCGGACCCCTCCTTCGCTGTCACCGACAGGATTGCCGCAGATCCCGGTGAGCTGGCTGCCGCCATTATCCCCGCCACTGTCGCTGAACAACGGCACAACACCGCATGGACGCGCCTCTGGCTCGACACCGAGGCGGCTGCGGCCACGACTGTCGCCAGCCTGGTCGCCAGTGCCCCATTCGATGAGCCCGGTGTCGCCGTTGCCCTCTGTCAGGCAATGCCCGGTGGATCCAACCTGATCGTGTCCAACTCCATGCCGATAAGAGATCTGGATGCCTTCATGCCGGTCAACCAGCGGCCGCTGGCCGTCTATGCGAACCGGGGCGCAAACGGAATCGACGGACAGGTCTCCACCGCACTCGGCGTCGCCGCAGGCTCAGACACCCCGACGCTTCTCTTCACTGGCGACCTGGCCCTGCTCCACGATCTCGCCGGCCTCGTGGCTGGCGTGCGCCTCGGGGTGGACCTCACAGTGGTGGTCGTCGACAATGACGGCGGTGGAATCTTCTCCTTCCTTCCCATTGCAGCGGAGTCCGGCGTTGACCATGACCGCCTGTTCCACACACCGCACGGCCTTGACCTGGGCCATGCTGCCTCCCTCGCCGGTGCAACCCTCGACCGCGTCTCTGACCGAGCCGACTTGGATCTTGCGTTGGCAACATCACTCGGGCACCCCGGAATCCACCTGGTGCACGTGCGAACGACTGCATCCACAAACGTGGGGCTCCACCGGGCCGCCGCTTCTGGCGTCGCTGAGTCACTTGGTGGGGTGAACCCGTGAGCACCCGCCTGCACACCGAGGTTGAGGGCCGGGGCCACCCCCTCATACTTCTGCACGGATTCACCGGCGACACATCGACCATGTGGCCGCTCGGCCACGAGATCACAGGCATCCGGACCGTGGTTGCCGTGGACCTACCGGGCCACGGTGCAACGGGCGTGCTCGACGAGCATGCCGGCTACCGCTTCGAAAACACCGTCGATGCCCTGGCCGAGACGGCGAGGCAGTTGGGCCACGACAGCGTGGACGTGATCGGCTATTCCATGGGCGGCCGCATAGCCCTGGGCCTGGCAGTAAGGCACCCCGACCTGGTGAGGTCCAGCGTGCTCATAGGCGCGACGGCCGGGATCGTTAGCGACGTTGAGCGCGACATACGTCGCCGCACCGACGACGACCTTGCCGAGGAGATCCTCACCGACGGCCTTGAGTCATTCGTGGACTACTGGATGGACCTGCCTCTCTTTGAAACCCAGGTGCGCCTCGGAGAGGACGCACTGCACGATGCCCGCGAGCAACGGCTCAGGAACCATCCCGACGGTCTGGCCGGCAGCCTCCGCGGTTCAGGCAGCGGCAACCAACCGTCTCTGTGGCGCGAACTCCACCAGGTGACAGGACCGGTTCTTCTCATGGTCGGGGACGAGGACCCCAAGTTCAGGTCGTTGGCAATCCGAATGGCGTCAGGGCTGCCCCGGGTCGAAATTTCGGTACTTCCAGATGCCGGCCACGCTGCCCACCTAGAGAATCCGGCCGCCGCAGTGATTGCGATCCGGGCCTTCCTCGACGAGGTCACCACCCTGTGAGAATCGTCGAGGCAGGTGTGGCACGCCACACGCTCACCTACCGCACTTGCATCACCACAGCCCACGGGCAGATCGCCGAACGCCCGGTCCTCTTGTTGACCCTCACCGACGAGGATGGTCACACCGGCATCGGCGAGGCCGCTCCCCTCGACGGCTTCACCACAGACACGGTCGATCAGGCCGAGGCCGCCCTGTTGGGATGGGCCGCGGACGGCGACGAATCGCTCGTCGATTCTCCCACGGCGCAGGCCGCTGTAGATGCGGCTCTCCATGACCTGGCTGCGACTGCGGCTGGGATACCGCTGCACCACTACCTGAACCCGGACAGCCCGGCTTCGTTACCGGTGTCGGCACTCGTGGTCGGAGAAACACCCGCCCAATTGGTCGATTCCGCCGTCGCGGCGATAGCTGGTGGCCACCTCTCCCTGAAGGTGAAGGTGGGCGCCCTACCGATCACCGATGACCTGGAGCGGGTTGCAGCAGTCCGTCAGGCGGTCGGCCCTGAACCGACAATCAGGCTGGATGCCAACGGGGCCTGGAGCCCCGAAGAGGCGCCTGGGTGCCTGGAACGGCTGGCAGCGTTTGAAGTCGAGTTCATCGAGGAGCCAGTGTCGGGCATTTCGTCACTGGCCGACATCATGCACGTGTCACCGATTCCGGTGGCGGCCGACGAGTCTGTTCGTTCCCCATTTGACCTGGACAGGCTCATCGCAACAGGTGCTGCCGACTTGCTGGTCCTCAAACCGTCGGCCATTGGGGGCATCTCCGTTGCGGCACAGTGGGCCGCCAGGGCCCGCTCCGGCGGCCTGGGCGTCGTTGTCACCTCGCTGCTGGAGAGTTCGGTGGGAATTCGGGCTGCCGCACACCTGGCCTCGGCGATCGGCGCCCTCGACCCGGCCCCCGGACTGGCCACAGCCACCCTCCTGGAAGCGGACCTCAGAGCCCCGCTACTACCTAATGCCGGATTGTTGAACCTCGCATGAAGGCCTGTCGCCGGCCACAGCACACCTAAACAAAGTGTTGTAGAAATACCCGAGGTCGACGTCGACAGGGGGGGAACAACCGGTGCTCAAGGCGGTCCTCGGGGCACTCGTACCGCTACTTGCTGCGGTTGTCGCGTTCGCATTCGGAGCAATCATGCTGCTGGCACTCGGGGCGAGCCCCCTCGAGGGCCTCAACGCCATGCTCGACGGAGCATTTGGCAGCGGCTCCCGACTCGCAGCAACTGCTGTCAAGGCCACCCCCCTGATCCTCGTCGGTGCGGGAATCACAATCGCCTTCCGTACCAGCGTCATCAACATCGGTGGTGAGAGCCAGATCATCGCCGGAGCGCTCCTCTCTACCGTCGTGGCACTCACCCTCCCGGACCTACCGGCATTCATCCTTGTTCCACTGGTGCTGCTGGCTGGTGCGGCCGGTGGCGCGGTTCTCGGGGCGATCCCCGGGGCACTCAAGGCCTATGCCTCGGTCAACGAGATCCTCTCCACGATCATGTTGAACCTGGTGATGGTCCAGTTCATGAACTTCCTCCTCAGGGGGCCCCTCATCGACCCCTTCGAGTTGGAGGCAGGAACCCGCATTCCACAGACTCAACGTCTCTCCGACAATGCTGCGCTGCCCACCCTGATCGACGGCACGAGGCTCCACATCGGCGTACCGGTTGCGATCATTGCAGCAGTTGCCGCCTACCTGATCCTCTGGCGTACCCCGACGGGCTTTCGTCTTCGGGCTGTCGGCCACTCGCCTGAGGCCGCTCGCGCTGCCGGAATCAGCGTGAAACGAAACGTGACCCTGGCCATGGCGCTGTCTGGATCCCTGGCCGGAATTGCAGGCTCCATTCTGGTGTTTGGCAGCGAGGGCCAGCGCATGGTCACCGACGGTTCAGCGGCAGGTTTCACAGGTAGCGCCGGCTTCAACGGCATCGTTGCCGCACTCTTTGGTGGGCTGCACCCACTGTGGACTATCCCCTCGGCAATGCTGTTTGGCGCACTTCTCACCGGCGCCACCCAACTCCAGCGCGTGCTTCAGGTCCCGGCGGCATTGGCAGTAGCCCTGAACGGGATTGTCGTCATTTTCGTAATCAGCTCCACTCCGGTGCGCGGCTGGCTGCAGAGGTCTCTTGCCGACTCGGGGCTGTTCAGCCGTTCGAGTAACCGCGTTGAGGCCGACTGAACATGGGCGATTTCTTCACCCTGAGCGTGCTGGTCGCCACTGCTGCATCGGCGATCCGGCTCGCCACGCCATACCTGCTTGCCTCTCTCGGCGAGACCATCGGCCAGCGCAGTGGTGTGCTGAATCTCGGTGTCGACGGCGTGATGCTGTTGAGCGCCTTCTTCTCGTACTGGACCGTGCTGGGGACGGGCAACCTGTGGTTGGCCGTGCTGGTGGGTCTCGTCGTAGGACTTGCCATGGGTGTTCTCTACGGCGTCATCACGGTCAGGTTGAGCGCAACCCAGGGAATCAGCGGCATCGGTATCTTCATCTTCGGCCTCGGCCTCAGCGATCTGTTGTTCCGTCAGCTGGTGGGAACCCCGAAACCGGTCCGACGCCTACCGAACGTTGACGTTCCGATCCTGTCAGACATCCCCCATCTCGGCGAGGCCCTGTTCCAACGCAACCTGTTGACCTACCTGGCGTTCCTTCTGGTGCCGGCAACTGCGCTCCTGCTATCCAGAACGACCTTCGGCCTCAACATCCGTTCTGTGGGTGAGAACCCCCAGGCGGCCGACAGCCTCGGCGTGTCGGTCGAGCGAACCAGGTTCGTTGCCATCCTCATTGGCAACGCCATGGCCGGCCTTGCCGGGGCGGCACTGGTACTACAACTAGGGATCTTCCAGCCGAACCTCACCCAGGGGCTCGGATTCATCGCCGTGGCACTTGTCTACTTCGGTGCCTGGCGACCAGTTGGCGTAATGGGTGGTGCGCTGCTCTACGGGCTTGTCAATGCAACCGTGCTGCAATGGAAAGCTCTGGGCATTATTCCCGTGAGTGGCTCGGACCTTGCCAACATGGCTCCGGCAGTCCTCACGATTCTGGCGCTTATTGTGCTGGCACGCCGGGTACACGCCCCGGCTGCACTCACCAAGCCCTTCACTAGACACTGACCTGACGCAAACACAAGGTGGGGAGAACCCCAAGAAAGGAAAGGAACAGAGATGAAGAAACAATGGAGGCTTAGCTCTTCCGTTCTGGTGCTCCTGGGAGCGCTTGCGCTCGTCGGTGCTGCCTGTGGCGGCGACGATGCCCCTGCCTCAGGCAGCGGTGAAGGAGGGGCACTGCGGGTGGCGATCGTGGCGCCAAGTGCATCTGATGACCTTGCGTTCAGCCAGAGCATGGTTGATTCGGTCAACGCCCTTGAGCGTGCCGTCGAGTTGTCAGTTACCGATGGGACGTTCATCGTCGAGGATGCTGCTGCGGCTATCCGTGGTTACGCCGAGGACGGCAACGACGTCGTCATAGCGCACGGCACCCAGTTTGGTGGGTCTCTTGTGGAGATAGCACCCGACTTCCCGGACGTGACGTTCGTGTGGGGAACGGCTTCTGACACCCAGGGCCTCGACAACGTGTTCGCTTACGCTCCGGCCGCCGGTGAGGGTGGCTACGTGAACGGCTCCATCGCTGCCTCCCTCACCGAGTCCGGCGTAATCGGCGTGGTCGGCCCCATCGAGGCTGGTGACGCTGTCGCCTACATAAACGGCTTTGAAGCCGGTGCCCTCGCTGGTGGTGCGTCCGAGGTGAACATCACCTACACGGGTTCGTTCGGCGACGTGGCCCTGGCGGCCGAGGCAGCCGAGGCCCATCTGGCCAACAAGGTTGACGTGTTGACCGGTACCGCCCAGATGGTCGTTGGTGCTGTCGGTGTGGCTGCTGATGCTGGTGTGCCGTGGTTCGGCACACAGGCCAACCAGACGTCGCTTGCTCCGGACCTGGTCGTGGCTTCACAGGTTTACCACTGGGAGGTCGTGCTCGAGGAGATGCTTGCACTTCGTGACAGCGGCGTCATCGGAGGCCAGGCCTTTGAGATCAACCTCGCAAATGGTGGCCTGGTAATCGAGTTCAACGATGCCTTCGAACTGCCCGCAGGAGTACGCGACGCAGCCGACGCCATGATCGAAGGCATAACCAACGGAACGGTGAACACCGGGTCGTAGCCCACAGGAAGACGACTACTTCATTAAGTGAAGGTGCTCAACCCCTGCCGATACGCCTTTCTGGTGGACGGCAGGGGTTGAGGTCTTCAACCTGACAGGACAGACACACCCAATGGGACCTGAGACGAACATCCTGGAGATGCGGGGGATCACCAAGGCCTTCCCCGGCGTCATCGCCAACGAGGGAATTGACCTTGACGTCCGCTACGGCGAGGTCCACACGCTCCTGGGTGAGAATGGTGCCGGCAAGAGCACCCTGGTGAAGATTCTCTTCGGCCTCTACCAGGCCGACGAGGGCAGCATCCTCCTGCGCGGCGAACCCATTGCCGTCGGGTCCCCATCTGAGGCGATTGCCTCGAAGATCGGGATGATCCACCAGCACTTCATGCTGGTACCGACCCTCACGGTCGCCGAGAACGTCGCCCTCGGCACAGCGTCGACCAGACGGCCGTTCACCGACCTGGACGTGGTTTCCAGGCGCGTCTCTGAGATCTCCGAGGAACATGGTCTTGCGGTTGACCCGTCGGTAGAGGTCCGTCGACTCGCCGTTGGCGAGCGCCAGAGAGTCGAGATCATCAAGGCCCTCTACAGGGATGCAGAGTTGTTGGTCCTCGATGAGCCGACCGCTGTCTTGACCCCAGGAGAGGTCGACGACCTGTTCGTGATCCTGCGGCGCATGGCCGACGCAGGACGTGGCCTGATCTTCATATCCCACAAGCTCCGCGAGGTGATGAGTCTCAGCGACCGGATCACGATTCTGCGGAACGGGAAGGTGGTTGGGACCACCACGCCGGACGAGACCAGCCGCGAGGAGTTGGCACAGATGATGGTCGGTCGGGCAGTCCGCCTAACCCCTGAAAAGCCCGATATGGACGTAGGTCCAGCCCGCCTGGAGGTGGAGAGTCTGACCATCCACGGCGACCGTGAGACCGTCGCTGTGAACGACATCTCCTTTGAGGTGCGATCCGGTGAGATCCTCGGAATCGCCGGAGTGTCCGGAAACGGTCAGCGTGAGTTGGCCGAGGCCATAGCCGGCCTTCGAGTGGGGGAACCGGGTGGATCGATAAGGCTCGATGGCGTCGAGGTCACTGATAAAGACACCCGTTCACGGCGCGACCGGGGCCTCGGCTTCATTCCTGAGGAGCGGATGCGCGACGGAGCCATCGCCGAGTTCACGGTTAGCGAGAACATGGTTCTCGTGGACCACGCTTCTAGGCAGTTCACCAGCCGCGGAATGCTCGCCTTCGATGCGATCCGGCGCCATAGCCGGAAACTGGTCGACGACTTCGCGGTGAAGACCCCGGGGATCGAGACCCCCACCTCCAGCCTCTCTGGAGGCAACATCCAGAAGGTGATCCTGGCAAGAGAACTCTCGGCATCCCCGACCGTGCTGCTGGCGTGTCAACCGACCCGCGGAGTCGACATAGGCGCGGCCGAGTACATCCACACGCGTCTCATCGAACAGCGCAACCTGGGTACTGCCACGATCCTCATTTCCGAGGACCTGGACGAGGTCATGGGCCTGGCGGATCGGATAGCTGTCATGTACGAGGGAGAGATCGTCGCTGTCCTCCCGGCTGAAGGCGCTACAAGGGAAGGCATCGGACTCCTGATGGCCGGCGTGGTCGAACCTACCGCCCAGACCGTGGGCTAGCCGAGGGCCTTCCCGAGGCTCTCCCCCAGCGGATCGGCCACGACCTTTTCACCAACCTCGGCCTCGGACTCGCGGGCGGCAGCGGCAAAGATGCCCTTGGACATGAGCGACCTGGTGGCCTTTCGTCGCTGCCAGTAGATGGCTGCCCTGGCCCTGTGGGCTCCCTCGTGGTGTGGTTCGGCCGCCACGGCCATCTCGACGAGGTGACAGGCCAGCCGCAGTTCGCCGGCCTCGGCCAGTTCCCGGGCACGGTCGGTAAGCGCTTCAACAGACCCGGCCAGGGAAACCACCTCGGCGGCCAGGGCCGACTCGGGTGCGGGCTTCAGATTTGCCGCGTTTCCGTCCCACCAGCCGCCGAACTGCCGGTAGACGTTGCGAACCACGAACTCCGGTTCGTCGTACTGGGGTGCTAGCCACGGCCTGTCCTGCAGGTGGTTGGGCACGGTCACCTCGTGGATGATCGTGTCCAGGGTGGCGCCCTCGTTCATCAGTTCGAGGGTGCGGCCGCTGAGGTGTTCGAGCGCCTCGGCAAGGTCACCCAGTACCAACTCGACACGCTGGCGGCCCACGATGGGTAGCCCGTGGGCTGGAAACACCTGTTCGGCACCGGCAGCGAGCATTTCCCGCAGAGCTGCGGCCCATTCGATCGGATAGCGCTGGACCTTCTGGGGGTTACCTGCGTTTGGGAACACCCACGACATGAAGTCGCCGGTGTAGGCGGTCAGGTTCAAGGCGTCCCAGCCCCAGGCGTGGTCGTCGGTCTCTCCTCTGGCGTGGTGCAGTTCGATGCTTCGGTCGCCGACGCTGAACGCGAGGGTGGAGCGAAATGTCTCATCGGGTTCGGCAACGGAGTCAGGCAGGAAGGTTCTCCCTGACCCTCCGATACCCATGGCATCGGGCTTCACAACGCCGCCGAACTGCCGCAGGTTGATGACGATGTTCCAGCCGTTGGTGGTTCGGTACCTGTCGAAGCGGGCTGGCACCGCCTCGTGGGCCAACACCTTCGGGCGGGGCTCACCTCGGGCCTCGGCATCGGCGATGAATGCGCCGCTGCCGCCCACGTGGTCGAGGTGGCCATGGGTGTAGACGAGGCTGTGGAAGGGGGCGTCGGTCCAGTTCCTGATCGATTCGACGACCCCTGCACCGGACCGGGCTCCGCTGGTGTCAAAGCAGACAAGACCCTCGTCGGTGCGGATCACCCAGCAGTGCGAGAACGACTCCACGACGGCAATGTCGTCGTCGACCTGGGTCAACTCTCCGGTTACTCGATTGTGCGGGGGTTCGGCTGTACCGGTGTCGATGATCCGGCTGGAGAGCTCAACTGGGTCTGGATGGGTGCTCACCGGATACTCCTGTCAGGTGTTGGGGTGGCGGGCTGAAAGCGTAGACACCGTGTGTGGTGGTGGCCGGATCGGACACTCACCCGAGATGCCTGAGGATGAGCGATGCTCCCCTGTCGAGGTCCTCGAATAGGAAGAAGTGGGTGCCGTCAACGAGGACCAACTCGACCCCCAGGCGATCGGCCTGGGCCTCGAACCACCCCATGTCGAGGTCGGTGTCGGTGCCAGCCAGCACGGTGGACGGACAGGCCACGTCGACCATGTGGTCGAATGCCTCGCCGGGTCCGTAGCGCGTGGTCGAGCCGAAGAAGATGGCCTCTGTCTCGGGTGCACATGCCAACTCCACCTGGCCGTCGGGACGGTCCACGAACCCCCAGTTGACGTATGCCTCGAGGATCTCGGGTTCCAGCACACGGAGAGGTTGGCGGGTTCCGTAGGAGGCGACGACGGTGGCACGATCCGGCCAGACGGGCCTGCGACGACGCGCCGCCACGGCCATCGGGTGTTGGCCTTCCTCGTGTGCGAGGCGGATGTGCTTCCTGGCGGAGACATCGATGGCGATCGCCTCGCAGAGCATCAGTCCAGTAACCCTCCCAGGGGCGGCGGTGGCCACCTCTATCCCAACAGCGCCGCCGAGGGAGACACCGAGGATGGAGAATCCCTCCAGCCCCAGGTGGTCAGCGACCGCCAGGATGTCCAGAGCCAGTGCGTCGTTGCCGAGTTGGCCTGCATCGGTCACGGTGCTGCTCCGGCCGTGGCCCCTCAGGTCGACCCCTATGAAGCGGAAGCGGTGTCCGAGCCTCCTGGCGAAGGGGTCAAAGGTGCCAGCACAGAACCCGCTCGGATGCAGGACCACGAGCGGCTCGGTGCCGGCATCGTCTGGACCACCACCCCAGTCCAGGTAGGCGATTGTCAGGCCCTCACGCTCTATGTGCCCACCGCTGGGCCCGATCCCACTCACGTCACTACCCTTCCATACCGTGTGCCAACAACGCCTACACAGGCGCCGTCCCGTGAACCTGAGCAGTGGCTACTCCCACATGTTGGCACTGGTGGTCACCCTCATCATGGCGGCGGCGTGTGGAGGCATCGGTGTCGAGCCCGAATCCGTGTCTCTGTCAGGACCTGCTGGCCCTTCTGCCCCTGACCCTGCCACGGGTGAGATGCACGTCGAGGTACTGACCGAGTACCCCCACGATCCGACCGCTTTCACGCAGGGCCTGGAGTTGGTCGATGGCCGCCTCTTTGAGAGCACGGGTCGCTACGGAATATCAACGGTACGTGAAGTTGACCTCGCCACCGGTGGGATCCTGGCCTCAACCGGACTTGACGACACCATGTTCGGTGAGGGGCTCACGGCAATCGGCGGTAATCGCCTGCTGCAGCTCACCTGGAAGGCCGAGACCGCGACGGTGTGGAACCTCGACAGCCTTGAGCGGGTCGACACATGGTCCTACGAGGGTGAGGGGTGGGGTGTGTGCCTACTTGACCCGGAGACCCTGGTCGTCTCCGACGGATCGGCGACCCTGACCTTCAGGTCAGCGACTGACTTCCACGAGCTGGGCAGCGTGGTGGTCGCGCGAGAGGAACTGCCTCAGGAACTCCTGAACGAACTCGAGTGCGTCAACGGCACTGTCTGGGCGAACGTCTGGAAGACTGACACGATCCTCGGTATCGACCCTGCCACGGGAATCGTGTTCGCCAGAGTGGATGCCTCCTCGCTACCGGTGGAACGGTCTTCGCTGTCTCCCGGTTCGGTGCTGAACGGCATCGCACACGACCCCGCCACAGGACGGTTCCTTCTGACAGGCAAGTACTGGCCATCCCTCTACGAAGTGGAGTTCGTGGCCGGTTAAGTGCAGCGCTCAGGCAAACCTGTTTGAGATCTCGTCTTGGTCCCAGAACCCTGGAAGCGGTCGATCGGGAGCACTCTCGGCATAGTGACGTAGACGTTCCACTGCCTCATCGTCGAACATCTCGACGGCATCAAAGAATCCCGTTCCACCGACTGCCCTCATGGCACGGTCACCTTCGCTTCCGCTGCGTGGCAGCCGGGGTGTGAGCACCAGTAGCCGGGGGCGGTCCCGGGCTGAATCGCCGGCGTGTCCGCTGGCCAGCACGTGGGCCCGCCCAAGGGTCTTCCAGAGGGCGTCGGTTCGTCGCATACCCGGCCTTGCGGTGGTGAACGCTCCAGAGACCTCCACGTACCACTGGCGGCCGACCGCCTTGTCGGTTACGAGAAACGAGAAGTGTGCGCCGAGATCGCGACGGACGACACCGGCTTTGACTATGTCAAAGCCCGCCTCGACCAGCACGGCCTCGGCGATGTCGGCTGCCTTCTTGCCCGATTCTGCAGCGCGTTCAAGCAGGTGCTCGGTGTCGTCGTGGCCGTTCAGGTCGGGAAACAGCCCGTCCTGTGGCCCGGCCCGGCCAGCCAGGTCGCTGCGGCGCCACTGGGCGACGGCACCCGCCTCAATGCGTTCCTTTTCGGTCCTGAGGCGTTCGCGTGCAAGGTCGATGTACTCGGATTCGAGGTCGTAGCCGGCACCGCGCCGTCCGGCCCGTAGTGCCGCAACGAGTGTGGAGCCGGAACCCAGGAACGGGTCAAGGACTAGGTCGTCGCGGTAGGTGTATAGGTCGATCAAACGCCTGGGCAGCTCAACAGGAAACGGGGCCGGATGGCCGACCCTGCTGGCCTGCTCCGGGTCGATGCGCCAGAGGTCGAGGGTGGCCTCCATGAACTCGTCTGTTGTGACGGTGCTCTCGTGGGGAAGGCCGTCCTCCTGGCGCTTCTTCGGCACACGTGCCCTGTCGAAGCGACCCTTGCTGGCGATGACGACCCGTTCGGTCATGTCACGGAGCACCGGATTCGCTGCCCTGCGAAATGACCCCCAAGCGACCGATCCCGTTGCGCCCTCGGCCTTCTGCCAGACGACCTCGCCCCTGAGGAGCAGTCCCAGATCGTCCTGGAGGATGCGGATGATGTCGGCCGAGAGGCTGCGGTAGGGCTTGCGACCCAGGTTGGCCACGTTGACGGCGATGCGGCCACCGGGTTCAAGCACCCTCACACATTCGGCGAACACCTCAGAGAGCATCTCCAGGTACTCGAGGTATGAGGTCGGAATGCCGGGTGAGCCGTTACCGGCCACAGCCAGCTCGTACTCCTTGCCGACGAAGTAGGGCGGCGAGGTGACCACGAGGGCGACCGACGAGTCGGGCAGGTGGTGCATGTCGCGGGCATCACCCAGGATGCAGCCGTCGCCCAGGTCTGGGGCATCGGCGATGGTGTCGTCATCAGACACCTCTGGTGGCCGGAATCGGGCGTAGAAGGCCGACGAGTCGTGGTTCTCACGGCGGCCCACCCCGAAGGCCGTCGTTGCGGTTGGCTGGCGCTTCTCGCTCACGTGGACCCCCTTTCGGCTGGACCGGCCACGAAATGCCCGGTACTCAAGGCTACGCGACCCGCGCGCGCGGGCCACCTGGGGCCTTCACCAGCGCCTCTCAGAGCCTGTCGCACCCCTCTGGGATGATCCCCTCACGCCTTGCGGCCGGCTACCGGCCGCCTCCCACACCTCATCAAGGGAGGCCCCAGTGGCCCTGCATCCGGTACCTTCAACAGCCGAGTTGGCTACTCGACTCGTCATGCTCGTCAACCCGGACCTGCCCCTCCTTGTCGGCGTTGTCAGACATCGCCGTGCCATCCAGGTCCTGAGAGAGCCCATCATCGACATGGCTGACCTCATCGGGCGCAGTGCTCCAGACTGCTGGGCTGCCGTGGGTCTGCATGTGTCAGGACAGGTCTCACGAAATGGCGAGCCCGAGACGCCGCGTGCCGGGGTTCTCGACCTGCTGGGTCGAAAGGGCCCACCGGCTACAGCCATCGACTGGGGCAGTCGCGTCGAATTGCTCGAAGGTGGCAGGGGGCTGCTCACAGACCTTCTTCGCCGGTTGCTCGACCAGCCGATGCCTCCGCCGGCAGTCGACCCGATGCGCTTCCTCAGCCACATCTGGATCAACCGCGTTCTGACTACTGTCCTGGACCGTCCTCTCGGGTCTCCATCCCCCACCCCGGGAGACGTCTCCCGGATGTGCCCCGATCCGGTCGACGACTGGGCTCAGGTCCGCCGCCGCTGCTCCAACGGTTCTCTGGGAATTCCCGGGGTTGACCCGGCGGACGCTGGCTGGCTCGGTGACGGCTCGCTCTACCGTCTCGTCGAGTCGGGGCTCTCCGACCCGGTCGAGATCGTCGCTGACCTGACAGAGTTGCTGTCGCACGAGACCCTTGAGCACATGGGCCTCGGCTGATGCACCCCGTTGCTATCCGATTCGCTGCTCAACGAAGAGTTCGGCCAGGCGTCTTCTGGCTGCATCTCCGGTGGTGGCCCAGTCGTAGATTGAGCCACCCACCGCCCCCGTCTCCGACAGCGACTGAACAAACAGTTCCATGTCGTCCAGCCCCGCCAGAGGTTCGTCGGCGCCGTACACGTCGCCACTCTCGGCACCCACACCCCCGATGCCGTGCACCACCGCGCTCTCATTGCGCAGGTTCTGGCGCAGCAACCTGATGTTCTCGCCGCTGTAGTAGAGCGGATCAGCGTGTTCCTCGGTGCGGAACGACCAGTAGTTCATGGGAAGCCACACGTCGTAGACACCTGCAACGCCAGACCAGGGAAAGCCCGGCCAGAAGTCGGGGTTGATCTGGTCGGTCACTATCGGTGGCATCACGATGCCGCCGAGGACCGCGCTGCCAACCGCCTCACGCAGTCCCAGCGACAACAGGGTCAGGCGACGGCTGCGCTCCTCGGGGTCGTCTTCGAGTTCGCCCCTGTTCCACTCGATGTCGACAGCGAGGCCGTCAAAGCGGTGGCCCAGCACCTCAAACCGGTGAATCGCAAGGAGACGCTCGAGGTCCTCGTCGTCGGCGCTCCACTTGGGCAGGTACCAGCCGACCACGTCCAGGCCGTCTGCGTGGGCGTTCATCAGAAACTCTGCCAGAACCCACGGGTCGGTGGTTGGCCCGGTTGCCCGGTCGTCAGAGCGTGCAGCCTGCATGAACAGGGTCTGAACCCCGGCGGCCACCATCTCGGCTGTGTCACCAGGTGGCACCGACGGCCTCCCCGACGTGTAGGCAGGATCTGCGTCATACGAATCGACCCAGGCGCCAAGGCCGTAGTAGGGGCCTACGCCGACGGTGTACTGCTCGGCCACGACAAGGTTCGGCGACACCTCGGACAGCGGCTCGGCCGACACCCTGGTCATCGACAGGTCACCTGACCCGCCAATTGCAATGGCAGCCACAAGCGCCGCCAGGCCCACGACAGCCAGGACGGCAAGTGCACCGGGGTGACGGATTTCCACGATCCAACGCTAGCCAGTTGCCGGTGACCGGTGGCCGCGCCAGAAGCGGCCCGGTGCCGTGTACGCGGTCGGCTCCACCGGTAACGTCGCCCTGATGGAGGACCAGCCACCCGACGACGGGAGCACGCCTGTCGAGTCGGGACCTGCCGCCATTGCACGTCGCAGGGTGCTGTTCGGCCTGGGCTTCGGTGCAGCCAACCTTGCCCTTCTGCGGCGTTTGAGCACCCGGCCTACGCGGCTCTCGGCCACACCGGTCACAGCACCTTCATCGGTCCCGGCTACCCCGTCAACGACCGGCGCGCCGGCAGCCACCACGCCCACAGTTCCACCAGTTCTCGATGATTCAATCGGGGTAGTCACCGACGACCATGTCTATGACACGGTGATCGTAGGCGGCCGGGTAATCGACCCCGACTCGGGGTTTGATGCGGTGGCCCACGTGGGTATCGACGGAGAAACGATCACGCGGATCAGCCTCGAACCCCTTTCCGCCTCGGGAACCATCGACGCCACCGGCCTCGTCGTGTCGCCGGGCTTTATCGACATCCTCTCGTACCCACCCAACGGATACGGCGAGTGGTTCAAGGTCGCCGACGGTGTCACCACCAATTTGAATCTCCACGGCATCGATGATCCGATGACCGACTTCCTCAACAAGGCAGCAGACAACGATCCTCCGGTCAACTACGGAGGCGCCGCCGACCAGTATGAGCACCGCAAGATCATGGAGTTGGGAATCGGCAGGGCCCGCGGAGACGATCTCGACGAGCTGGTCAGCCGGGCCGAGGCCGACGTCCTGGCCGGTGCGCTGGGCATCCACGAGCAGCCCGAGTACACCGTCGACGTCAGCTTCGACGAGATGCTCCGCCACGGTGAGGTGGCTGCCCGTTACTCGGTGCCACTGTGCCTGCACGTCCGGTACTCGGAGAACCTCACGCCGGGCACCCAGGAGGAGGCCCTCGACGAGGCCATCAGGGTCGCCACCCAGACGGGTTGTCGACTCCACATCGAGCACATCAACTCCACCGGCGGTACCGGTCGGATGGCCGAGGCCATCGCACAGTTGGAGGCGGCACGCTCTTCGGGAATCCTGATTTCGGCCTGCACCTATCCATACACTTTCTGGGCTACCAGCGCAGCTACCGCCCGCTACGACAATTTTCGGGAAAAGTACGGCATCTCGTGGGGTGACCTCCAGATTGCGGGCACCAACGAACGCCTTACCGAGGAGACCTTCAACGCCGCCCGCAGGGAATACAAGTTGACGGCAGCCTTTGCAATGAGCGACGACGACATCGACACCTCGCTGCTCACCCCATGGGTGATGATCGGCTCCGATGCAATTCTGGAACGGCCACATAACAACCACCCCCGCTCCACGGGTTGTTTCAGCCGGGTGCTCGGCCACTACGTACGCGAGCGTGGTCTGCTCTCCCTGCCCGACGCTCTGGCCAGAATGACGATCCTCCCGGCCCGGATGCTGGGCGACATCAGTTCCGACATGGCACGGCGGGGTCGCATCCAGTCGGGTGCTGTCGCCGACATCACCGTCTTTGACCCGGCGACCATCATCGACAGGTCGACCATTGCCGACCCGGCCCGTGAGGCCGAAGGTGTGCGCCACGTGCTGGTCGCTGGTCGGGCCGTTCGGACCAACGGTGTCAACAACCGGGACGTGAGGCCAGGCGTACCGATCCTGCGCGACCTGACATGAGCGACCCCACCGGTATCGACCCAGAACACGACGTCATGTCCGAGACAGAGCGTCGGGTGGCATGGCATCTGACCAGGATGCTCATGGCCTTCTTCGCCGTTGCACTCGTGATGATCTGGGCGGACCTGTCGATTGACCTGACAACGCTCACCGGGGTCAGCCACGACGAGAATGGTCCGACTCCTGCCGCCACAACAGCACCTTCCGAGTCGCCAGCCGACGGCGGGTCCGAAGCCACCCTCCCCCCGGAAGTTCCCACCACCACGACACTCCCGTTCGAGGCACGCACCTTCACAATGGTGGCTACCGGCGACCTGCTCGTCCACGAGTACGTGGCCGACATGGCCGGCTTCTACGGCAACGACGGTGGCTACGACTTCAACCCCATGTTCAGACGTGTCCAGCCCGTGCTGGCGGGTGCCGACCTCGCCATCTGCCACCTGGAGACACCGCTGTCTGAGGACAACAGCGACCTCGTCTACTACCCGAACTTCCGGGTGCCGTTCGAGCTGGCAGATGCCATCGGTGCGGCTGGCTACGACGGCTGCTCGGTGGCATCCAACCACAGCCTGGATGCCGGTGTCTCAGGTGTGCGTGCCACCCTGAGCCATCTGGACCGGGCGGGTGTGGCCCATGCCGGCATGGCCCTCGACGAAACCGGGGCAGGGCCGGCCTGGTTCGCCCCAGGCAGCATCTCTGTGGCTCACCTGTCCTACACCGACATCATGAACGGGGCCTCACTTCCAACCGACCCGCCATGGCTGGTCGGAAGCCTCGATCCGGTGAAGGTTGTGGCCGACGCCGAGGCGGCGGTGGCCGAGGGTGCCGAGTTCGTCGTGGTCAGCATCCACTGGGGCGTTGAGTACCAGAGCGAACCCACGGACAGGCAGGCTGAGGTGTCGGCAAAGCTCCTCGCATCTCCGGCGATCGACCTGCTGATCGGCCACCAGGCACACGTGATCCAGCCCGTGTTGCGGTTCTCAGACAAGTACGCGGTAATCGGGTTGGGCAACTTCCTCTCGAACCAACCGGGTGATGAGCGCAGGAACTGTCGCCCGGAGTGCCCTGACTCCACCCAGGACGGTGTGGTCGCATGGTTCGCCGTAGCCGACCGGCCCGATGGTTCGGTTGCCGTGGTAGATGCCGGCTACGTGCCCACGTGGGTCGACCGCGCCACCTACGAGATAGTGCCGCTCGGCATTGACAACCCGCCCGGCGCTGATCCAGCGGTACTGGCCGAGTCGGAGGGGCGTACGGCATCGGTGCTCGAGCCCACCCTTCGCCGCATCACCTTCGACTGAGCCGTACCGGCCCATCCGTCACCGCCGCTAGCCTTGCGGGGTCAGCGACCACGACCCTGTATCCCGCCTCGGCCGGACCGGGCTCGACCAAGGGAGCAATCCATGACCACCTCCACCCGGGTCCACAACTTCTGTGCGGGCCCCTGCACCCTCCCGGTGAGCGTCCTCGAAGAGGTTCGTGACGAAATGCTCGACTTCGGCGGCACCGGCATGTCGATAGTTGAGGCCAGCCACCGTGCAGGTGCATACGACGCCGTGCACATGGGTGCCCTTGCCGACTTCAGGGAACTGGCCTCGGTGCCGGACGAGTTCACCATCTTGTTTCTTCAGGGCGGGGCAAGCCTCCAGTTCGGGCTGGTTCCCATGAACCTCCTGGCCCCTGATGACACCGCCGGGTATGTGGACACGGGGACGTGGGGCGGAAAGGCACTGTCCGAGGCCCGTCTGGTTGCCGACGTCTACGACGCATGGAGTGGCGTCGACGACGACTTCTCCCGGATGCCCGGGGCCGATGAGATTCAGGTCCGGGAGGGCGCCAGGTTCGTGCACCTGGCAAGCAACGAGACGATCGGCGGAATCCGCTTTCCGGACTTCCCCGAGGTGGGCCTGCCGCTGGTTGCAGACATGAGCTCCGACTTCCTAAGCCGCCCGATCGACTGGGGTCGCTTCGACCTCGTTTACGGGGGAGCCCAGAAGAACCTTGGCCCGGCCGGTCTGGCAGTTGTCGTGGTCCGCACCGACCTGCTGGGCCGCAGCTGTCGTGATCTTGTCTCCTATCTCGACTACCGAACACATGCCTCTGCTGACTCAATGGCCAACACGCCTCCGATGTTTCCCGTCTACGTGATGGGCAAGGTCCTCGCCTGGATGAAGGCCTCTGGCGGTCTCGGCGAGTTCGAGCGACGTGCAGCCCGGCGTGCGGACCTCGTCTACGGGGCGATCGACGGTAGTGACGGCTGGTACCGGTCGCCTGTGGATGTGGCCTCCAGGTCGCACATGAACATCGTGTTCCGGCTGCCCGACGAGGACCTTGAGCAGCGCTTTGTGGCTGAGGCCGCCGCTGCCGGAATGGTGAACCTGAAGGGTCACCGCAGCGTCGGCGGCATCAGGGCAAGTGTCTACAACGCAATGCCCGTCGAGAGTGTCGAGACACTCGTTGGGTTCATGGCCGACTTCAGGTCGGCCAATGCCTGAGTGGTTCAGTCCGGGAGCAGGGTCACGGTGCCCGCAGCTCCGTCGACCTCAACTAGGGCTCCGTCGGGTATCGACAGGGATGCACCCGTGGCGCTGACCACGCACGGAAGGCCCAGTTCGCGCGACACGATCACGGCGTGGCTCAACTGGCCTCCGACGTCGACGACCACCGCCTCAACCGGCACGAACAGGGGTGTCCAACTGGGGTCGGTGAGGGGTGCGATCAGGATGTCACCGGGCCCCAGATCGCCCGGATCTGAAGGGTCGGTGACTACGCAGGCACGACCCCGCACGACACCGCTGCAGCCGGGAATACCGGTCAGCACCGTTCCAGCAGTGGCGGCTTCGGTTGTGTGTTCCGCCCGCCTCTCCCAGGTCTCGATGGGAGGCATCTCTCCGGAAAAGCAGAACGGCGGAACCAGCTGCGAAAGGGCATCGCGTGTTGCTCTTCTCGATGCCACCAGGTCTGCAAATGCGCCTGGATCCCGCCGGTAGTTGTCCAACTCCGCGTAGGTCACGTACCAGAGGTCATCGGGTCTGCCCTCGGGTGTCAGTTTGGCCATCCTGCGCCCCAGTTCGCGTGCGGCCAGCCGGACATCGTGGATGACCTTGACCAACATGGCCTTTCCCTGTTCCCTGGCACGGCTGTGGACCACGGCTGAGGTGAGCGCACGATCAAACAACCATCTGGTGACACCGTTCAGACGGGATCTGGCTGCGCGCACTGACGCCTCACGCTCACCGACACGTGCGGTCGACCGCGTGGCAGGTGCGTGGTCCTCGCCTGCATGGCGCATCCGGTCGATGATCGCCAGGGGCATGGCAGGCTCGGTTCCCCAGACCTCGCACGCCATCTCCCATTCGTTCGGGCCGCGGCTCCCATAGTTATCGAGGAACGTGTCGAACTCCGTGAGAAAGCCCTCGACAGCTGTCGTGCCCCTGGCGCTCGACAGCCTGTCGTACAGGCCGGCGCCACCGTCGTCGAAGAGCGATGTCAGAGTCGTGTCGGCGGCGACCAGCCGGCTCAGGTCCCAGAGGGCGAATGACGGCTCAGCCGAGGCGACCTCGCCTATTCCAGACACCAGGCTCAGGGCAACGGATCCATTGCCCAGTTTCCGGGAGCAGATGTCGCGGAGTATGTAGAAAGCGGCTCCGGCACCTCCTGAGACCAGCAGGTGACCGGTGAACATCCGAGCCAGCATCGGTGCGGAATCTGTCATCACGGCAACAAGGTCGTCGTCTGATGCGTTCTGTGGATTTGGCAGCGATGCACGCCACATTGCCGACTCGGCAAGGTCAGCGGACAGGTGTGGAATCTCATCGGCCAACAGCACCTTCAGCCCGTGCAGCACCCCGCGCAGCATCGCCACGGGGTAACGGTCGCCACGCCGGGCCAGATGCGGTGGGGCTATGCCTTCGGCTCCGAGGAATGTCGCATCGGTCTCGGCGATTGTGGCACCGGGTGTGCGCACAGCGATCACCCGCGATACCGAGAGGTTCAGGTAGGAGTAGCCACCGAAGATTCCCATGTGGACGTCGGCGTCCTCGTCACACTCGGCACGGGTGATCACCCCGGTTGAGAGCAGGGCATCGCTGAACGGATCACCGCCCAGATCTCTGGCCATGGTGGTGCTCAGCGGAAACACTACCTCCGGGTAGACCTCTCCGGCGTTGCCGCGGGTGTAGACCGGGAAGCGCCTGCTGGGGGTGGTCTGCACATACGGGCCGAGACCAAAGTCGACCAGTTTCATAAGCCGTCCTCTTGTCGCAGGCTCAGCTCTGGGCCAGACGGGCCACGTACCCACCCTGGGCCCAGTAACCGTCTAACGCCGGGTACGGGATTGTGATGGACAAGGTGTTGGTTCCGGATCCGCCCACGCTGAAGGGGGCGAACGACAGGACCAGGCCGCCATGTGTCAGGTTGAAGCGTTCGAAATTGGCGGCCTCGCTGCCAGCACCGACTACCCGGCGCTGGTCGGTCCAGGGCTCGAGTTCAAGCCTGGCCTGAGCCTCGGTCGACACCGCCTCGACCCAGTCCGTGGTCGGGTCAAAGAGGTCGGTCACCTGAATTGGCTGCCCGGTGGAGAGGTTGAAGGTCTCAGTCAGGATTTCTGATGTCTCACCGGCGACCCCCGGCAGCAGATGCCTGACGGTGTTACGCAGGCTGAGAACCTCATCTGTGGCGAGGAGCACCTCGTACTGGTGCTGGAGCCACATGCACCTGCCCTCGACCGAATCCAGGCAGGCGTAGCCGTTTCGCTCAATGGCCGTGGTCGTTTCGTCAAGGAACTTCTGTACCGCTCCCTGGGTGATTCCCAGGAGGCGACCGTTGACCTTGGGTGAATCGCGGGGACCTTCGATGCGCGGCCATCGTGCGAACACCTGAATGAAGCCGGGTCGGTTCAGGGCTGTTCCGTCCGGACCGAAGGCCATGACACGGGTATCGATTACACACACAAGGTCGGCGAACCTGATGAGCGGCCCACCGGGCACGTCAAGTTCCTTTGAACTCTCACGGGGGATCAACAGGACCTGCCCGATCTTCAGCATGTTCGGATCGCTCAGGCCGTTTGCCCGCAGGAACTGCTCGACCGTGCGTTCGTGGTGCTTGGCGATCTTGCCCAGGGTGTCGCCGGATTCGACCGTGACGGTCTCGGGGCCTTCCTCAACGATCTGGATGCTTTCGGGTTGGGCGTCCCGGACGCAATCGTCGTTGGCGGCCCGCAGGTCAGGCAGGTCTACCGTGACCCAACCGTCAACCTTCAGTGGAGCGACGGTTGTGATGGCTGCGCTGTTACCGAAGAGGTCCGGTGTGGTGACTGGTGTGGACACCTCTTCTGCAACGCCACATGCAGTTGCGGTCACCGCAACGAGGGCCGCTATGGCAAGAGTGACACGCACGCTGACAGGATCGCACGCCTGAGGCGACTCTGGGGGCCACCGCCAGCCGGATCGGCGTTGCCGACCCGGTGAGAAGACTTTCCTGACCCGTTGGCGAGGGCCGCTGATACCCGGTCAGGTCTCAAGGGGTTCGACAACGGTTCGGCGACGGTGTTCGAAAACCAGAGATGTGCGCTCATCAACGACGCCGTCGATGCTGGAGATGCGGTCCAGGACCAGGTGTCGCAGGGCGTCGGTGTCCTGGACGCTCAGGTGGGTGAGGATGTCATCGATGCCCGAAAGCATGAACACCGAAAGCGTCTCGGGAAGTGACCAGAGTTGTTCGACGACCCTGTCGACTATGGCGGCAGTCTTGGGGTGCAGGCGTATTGCGACCATTGCCTGGATCGGTCGGCCGAGGGCCTTCAGGTCAGTGGTGGCGTGATAACCGGTGATGACACCCCGCTCCTCTAGTGAGCGCACCCTGTCGAGCGTGGTGGATGGTGCCAGGCCGACGCCGGCGGCAAGGGCCCGATTGGTCTGCCGTGCATCTGACTGAAGTTCAGCGAGAATTTGAGCATCTGTCCGGTCAATTTGCGTCACTTCAGTTTCCTTTCCGATATTTATTCGGTTCTGTTGAGCAACAAGCGTACCCATGCAAATCTGGTGCGTCAGTATCACTGTGATCCGGGGGACCATCAATGACCGTGCTCGACGACTATCAACTTGATGATCGCTACCGAAGTAGCGAAGGTCGCGTCTATCTGACGGGTATTCAGGCCCTGGCCCGGATACCGATCCAGCAACTGCTGGCCGACCGGGCCGCCGGCCTCAACACGGCTGTGTTCACCTCGGGCTACCCGGGCTCCCCGGTTGGTGGGTTCGACCTGGAGATGGCCCGTGTCGCCTCCCTGCTCCCCGACCTTCCCATCGTCAACCGTCCAGCTGTGAACGAGGAACTGGGTGCCACCGCGGTGATGGGTAGCCAGTTGGCCTCCGAACAGCCCGACTGCCGCTACGACGGGATCCTCGGCATCTGGTACGG
>DLRQ01000061.1:26213-26580 GCA_002501135.1 Candidatus Neomicrothrix sp. UBA7884
CATCTGGTACGGGAAGGCCCCCGGTCTGGACCGTGCCGGTGATGCGCTGCGCCATGCAGTGTTCGCCGGAACCTCCAGGTACGGGGGAGCCGTAGCGATCGTGGGTGACGACCCGGTCGCCAAGAGTTCCACGCTGCCCAGCAGTTCCGATGCCACGTTCGTCGACCTGCACATGCCGATCCTCTACCCCGGCGACGTCCAAGAGACCCTTGACCTCGGCATGCACGCCGTGGCCCTCAGCCGGCTTACCGGTGTCTGGTCCGGACTCAAGATTGTCACCAACGTGGCTGACGGCACCTCCACGGTGGACCTCTCCCCCGACCGGGTGGTAACTGTGGTGCCGGACCTGGAGATCGACGGCCGACCC
>DLRQ01000059.1:0-23718 GCA_002501135.1 Candidatus Neomicrothrix sp. UBA7884
GCGACGGTCGTTGCAGATGGCCATACCGACAACTCCGCCGAAGGCGCCGAACACGCTGAACCCGTCGCCGGGCTCGAAGTAGTAGCGCTCCAGGTGCTGGAATTCACGCCAGGGTTCGTGCTCATGGTGGCCCGGCAGGTGAACCTTGCGGTAGCGACCGGCCAGCGAACCGTCACGCTCGACCAGGATGGCCGTGTTGTAGTGGTGGCCGCCGGTTGTCAACTCTGCGTAGCCGAGGTGGAAGCCGACACCCAGGCGTGCGGCCTCGTCGAAGAGCGGCTTCGTGTCGGGCCCAGGCATCTCCGTCTCAAAGAAGTTGTCAAACTCTGCCCGGTCATCCACCCACCAGCGGGGGAAGAATGTCGTGAGTGCCAGTTCCGGGAACACGACGAGGTCACAGCCTGCGTCTGCCCCCTGGCGCAACAGGGCGATGAGTCGCTCAACCACATCGGCACGGGAGTCGGCCCGCTGGATGGGTCCGGTCTGCGCGGCTCCCACTGTGAGAATTCGGCTCATCTGGTCTCTCCCTCCACGGGGGCGACGTCTTCCAGTGCATCACCGTCAAGCGCCAGCAGTGTCTGCAGCAAGACATTGACACCCGCTGCCAGGTCTGCCGGGTCGGTGTGCTCGGCGGGGTTGTGGCTTATGCCGTCCCTGCTGGGCACGAACACCATCCCTGTAGGGCAGACGCGCGCCATCATCTGGGCATCGTGGCCGGCACCTGAGGGCATCTCCGAGACAGCGTGCCCCAGGCTCGCTGCAGTTCTGGCAACGGTCTCGACCACGGATCCGTTGAACGCCACCGGCTCGAACCGTGCGAGGGTTCGGGCCTCGATCATGACGCCCTCGGCTTCGGCGATTCCGTCCACGAATGCGGCGAGGTCGACCTCGGCTTCTGCCAGGAGTGCCTCGTCGGTGTTGCGCAGGTCGACTGTGAGGACGGCGGAACCGGCAACGACGTTCACGAGGTCTGGCACAAGGTCCAGCCGCCCGACAGTTGCGACCTGCCTGCCGCCCATCCTGGTGGCCATGTCGCGAACGTGGACCGCAATGGCTGCTGCCGCCCAGCCGGCGTCGTGGCGCAGGTCCATGGGCGTGGTCCCGGCATGGTTGGCCTGGCCCGTGATTGTGAACTCTGTCCACGAGATGCCCTGAACTCCTGTGACGGCCCCGATCGTGTGGCCTCCGGCCTCGAGCACGGGGCCCTGCTCAATGTGGAGTTCCACGAATGCGTGCGGGGTGGGGCCCGGGCAGGGTTGGGGGCCCCTGTAGCCGATGCGGTCAAGTTCGTCTCCCACGACGGTGCCGTCAATTCCCTCGATGTCGAGGGCCTCCTCGAGGGCCAGGCCACCCACATAGACGAGGCTTCCGAGCATGTCCGGTGGGAACCTGGCTCCCTCCTCGTCGGTGAAGAAGGCCACGGCAATCGGATGCTCTGTCTCGACACCTGCATCTATGAGTGTCTCGATCACCTCGAGGCCTGCCAGAACCCCGAGGTTCCCGTCATAGCGTCCGCCTGAGCGCACCGTGTCTATGTGGCTTCCTGTCATTACGACAGGGCCATCGGTCCGACCCGGACGGGTGGCAACCACGTTGCCGATTCCGTCGATGCGGACGTCAAGGCCCAGATCGCGCATCCAGGTGGTGACAAGGTCACGTCCCTCGCGGTCCTCGTCGGTGAGGGCCAGCCTGCTTGAACCTCCACCGTCGATGGGACCGATAGTGGCCAGTTCGGCGAGTCGCCGCATCAGGCGGTCGCCGTCGATGCGCAGGTGGCTGTCGGGACCGTTCATGCTGCACCTTCCGGGAACACGATGTCTGTTGGCCTTACCGGCACCCTCGGCAGGTCCAGGCCGGTGGCATTGCGAATGGCGGCCGCCACCGCAGCCGTGGACGAGATGGAGGGTGGCTCCCCAATGCCCTTTGCACCAAAGGGTGCGCCCGGTTCAGCCTCCTCGATCAGGGCGGCAATCTCGACGGGCGGCATGTCGAGTGCCGTCGGAACCAGATAGTCGGTGAACGAGGCGTTACGGATCCGACCCCCCTGGACCAGAACCTCCTCCATTACCGCCAGACCGACACCCTGGGCTGCACCGCCCTCGAGTTGACCGACGGTCTGGAGGGGGTTGAGCACCCGGCCCACGTCCTGGGAGGTGGTCAACTCGACAACCTTGACGAGGCCCAACTCAACGTCGACATCAACGATGGCGCGGTGGGCCGAGAAGGCGAACGAGACGTGTGCGTCCCCCTGACCGTTCTCATCGAGGGGCAGCGTGGGTGCGTGGCGAAACACCACGGACGCCTCGATGGGCTCGGCCGTGGCCTCGACCAGATCGATCTCCAGTCCACCGGCCATGGAAACGACCCTTCCGTCGGCAACGACCAGGTCGTCGGCGTCGACACCGTGCTTCACGGCGAGGCGTTCAAGCAACTGAACACGTACCTGTCCGCAGGCCTCCTGGATCGCACCACCCGACATCCAGGTCTGCCGGCTGGCCGATGTGGAGCCGGCAGATCCGATTCCGACCGTGGATGCCGGGAGAAGTACGACATCATCCACACCCAGCACCTCACGGGTGATCTGCTGGGCGAGCGTCACGAACCCCTGGCCAACCTCGGCGCAGGCGCTCGTGATCGTGGCCACCCCGTCTGCCAGATGACAGGAGGCCTCGCTGAAGTCGTCGAATCCCTCTGAGAACAAAATGTTCTTGAAGCCGACGGCGAAGGCCTCGCCCCGTACCACGTGCTCGGGATCAGCCGTTCGGCCGGCGCCGCCCGGGAGTTCCATCGGGTCGACTGCCATCGAGGCGCCCGAGGGGTGGTCGGCGCAGGTCCTGATGACCTCGGCAACGGGTGCGGTTCCGGTGATCGTCTGGCCGGTGAGGAGTTCATCACCGGGAGCCAGGGCATTGTGGAGGCGCAACTCCACCGGGTCCATACCAAGAGCGTCGGCCAGGCGGTCCATCTGGGCCTCGTGGGCAAAGCAGGTCTGGACGGCCCCGAAGCCGCGCATCGCCCCACACGGTGGGTTGTTGGTCCGCACAACGGCGCCGTCGATGTGGGCGCTGGGAACCCTGTAGGGACCGGCGGCGAAGCAGGCTGCGTTTGCGATGACGGCGCCGCTTGATGAGGCGTAGGCACCACCATCGAGAACCAGGCGGGACTCGACCCGGACAATGCTGCCGTCACGGTCGGCGTGGTGCCGAAACCACATCCGTGCCGGATGCCTGTGCACGTGACCATGGAAGGACTCCTCGCGTGAGTAGACCATCTTCACGGGCCTGCGGGTGTGGAGGGCCAGCATGCAGAGGTGGACGTGGAGGCTGAGGTCCTCGCGGGCTCCGAAGGCTCCGCCGACCCCCGAGAGGGTGAGCCGCACCAGGGCGGGATCCAGGCCCAGGCAGTCGGCCACCTGGTCCCGGTCGGAGTGGAGCCACTGCGTTGCCACGTAGAGGTCGATGCCACCGTCCTCTGCCGGTACCGCCATACCGGACTCGGGCCCCAGGAACGCCTGGTCCTGCATTCCCACCTCGTAGGTGCCCTCGACCTGGACCTCGCCGCGGACATCTTGATCACCGTGGATGAGGTTGATACGTCGAACCAGGTTTCCGTCGGGGTGGATGGGATCGGCCCGTTCTGCGAGGTCGGGGTCCACGAGGGGGTCCAGGGGCTCGTAGTCGACCGCTATGGCATCTACAGCCATTCGCACGGCTTCGGGGCTGTCGGCTGCCACGATGGCCACGGGTTCGCCCTCGTAGCGGACCACATCGGGCGCCAGCACCGGCTGGTCCCTGTGCTCGAGGCCGTAGACGAGCGAGCCCGGAACGTCCTCGTGGGTAAGCACGGCGTGCACACCGGTGACGGCCACTGCGGCGGATATGTCCACCGACCTGATCCGGGCCGATGGGTGCGGTGAGCGGAGAGTTCCACCCCAAAGCATCCGGTCGTGGTGGAGGTCCGAGGAGAAGGCGAAGGTTCCCGCCACCTTGGGCACACCATCGGGCCGGGGGGTGTCCTCGCCGATGCGTGGGGCGGCAGTTCGCTTCGAGATTGCCAGGTCTGTCATGTCGACCCTCCCCGCCGGGTAGCGGCCAGGTGGACCGCTTCGAGCACGCGGCCGTAGCCCGTGCATCGACAGAGGTTGCCGCTGATGGCCTCCCGCACGGCCAGGTCACTCGGGTCGGGGTCCGACTCGAGTAGGGATCCGATGGACACGATCAGGCCCGGCGTACAGAAGCCGCACTGCACCGCTCCGGCGTCGACGAACGCCTCCTGGACGTGGCTGAGGCCGTCATCTCCGGAGATCCCCTCGATGGTCGTGATCTTCCTTCCGGCAGCAGTGGAGGCCAACACCAGGCAGGAACACACTGTCTGTCCGTCGACGAGGACCGTGCAGGATCCGCACTCACCCTCCTCACAGGCGTTCTTGGACCCTGGCAGCCCTAGCCGTTCGCGCAGCACCCGAAGGAGGCTCTCTCCGGGGTGGGCATCGGCAACCTCGTGGCTCTGGCCGTTCACCTCCAGAACGAACGGGTCCGTGCTCATGAAGGCGACACCCGGTTCAGGACCCTCGTGAGGGATCGTTGTGCGAGGATCCGCACGGCGTGGCGACGGTAGGCGGCGGAGCCACGGTGGTCGTCGATCGGGCTTGCTGAGCTGGCGACCAGCTCAGCGAACTCCCTGACCACTTCCAGCCTGGGCGGTACGCCGTTGTCCCAGTCGAGATGGCCGCTCACATGGTCCTCGGCCTGTGTGGCCCGAAGTGGCGTCGGAGCTACAGACCCCAGGCCCACCCTGATCCTGCGGGCGCTGCGGTCCACAAGCAGGGCCAGGGATGCAACCGAGATGACCATGGCGTTACGCGGCCCGACCTTGCAGAACTCCTGGGGGCCGTCCAGTACCGGAACCCTGACGGCCTCGATCAACTCTCCGGGCATCAGGCAGGTCGCCTTGACACCCGTGATGAACTCGGTGACGGGTACCTCGCGACTGGCTTCGGCCGAACGCAGTTCCAGCACGGCGTCGAGGGCGGCCAGCACGGGAATGCTGTCACCGGCGGGTGAGGCGGTCGCTATGTTGCCACCGATCGTTGCGGCGTTGCGGATCTGTGGGGAGCCGACGGTGCGGGCGGCCTGGGCCAGCGCTGGCACCAGCGCCGCAATCTCGGGGTCACAGATCTCTGCAAAGGTGACACCGGCGCCGAGCCGCAATTCATCTCCGATCAGATGCCAGCCGGCTAGTTCGGGGATCCGGTTGAGGGCGACCACGTTGCCGATACGTCGGCTGCCCCGGTTGACCTCGACCATGAGGTCGGTCCCACCTGCCAGGACCAGCGAACCTGGTTCAGCGGTCAGGGCAGCGCAGGCATCTTCCAGGGAGGTAGCGATGGTCACTGACACCCCGACATGCTGCCGTCCGTTCAACATTTTGTCAACGTCATAGGTCGGGCTAACGTGACCGTGTGTCAAGTCCCGAACACCCTCTCGTGGCAGCCATGGCCCCGGTCGCCGAGGCTCTAGGCGCCCAACTGCTCGAACCCGACCAGATCACCGATGCCGACCTGCCTCTGGTCTGGGATGGTGAGGTCGTCGGGGGCCTGCGCCGACCCGACCTGCACAACGCCTTGGACGTCTTGATCGTGGCCGCCGAAACAGAGTTGGGGGCGAGTCGCAGCGCAATGGATCGCACCCAGAAACAGGCCGCCGTGACCATGCTCAACGAATGGGGGGCCTTCACCCTCCGAAAGTCGGTTGAGGACGTTGCCGACGCCCTGGGCGTGAGCAGGTTCACCATCTACAACTACCTGGAACGCTCCGGATCGGTCTGAACAGCAGGCGGGGGCTACCGTCGCCGCCATGGACAACGACCACACCACCGACGACCTGGCCCAGTTCGACGCAGTCGGCCTGGCCGAGCTGATCCGCCAGGGCGACATCTCCCCCGTCGAGGCCGTGGAAGCCACCATCAGTCGCATCGAGGCACTCGACGGAGAACTGAATGCCGTCATTCACAGGCAGTTCGAGAAGGCCCTCGCCGTGGCCGCCTCACCTGACCTTCCGGACGGGCCGTTCCGCGGGGTGCCGATGCTCATCAAGGACCTCTGGTCCGAGGAGGCGGGCCAGCCACACCACTGCGGGGTTCAGGCACTCAAGTACGCCAACCTCACCTCCACGACCGACTCCAACCTGGTTAGGCGCTACAGGGAGGCCGGATTCATCAACGTGGGCCGAACCAACACGCCCGAACTGGGCCTGGTGGCAACCACCGAACCCATGGCGTACGGACCCAGCCGCAACCCCTGGAACACCGACTACGGAACCGGTGGCTCCTCTGGAGGGTCGGCTGCGGCAGTTGCCGCGGGAATCCTCCCCGCTGCGAACGCCAGCGACGGAGGCGGCTCCATCCGCATTCCTGCCGCCATGTGCGGCCTTGTCGGGCTAAAGCCGTCAAGGGGCAGGATCTCCATGGGTCCCGTCAAGGAGGAGTGGGGGGTGTCGGTCCAGCACGTGGTCTGCCACACAATGCGTGACTGCGCCGGGATCCTGGATGCAACGGCCATCCCGTTCCTGGGCGACGGCGTGGTGGCACCAGACCACGGACGTCCCTACTCGGACAGGGTGGGTGGGGACGCCGGCAGACTGCGAATCGGGCTTCTCGCTGAACACGCCATGACCGGGGTCCACCCCGACTGCGCCGACACCGCCCGACGAACCGCATCCCTCCTCGAGGAACTCGGCCACGAGGTGGTCGATGCCCACCCGCCGGCCCTGGACCAGCTGGAGGAACTGAGCTGGGCCTTCAACGTGAACTGGGGTGTGGGCGCGGTCCTCAGCCTCGAACACCTGGGCGGACAGTTGGGCCGGCCTGTCTGCGAGGACGACGTCGAGCCGGGAACATGGATGCTGGCCCAGATGGGCGACGGCCACTCCGCCACCGACTATGCCAAGGCCCAGAGCCTCATGGCGACCTTCCGGAGGAACATGTCCTCATGGTGGGAGGAGGGCTTCGACCTGCTGGTCACACCGACCACAGCCCAACCGCCGCCCCTGCTCGGAGAGCTGACCCCGACCGACGATGATCCCCTCCGGGCCTCGAAGCGGTCGATGCCATACGCCGCGTTCACCTCACCGTTCAACACGACCGGGCAACCAGCCATCTCCCTGCCAATGGGGTCGTCGGGAGGGCTGCCGGTGGGAGCCCAGATCGTGGCCGCCTACGGCCGCGAGGACATCCTCATCGCCGTCGGATCACAGCTGGAGGCCAAGGTGCGCTGGTCGGAGAACAGGGCACCCATCCACGCCTGACCAGCAGTCAGTGGCGGCCCTCAGGCGTCGAGGACCTGGTGGGCTGCCTCTTCCGCAGCGACCACCGGCGGCTCGGTCGACCAGGGAAAGTTGATCCACTTGTCGGTGTGGCACCACACGTACTCGCAGTCAACCACCGACTGGGGTTTTTGGTAGAGAACCGCTGAGCGAACCTCGCCCACCTTGGCCAGAGCCGTCTCGCGCACCAGGTTCAGGGTGTGGCCCGTGTCGGCAACATCGTCGGTAATGAGAATCCTTGCATCGCCCAGGTCCACCCAGTCGACGTACGGGGGCAGGACGACCGGAATGTCGAGCCTCTCATCGACCCCGGTGTAGTACTCGATGTTCATCACGTAGAGGTTCTTCACCGCCAGGGCGTACCCCAGCGAGCCGGCCACGAACAGGCCGCCCCTCGCTATCGACAGGATCATGTCGGGCCGGTAGCCGTCGTCGGCAACCAGGTGCGCCAACTCCCGCACGGCTGCCCCGTAGCGGACCCAGTCCATCTCCTCGCGTTCCGCCACCCCTGTCTCCTGTCCCGTGCTCGTGGTGCCGGGCACGCTAGCGGGTCCGGGAGGCCTGCGATCAGTCGTAGGTGGCCGCCACCCACCAACGTCCTTCCTCCAACACCAGGAGACGTGCCAGCCCGTCGTCGAACACCACCTGCATACAGGCCCTGCGACGGTGGCGGGAAGGGTCCCACCACCTCTCATCCACCGGCCACGGGCCGGCCCACGAGACCACCCCGACCCCTGCTCCACCCCCCTGGCACAACCGGACAGGTTCCGCCGACACCACACCTCGACCATCGACAATGACAGTCCGGTCGGCAGCATCCAGGACCTCCACTGCTGCCGGCGCAGCGTGCACCGCTGCGGGAGACGGAGCGGGGACGACCCCGGGCCATGGAGGACTGTCGGGAGGATGCGGAACCACGGGGATGAGTCCATCCACTGACCCGGCGACGGGCCCCTCCGGCACGGGAACCAGGGTCATCTGTTCTGCGGGGTCCCGTCCACCACGCCACTCTGGAACCCGCACCGAACCGGGACCCAGCATGGCGGCCACCCTGTTGAGGGCCCGAAGGGCCCGCTCGTCGGCCGCTGTGGCACCACCCCAGAACCCTGGCTGGTGGCTTCCGGCATGCACCAGCTCCTCGGGAACCAGGTCCAGGCGCACCAGCCCCGAGGTGGGACGAACGCCGGGCGGGCCGTTCAGCCATCCCTCCAACTGCCAACGGACCCGGTCGGCCAGGGCCGTAGCCCCGATAGCCCCCTCGTCGCGCCACCTGCGGACCAGCCGCTCACCGTGCCCGGTCTCGGCCTCGACGACCACGCGCCTGCACGCCAACCCCCGGCAGGCCAACCCGTCGTGGAGAGACCCGGCCAGCGAGCGGGCGGCGAAGGCAACCTGGTCGATCCGCTCCACCGGTGGGTCCATCTCGATGCCGACCGCCAGATCAGGGGGATGGCCCGCCAGTTGAAGCGGACGAC
Source organism: Candidatus Neomicrothrix sp. UBA7884 (assembly GCA_002501135.1). Lineage (GTDB taxonomy): Bacteria > Actinomycetota > Acidimicrobiia > Acidimicrobiales > MedAcidi-G1 > UBA3125. Next base: position 8,798 of record DLRQ01000059.1, read on the forward strand.
CGTCGAGCCCTCTGGCCAGACGCTGGGCATCGAGGCCCTCGGATCCGAACCTGCCGACCACATCGGCGACCGGCAGGGCCGCCAGCGCCCCCAGGGTCGTCAGGCCAAGCCGCACCAGCACGTCGACCAGGTCGGGACGCTCCAGGACCGACACCGGAAAGGGGATCAGGAACCCAGGGGTGGCACCGGCCGGCACCAGGACCGCCCTCCCATCAACAGATCGGGCAGCCAGGCCGGCAGCAAACGGGCCGTCGGCCACACCGATACGACAACCCGGGTGGGCTCCCACCCCCAGGGTGTCATCAAGGGCCTCCTGCACCGTGACGGCGGTGCTGTCCACCAGAGACTCCTCGCCTCCAAAGAGCCGGACAGGGCCCCGGACAGCAAAGGCGCAGGTTCCCGGACGTTGCAACTCCACCCACGGGGTGATGTCGGACAGGGCCGCCACCACGGGCTCGAACCCACGGGCCTCGACCGCCTCGTCGCGTTCCAGCACAGCGGCCTCGGGGCACATGCTCTGAGCCAGGCGGCGGCGCTGCCCCTCAAGTACCCCGCCGGACCGGGCAGCAGTCGACGCCGCCACGACCCTTCCAGAGGCAAGGACCATCGCAGGATCCGACGGGGCAACCCCTAGGGCGGTAAGCGGCCAGTCGGGGCAGCGGACGACCAGGGTGCGGGCCGGTTCTGTCACCCGTCGCCCGTCTGTTCGGAGGATGCCGGGCTTCCATCGGGGGAGGGCAGCATCATGGCAACACGGCGTTCCCTGGAAGCAGCCCTCCTGCCAGAGGCCAGCACCTCAGCACGCCTCAGGAGTAGGCGTCCGTGACCGCTCCCGTGACCCTCCCACGAACCGTCGACAACCGTCAGCGTGAGGTCGAACCGGTCAGGCCAGGGACCGTCACCGACCCGTATCAGCACAGACCCACGTTCACGGACACGGGCCATCAGGCGCCTGACGGTTGCAGCACCTACACGGTGCTGTGGTGCAACCACCACGAGGTCTAGAGAACCCACCAGGGCCCCGACCACGTCGCCCCATGCGGAAGGTTCAGGTGTTGTCACGATCGCCAGGCGTTCAAGGGCCACCCCGGCCTCGCCGGCCGCCACCAGCCCCAGGTCGGGGTCGCCAACGACGGCCGCCCACGAACCCGCCGATGTCGTCCCGGCCATGAGGGCCATGGCCAGAGAACGCGCCCCGGGGCCGGAGACCCCGAGGCTGCTACCGCGCCTCAGGCCATCGGGAACCAGACCAACCAGGGCAGGAAGGACCGGCAGAATGCGCTCCACCGCCAGAGTGGTGGGACGTACACGCAGGGCAGCCTCGGCCAGCGTTGGAACCGTACGAACAGGCGAGAGCGTGGTGGCGAGAGGAACAGGATGCTCCTTGGGAGGCAGATCGTCGAACGGCTCGGGTTCGGCCAGGAGGGATGAAGGCAGGGTCACACCCCATTATCGAACATATGTTCGATTAATGCAAGCGGCGTGACGACCCTTTCCTCAGCCCGTTATCAGGAGCAGTGCCAGGACCGTGTAGGCGACCATCACGACCAGCATCGGATACTGGCTACGTAGGGCGATTGTCGGCCTCCACTCCTCCACCGCGCGGTCATGGGCAACCACCACGGCAACCATGTGACCGATCACGATCGAGCCCAACTGCACCCACCCCACCGCTGTGGTCGAGACAAGGGTCCAGTTGACGGCATTGTCCACTGTTCCGAACAGGTCCCAACCCCTTCCCAGTGGATCCGAGGCAAGCGCTATGAAGGTCTGGCCCTCGAGCAGCAGCAGGGAGAAGTAGTGGGCCAGGTCGTATCCGACGAGGATCGGCACGAGCGAGGCCCCGAACCTGGCAGCAAAGTCCGGGTCGCCGGTCAGACGCCCACCTGACCTGCATGCCAGGTGGTAGGCGAGACCGACCAGTGCCACAATCCACACGAGGCCCACGGTGCTCACCGCAGTTGCCTCCCACCCGGCCCGGCCAACCATGAGACCACCCCAGACACGGGTGCGCGAAAAGCCATCGAATGCGGTGCCACCCAGCGCAGCCAGGATCACCGCCAGCAAGACTGGCGAGGCGGAGGATCCGGCCACACCGACCAGCGGTGGCCTCACGAACAACCGACCCGACCCGTCCCGTCGAAAGGGTGAAAGAGAGGCAACGGCGTCGAAGAGCACCCCAAAGCCCTCGGCCCTGCGCGCCTCTTCCCAACCCCACCGGCGGGATACCGCCATAAGTCCCAGCGTGTAGGCCAGCCCCAGCCAACCCAGGACCCGGGGGTTGGCGCCGTCGTGGTAGGCCAGTTCCAGCCAGTGGAAGATGCTGATCGGCACGAGTGCAGCCCACCCGGAGGTGAGCCAGCCGGGTGCCTCTCCATCGGAAGGGCGGCTCACCAGCCGACCAAGTGTCTCCCACGGGCTGACAGCCCTCCACACCGGTCCAAGGAGGATCGAGGCCACCGGGATCCCGATCCAGAACAACACGTAGACCGACACCGGGGAGATGTTCGATAACGCGTCGTCAGCCCCGACCAGGCCTGCTGCCAGCACCACGAGGAACACAATCAGGACCGCCGCCCTCAAGACGCCCATAATGGAGCGGACGATTCCCGCGACCGCTGGCGTCACCGGAATCCCGACAGACATGTCCCTCAGCCTGGGGCGATGCCAGAGGAGGCCCAGGGCGGCAAAGGAGAGCACCAGCGCCACGGTTGCGCCCCAGGCGGCCTGCCACTCGGGAACCGGCAGGTCGCTCCGGCCCCCGACTCCGTGGGCTAACACCGCAGGAAGCATCATGAAACCGCCAACTCAAAGATCTTGAAGCCAGCCGTGTGCAACTCGGCCTCGAACACTCCGGGAATGTCAACCTCTACAAGCAGGACGGCCGGCATTCGCTCGTGCACCGCCACCTTCAAGTCGTAGACGTGCAGGTGGACGTCGTCGGCGACATCGCTCCTCACAGTTACCTCGACCAGCTGGCCTACGGAGGCCTCAAACCGCTGGAGGCCTCCACCAATCGTTCCACCTGCCACGTCCACTTCGAACCTGACGTCCGGCTCAACCAGAGGAGCACCGCCCGTTACCTGCACATCGGCCGTGGCGCTGATGGCACTTCCGCCAGCGTGGTAGTCCCTGTGGTCGTTTGACGACAGGGTGACAGTTACGGCGTGACTTCCGTTGGTCAGGCCAGCTACGTGGTAACTGGTATCTGCAATCATTGCAACCGGCAGGCCATCTACAGCCACATGTACGTGCCCCTGTCCGGGACGATGGTCAACGGGTGGATCGGCTGGAACCAACTCGAGGCCGAGCACTTCGATGTCCAACATGATCCCACCAGATCCGTCGGCCTCTGCGAGGAGTGAAACCTCTGGTCGGGATGCCAGGCCGGTCAGATCCACAGGCTGGCCGTGTTCATGGCCACCGTGGTCAGGTGTCTCATGGTCAGCCATGTCCATCGGCTCGGCCATCTCATGGTCAGCCATGTCGGACGAGGGCATCGTCGGCTGGGACAGATCCTCATCCACTCCCGTGGAACTTGGACTGCATGCGGTCAGTGCTGCGGCGAGCGCCAGCAGCAGGCCCGCGAAACATCGCGTCTTCATCTAGGTCCTCCTCTGATCGGTTGTCGTCTTGTGCGTGTGTCAGACGACAACCGGCGGGCCACGACGCCCAACCGAGAGCACAACCGGACGCGCTGGAACCGAGAACGGCACGGGAATCCGCGGATCATGTGAGGCATCTTCTGTCCGCCGGCTGGAAGCATGGAGAAATCCAACAAGGGTCTCACCTGCTCTCACCAGGCCGACGAGCAGCGCTGCCACCGGCAACTGGAGTGCCAGCCCCAACAGGACTGCAGGCTCTACCCACAACTCAGCGAAGCCTGCACCACCGACCAGAGCCTCGATGCTCTCCTGGGCGCAGAAGGCGAGGGCCTGAACCACTGCCAACCTCACCACGCCAGGCCTCAAGTCGGGCCCGGCAGCACGCACTCCAGCTGTCACCAGCCATGCCAGAACAAGCGCGCCTCCGAGGCCCAGCAGCGGACCTGCCACCGGTAGGTAACCGTGTGACCTCCCCACGTTCAGCGTGATGGACCCCGGGTGGGCCCACAGGTAGGCGAGCGAATGGGCCAACAATGCGCCCGGCAGCGCAAGCAGGAGTGTCGCCAGTTGACGGTGGCTGGTCACGGGTTGCAACCTACCGACGTACGGCGCTGACGAGGAGGGACCAACGTCACCTGGCATGTTGTCGGATCCATGTGTGCATGGCGATCCCCGATGCGACCCCGGCGTTGATGGACCTGGTCGATCCGAACTGCGAGATGGAACACACCATCGACGCGGCATCCCTGACCGCACCGGACAGACCCGGCCCCTCCTGGCCGAAGATCAGCACGCACCTCTCAGGCAGGTCGACCGCCTCGATCGGGACCGAGCCCGGCAGGTTGTCGATGCCTATTAGAGGCAACTCCTCCCCCGCAGCCCACTCCAGCAGGCCGCCGATCCCGGCGTGGTGGAACACGTGCTGATAACGGTCGGTGACCATCGCCCCGCGCCGGTTCCAGCGACGACGACCCACGATGTGCACACCGGCAGCCATGAAGGCGTTGGCGTTGCGCACGACCGTCCCGATGTTCATGTCGTGTTCCCAGTTTTCGATCGCCACGTGGAACGGATGCCTCCGACCGTCCAGGTCGGTCACGATGGCCTCCACGGTCCAGTAGCGGTACCGGTCGGTGACGTTCCTCCGGTCTCCACCGGCCAGGAGTTCCGGATCCAGCCAGTCGTCCTCGGGCCAGGGCTCGGGATGCGGGCCGACCCCGACCTCGTCCACGGGACCTCTCCGGGTTCCCTAGTCGACGATCGCCTGGTTCACGAGGGTCCGCAGGTCCCAGCGCAGGGAGATGTGGGTGCCCGATGGAACCAGCTGCGTGAGGAACACGGCGCTGATCTCCTCGACCGGGTCCACCCAGAAGGCAGTGCTGGCGAGGCCGCCCCACGAGCACTCGCCCTCGGTGGCGTGGACACGCCCGGTGGCTGCGTCGTCCACCACTGCGAAGCCCAGGCCGAAGCCGACGCCGTCGAAGAAGCCCTTGTGGTAGAGCGGATCACCGAAGGCCGTGAGGTCGACGCCGCCGGGAAGGTGGTTGCGCATCATCAGGTCGAGCGTGCGTGGGCCGATGATGCGGCCACCGTCGGACATACCGCCGGCCAGGAGCATCTGGCAGAACCGGTGGTAGTCGGTCATTGATGAGACAAGGCCACCGCCTCCGCTACTCCAGCCGGGCGAGCGGAAGGCGCTGGTGGCAGGTGCATCCAGCAGTTCCGGGGAGAGGGTCCCGGGATTGGGTGTGTAGCAGGCGGCGAATCGGCCGATGTCGTCGTCAGCCACTCCGAAAGACGTGTCCGGCATGCCGACCGGATCCAGAATGTTGGCCTGCAGGTAGTCGGCGAAGGACATACCGGAGACGACCTCGACGACCCGGCCCAGCACATCTGTGGCCATGGAGTACGACCAGCGCGACCCGGGCTGATGGCGCAGCGGTAGACCGGCGAGTGATTCGATAACCGTTTCGAGGCCGCCGGAGAAGTTCAGGACGTCGAGACCCGAGTTCCTGTAGATCTCATCGACCGTGTGCTGCTGGAGGAAGGAGTAGGTGAGACCGGCGGTGTGTGTCAGGAGGTGGGCGATCGTTATGGGTCGTTCAGCCGGCACCGTTTCGGGGTTGTCGGCTGTACCTCCGACGAATACCTCCATGTCGGCGAACGACGGAAGGAACTCGGACAACGGGTCGCGCAGGCGTAGCCCGCCGGCCTCGGCCAACTGCATGACCGCAACCGACGTGATCGGCTTGGTCATGGAGTAAAAGCGCCAGAGCGTGTCCTCGGCCACCGGGGTACCGGACTCCCGGTCTGCGAAACCGGCGGTTGACCTGAGGGCGACCTTTCCCCGTCGGGCCACCAGCACGTCGGTTCCGACCATGAGATCGTCGTCAACCATTCGGCGTGCGAACGACGCCACCCTCGCGAGTCGATCCGGATCGAAGCCGACCTCGGCCGGTGGGGTGACGGTGATCTGGGTCATGGGTTGCCCCTCTGGTGGCGTGGCTGTGCCGGCAGCTGGTCGACTGTTCAGCCGGCGTCGCCGGTCAGCTCCTCGTCGCTCGGCACCTCGACACCCGCGACGTAGTAGGTGTAGAGGCTGGCGATCACATCGGCTATCCCGTCACCGGCGTGTGTGTCCGACCTGTCGGTGAGTTCCACGGTCACCACGTTCGAGTTCATGTGGAGCCGGGTGATTCCACCCCGCTCGAAAAGGCGCCGGGCCAGTTCGCGTGCAGGATCACTACCGGTTATCTCGTCACCGGCAGCGAACTGCTCGTGACCCATTCCGGTGAGGCTGCGGTTGATCTCGAACCTCACCACCCCGGTCCGGGATGAGGGCTTTTCGACGACGGTTATCGGTTGTCCCATGGCTGCGACAGGCTAGCGGTCGTCGGCCGGCGGAGCGTGATCGGCAACAGCTACCCGGCCCAGATCGTGATCGAGCCTGTACAGGGGAACCGCTATGGCTATCGAAACCAGGGCCAGAGCCGCGTGCACCGCCTTGAACGCCGCGTCATGGTCGGCGAACAGGATCCCGGTGCCACGGACCACCCAGAAGGTGACCGTCCAGATGCAAAACACCGCTATCAGGCGGGTTGAACCGATTCTGCGCCAGCGGCCACCCAGGACCGAGACCGAGAGCACGGCAAAGCCAAGGAACACGACGGTCAACAAGAGCCGCCAGATCCGACCAGATGAGGTGAGCTGGTCATCGCCGGTGAGGTTACGGATCCTGGTGATCCACACCACCCCAGTCCATGCGACGAGAACCCAGAGAAGACCCCTCACCTTCTTCACGGCAGGAGACGTTAGCCACGCTGTGGCCAGATCAAACATGGGCACCGGGTGGGACAGCCTCAGTCGAAGAGTTGCGGGTGGGTTCCGGCGGGTCGCCTGCGCGGTTCGCCCACATCTGGAAGGCCGTCCATGAACGACCACGACCGGCGATGGAAGCTCGTGGCACCCCACTCCATGAGTGCCGATCGGTGGGCCGGATTCGGGTAGCCCTTCCCCTCGGCGAACCCGTAGCCGGGGAACAGGCCGTCGGCCTCCCGCATGAGCCGGTCCCTCGTCACCTTCGCGACAACCGACGCGGCGGCAATCGACAGCGAGGTCGCATCACCACCGACAATGGTCTGTGCGATTCCACCACCGACGAAGTCCCACCGGCCGTCCAACAGCACCCTGTCGGGGGCCAGATCCAGGCCATCCAGGGCGCGGCGTGCTGCCAGGCGCTGTGCATTCGACATTCCAAGGTCGTCGCACTCGTCGTTGGAGGCGTGCCCGACACCCCACGCCTCTGCCCATGCCGTGACACGGCCAAAGAGCGCCTCCCTCTCAGCCTCAGTGAGCATCTTCGAGTCGCGCACTCCCATGATCCGACGGTTCCTGTCCGGCACGACGGCGCAGACCGTGAGAGGACCGGCCCACGCCCCCTTCCCCACCTCATCCATGCCGACCACCACCCCGTGACCCTCCGCCCAGAGGGACCTTTCGACGGACAGCCCCGGTGCCCTGCCCCGAAGCGCCGCCCGCATCCGCCTTCGCCGGGCCATGGATTCCCGCTGACTCCCTAGCCGACCTCGGGACGGGCCCGGCGGGCCATCAGGTCGGCCCAGACCTCGAGGGGTTCCGTTCCCCTCTCAAAGACCTCTCGGACCCCGGTGGCTATCGGAACCTCCACACCTGCTGATGCCGCCAACGAGCAGACGGCACCGGCGGCCGGTACGCCCTCGGCAACCTGGTTCATCCCGGCAAGCACCTCGGCCGGGTCGAGCCCCCGACCCACCTGCTCCCCGACCCAGCGGTTGCGGCTCTGGGGGCTGATACATGTGGCGAGCAGGTCACCCATGCCAGCAAGGCCTGCGAGCGTGCGCGGATCACCACCAAATGCCTGACCAAGGCGTGTCATCTCGGCAAGACCCCGGTTGATGAGCGCGGCCCTAGCGTTGTCGCCCGCATCAAGGCCCTCAGCCATGCCGGCAGCGAGGGCGATCACGTTCTTGACGGCACCACCGATCTCACAGCCCACCAGGTCGTCGTTGGTGTAGACGCGGAGGCTGTCTGACGCAAGCAGGCCCTGGAGGCGCTCGGCGGTCGTTGCATCGGTGCTGGCGACAACCATGGCTGCCGACTTGCCGACCAGTATCTCCTTGGCCAGGTTCGGGCCTGTCAGCACACCAACTGGTCGGTCCGGGAGAACCTCGGCCGCCACCTGGGTCATCCGCAGCCAGGATTCCTGCTCGAACCCCTTGGCGAGGCTCAGGACAGGCACACCCGCTGTCAGGTGTGCAGAGGCGTCTACCAGTACGGAACGAAAGCCATGTGTTGGTACGGCAACCAGGATCATGTCGGCCCCTCCGACTGCAACGCCAAGGTCGGCTGTCGCCTCGAGGGAGGAAGCCAACTCAAAGCCGGACAGGTAGCGGGAGTTGCCCCGGCCAGAGGACAGGTCGGCAGCCAGATCGGGGTCGCGGGCCCACAACACGGTCGGGACAACCGGCGCGAGCAGAGATGCAACTGTCGTCCCCCACGAACCGGCGCCGAGTAAGGCGACCCTCCCTGCCATGGGGGCCACACTACGCGACCGCCCTACAATCCGGCCCGTGACCGGATCAGTTGCCGTTCTCATCCCCGTCAAGGCATTCGAGGGCGCCAAGGCGCGCCTTGCACCGGTCCTCAACCCGACCGCTCGGGCCGATCTGGCGCGCAGCATGGCCGAGACCGTTATCACCGCTGCCTCGCCTCTACCCGTGACGGTTGTCTGTGACTGCGACGAGGTGGAGGCATGGGCCCGCTTGATGGGAGCCGACGTGGTGCGGGTAACTGAACCCGGGCTGACTGCGGCCGTTGAGGCAGGAGTCGAAGCACTCGCCAGCGCGGGCGTTGCCACTGTCGTGGTGGCCCACGGCGACCTTCCCCTGGCTACGGGCCTCGGCCACTGCGCCGACTTCGCAGGTGTGACACTGGTACCCGACCGCCACCACGACGGCACACCGGTGGCGGTGGTACCGACCGGTGTCGGGTTCAGGTTCGCCTACGGACCGGGTTCCTTCGCCGCCCACGTAGCCGAGGCGGAGCGACTCGGCCTTTCATGGCGGAGCCTGCCCGATGAGCATCTCGGCTGGGACGTTGACGAACCGGCAGATCTCAACCATTCAGCGATTGCCGTCGGCCGAGAGTCGGCCGGTACACCATGACCCCGGGATCCACCCCTGTCCGGGCACTCGCCGTTGGCGCCCACCCCGACGACATCGAGCTCTTCGCCGGGGCGACGCTGGCCACCTGGGCTGCCTCGGGGTGCGAGGTCCACCACCTGATCTGCACGGACGGTTCCAAGGGCACCTGGGACCCCGCCGTCGACACAGCAGCGCTTGTCGCCACAAGGCAGGAGGAACAACGCGAAGCCGCACGGATCCTGGGAGCCACCGGCGAGGTCGTATTCCTCGACAACGTTGACGGCGAACTGGATGCCAACAGGGCAAACGCCCACGAGGTGGCCGCCTGGATCCGCAGGATCCGACCCGACGTGGTCCTGGGCCACGATCCGTGGCGACGCTGGCGCCTCCATCCTGACCACAGGGCCGCCGGCTTCCTTGTAACTGACGGTGTGGTAGCTGCCCGAGATCCACACTTCCTGACCGACCTTGGAGTGGCACACCACAGGCCGGACATGCTGTTGCTGTTCGATACCGGGGAACCAGACCATCCGGTGGAGCTCACCGAGGTTGCTGCCGGTATCAAGGTCGAGGCTCTTCTCGCCCACAGGAGCCAACTTCTCTCAACCATGTCGATACCTGACGACGACGACGGATCGGCAGAATCCGCCTTCCGGCACAGGACCATTGCCGACCTTGCTGAAATGGGCGGCCGCTTCGGCCTGTCGCTGGCCGAGGGTTTCCACAACGTGGGTGGCCTCTAGCCGCAGGTCAGCACCCCGCTACCAACAGATTGTCAATCAGGGCAGCCAACTCGACCGGCCTGCTCCCCTGGATGCTGTGACCGGCACCCTCGACGGTCGTTACCTCTGTCTGAGGGCAGCGGTTGAGGAACTCCCGGGTATCGGCGTCATCAACCACGCTCGAGGAGCCACCCAGCCAGAGGTGTGCCGGGCAGGTGACCTGCCCCAGCCTGTCCCAGAGGCCGTCGAATGCCGACGAGCCGTTCTCGCCGGTCATCTTCCAGTCACGCATGGGGTCCCACCTCCACACCCAGCGGCCATCGGGTAGTTCCCGTGCATTGTGGAGAAGGCCCCTGACAAGGGATGCCTCGGTCCGGTGTGGGTTGTGTCCAGCCGTGTAGGCGAGCATCGCCTCGAAGTCGTCGAAGTCATCCGGCCCGGACATGAAGTCGATGATCGACCCGGACTTGTCGCGGTCTGTTCCCGGTGTCACGTCCACGATGCCGAGCCGGCGAACCAGGTCGGGCCGGTCCGCCGCCAGGCACAGAGCGGTGAGCCCACCGAGCGACATGCCCACCACGGCCTCCGCCGCTGGAGCCCACTCCTCTACCGCTGCTGCAACGACCTCGACCATTGCAGCCGGTCGGTAGTCATGGTCGGGCCTCCAGTCCGAGTGGCCGTGACCGGGGAGATCCACCGCAACGAGTGACCGGCCGAGGGCCAGCGCCACGGTGTCCCAGGTGTGGGAGTTCTGGGCGCCACCGTGCAACAGCACCAACTCGGGGTTGCCGTCACCCCACAGCAGTCCGCTGATCATCAGCCCGTCGGAAGAAGTCATCGAACACCGCTCAACAGCTGGTGGGCCGCCCCACTCAATCCCCGCGTCAGCCGCATTGTCGACGAGCATCGAGAGCTCGTCGTATCCGGTCATCTGCGGGACCGCCGACCACCCTCTCGGCCCGCCCCCGTTGACGGTTCCCACCGGAACTTCCTTACCGCAACCAGTGCCCCGGCCAGACCCCACACACCGATCCGTAGCAGCAGCCACGGCCTGTAGGCAGACGCCTCCTCGAAGGGATCGAAGGCCGAGAAGAAGGCGTCGGCGAAGGCCTTCAGGGGGAAGATGTCACCGACAAGGTCGAGCCATGCGGGTGGGTTGTTGCGGACGCTGATGAACACGTTTGAGACGAACGCCACCGGCAGCAGGGTGGCATTGGCCAACGCCGGTGCCGACTGACCTGACGGTGCGACCGCTGCGAGGGCAAGGCCAAGCAGGGAGAACGACGCAACACCAACCACGAAGGTGACCACGGCCGGCAGAGCGTTTCCGATGTCCATCTCAACGCCGTAGAGCAGGAACCCGACGGTCAACATGATCAGGGCTCCAGCGACTGCGACGACGACGCCCGAGCCGACCACGCCGCCCATGTAGACCCACCGAGGCAGCGGCGTCCCCCTGATCCGCTTCAGCACCCCTTCGTCGCGGTAGATGGTCACGCCGATGCCGATGTTGGTGTAGGTGGCGGAAACTGCGGCAAACACCGCCAGACCGGGTGCGTAGAACTGTGCCGGGCCCACCTCGAGGCCCGGTGCCACGTCGACACCCTCGAACAGGGCGCCAAAGAGGATCAGGAAGATGAGCGGGAACACCAGGGTGAAGAAGGCTGCGATAGGCGTGCGGATGAACAGGCGGTTCTGGTAGCCGATCTGGCGGAACAACAACGCCGCCGCTGACGGTGAGGTGCGCTCAGACATCTCCGTCCCCCGCTCCAACCCCGTCTCCGTGACCATCGCCGATCAGTTCCAGATAGACGTCTTCGAGCGTGGGCGTGGTCACCTCGAGCCCCTCAAGGACTCCTCCCTGTCCGATCGCCCACTGTGTCAGCAGGTTCAGGTCGGTTGTGGGCTGCTCTGTGCAGACCTCGAGCACGCCGTTCCTGAGCGAGGTCCTGCCGGCCAGGCCTCCGAGCATCTCCACGACCGGTCCAGAGCCGGGATCAACCTCGGGGAACCGGAAACGGATCAGCGTCTCACTGTCGGCATTGCCACGCAGTTCGTCGGGCGTGCCCTCGGAGACAATCCGGCCGTCGACCACTACCGCAACCCTGTCAGCCAGCACCTGGACCTCGTCCATGTAGTGGCTTGTGAGGAGGATGGTCGTACCGAGGGCCTTGAGACCCTCGATCATCTCCCAGGCCTGCCGGCGGGCTGACGGGTCGAACCCTGTCGTCGGCTCATCCAGGAACAGGACCTCCGGGTCGCCGATGAGACCCAACGCCAGATCCACCCTCCGCTTCTGGCCGCCTGACAGCTGATGGGTGCGGCGGTCGCCCAGCTCGGCGAGGCCCACCAGGTGAAGTACCTCGTCGACCGGTCGGCGCCGCGAGTAGCAGGCCCCGTAGTGGACGAGTGCCTCACGAACAGTGATCTCACGCTCGATTCCGGCCTCCTGGAGGACGATTCCGATGCGGTCCCGGTACTCCTGCCCGGCGGATCCGGGATCGCTGCCGAGCACGCCCACCTCGCCGGCGTCACGGGACCGGTGGCCCTCGAGGATCTCCACGACGGTCGACTTGCCGGCACCGTTGGGTCCAAGCAGGGCAAACACCTCTCCGGCCTCAACGGTGAACGAGAGCCCGTTCACTGCCTTCACGGTCCCATAGGACTTGGCGAGGTCTGTGACGGTCACAACTGGCACGGCCGGACCCTACAGGTCTCCCTGTGTCAGGCCTTGACCGGGTGAGCACACCTGCAAGACTCCGCACCCATGGAAACAGTCAGCTTCGTGGACATGGTCGATGGAACCCGTGAGGACTACGAGTTGATCTTCGCCGAGGTGGCAGCCCACAAGGCCAGACACCTGCCGGACCAGCTCATGGACACGCTCAGGTCAATGATCGGTCCGACCTTCGGCTACCGGATCGACCGCTACAGGCACTCCCTCCAGAGCGCCACGCGGGCCCTCCGAAACGGTGAACCAGACGAGATGGTGGTGGCCGCCCTGTTCCACGACATCGCCGACCCGATCGCCCCTGAGAACCACAGCGCTGTGGCCGCTGAGGTCCTCAAGCCCTACGTGGACGAGCGCACCCACTGGATCATCCGGCACCACGGCCTGTTCCAGGGGTACTACTACTTCCACCACCTGGGCGGGGACCGTGACGCCCGTAACCTCTTCCGGGAGCACAGGTGGTTCGACGACTGTGCGGCGTTCTGCGCAGAGTACGACCAGAACTGCTTCGACCCCGACTACGACGACATGGCCCTCGATGAGTTCGAACCGCTGGTCAGAGAGGTGTTCGGCCGGGACACCCGCTACCCCATGGTCGACCTTGCCTGAGGTGACCTAACTCGGACCTTCCTCGTCTGCCAGGTCGGGATCAAGCAGGACCAACAGCCCCGGGAATCCCTCGACCGCCCGCAGGGCCCTGTCGAAATACCAGAAGCCCAGCAGGCTCACCACCATGCCGACCGGCCAGCCGACAACTGCGCGGATCAGCAGATAGCCATCGACCGATGTCTGGTTGAACAGCCAGATATCCCACGCCGATGTCAGGAACTGGTAGGCGCCGAGGGCGACCGTGAGCCTGCCGACCACACGCAGGTAGACCGGGTGGGCCATGGTCTCCGCATTGAGAGGAACTGCCAGGTGCAGCACCCTTCCCAGAAACGGCCTTCCGGCCACGACCGTGCCGATAAGGGCCGCTCCGATAAGGGCCTTCGTGCCGATGCCGATGCCGAAGTAGACGGCCTCTGAATCTGTGACGATCCCGATCACGCCTCTGGCGACCAGGTAGACGATGAGTGTCGGCAGGTACCAGCCCACGTCTTCCCCGCGATGGCGGCGAGAGACGGCCGCCTTGATACTCCATGCCGTCGCACCCAGTACCGCCCATCCCAGGCCGGCAAACCGGTTCAGGAGGATGAACACCACGATCGGCATGATCGAATCGAGCGTTCGGGCGCGCTGGGCGCGTGGGCCAGACGTGTCCGGTGTTGCCGGTTCCTCCATCACCCCATCATGGCAGCAGGTCCGCACCGGGAGGTACGCACTCAGACAGTGCTCTCGACCGCCGGCGGTTGGGAGATCCACATCCAGCCCATCGTCGCAACCGTCGCAGCGGTGTCGTAACCCGCATCGCCAGGCCACCAGACCCACGATGCTCCGGGACCATGCGGCGGGTCCACCAGAACCCGTGCCTGAACAGGCTCAGCACCCCGACTGGCTGCATCCAGAACGTCAGCTGCCGAGGTGAATCCTGAGAGGAGTTGGAGCATCGAGATCGTCGGGCTGATCATCGTCAACTCGCCGGAGTCCCAGCGGTCGAGTGCTTCGGCCGGACGCACCCAACCGACCTCAACCGCCTCACGGCCATCAGCGACAGGTTCAACGCGTGTACCCGGTCGTGCCACGAAGAAGTAGGTGTCGTAGCGTCTGTTTGAACCCGGTGGGGTCACCCAGCGGGCAACGGGAACAATCCTGGAGACATCCAGACCGCCACCTGCCTCGATAACAGCGTCAACAAAGCCGACCTCCCCCCGCTCGACCCCGGCACGACGCTCCAGCAACTGGTCCGCACCGGTTCCGATCAGCAGGCCCACCTCTTCGAGGGTCTCACGCGCAGCCGCCACCCGGTGACCATGACCGTCGCCGTCGCTCCCGGGAACCAACCCCTTGCCGCCCTCGTCATGACCGAGCAGGACGGGACCCCAGGCAGGGTCCGAGTCCGAGTCCTCCACCCGCCCGCCGGGGAACACGGTGTGGTCGGCAACGAATGACGACGTTGCGCTGCGACGCATCATCACCACCTGGAGGTCAGGCCGGTCATCGACGATCAGGACGGTCGCTGCAGCTCTGATGGGCACACCGTCGCCCGGCAGGTCAACTGCTGGAACTGTGGCTGGCAGGCGGG
>DLRQ01000059.1:23990-43257 GCA_002501135.1 Candidatus Neomicrothrix sp. UBA7884
CTGATGGGCACACCGTCGCCCGGCAGGTCAACTGCTGGAACTGTGGCTGGCAGGCGGGTCATGGCACGGCGACCGTACCCGCCAGACCCGAGTTTCCCGTTTCCGCACGACCCCGGGCCCCATAGGGTGCCCTGATGGCAGGAAACACCTGGAAACCGAAGCCGCCGCCGACGCGGCCCGGTGGTGCCGACTTGCTTGCGGGCCTCAGCGTCGCCCTGGTCCTCATTCCCCAGTCGATGGCCTATGCAGAACTGGCCGGCCTGCCACCACACATCGGGCTGTTCGCAGCTGCGCTCCCGCCGATTCTGGCATCCCTGGTGGCGTCGTCTCCATACCTCCAGACCGGCCCGGTTGCGCTCACGAGCCTCCTCACCCTCGGCGGGTTGGCCGAACTGGCCCAACCTGGTTCGGTCGACTACGTGGAATTGGCGGCCCTGCTGGCCCTCATCGTGGGTGTTACCCGCGTGGCCCTCGGCCTGTTCCGCCTTGGCGTGGTCGCCTACCTGATGAGCGAGCCCGTGCTCTCCGGCTTCACGTCGGGCGCAGCGATCCTCATCCTGTCCTCACAGCTCCCGAAGGCACTGGGAGTTGACGCCCCTGATGGCGGTGTCCTTGAACGTGCATGGTGGTCGTTGACGAACCCCGACGACTGGGGGATCGGAGCCGTGGTTATAGCGGCTGTCACGGTCCTGTTGGTACTTGGTGGTCGGCGACTTCACCGCCTGTTCCCAGGTGCTCTCGTGGCGGTCGTGGGCGGGGTCGCCTTCGCCAGGATCACCGGATACGAGGGACCTGTCGTGGGGTCGGTGCCTACCGGCTTCCCCGACATTGGTCTGGACCTGCCGTGGGGATCGACCGGATCGCTGGTTGTCGCCGGGGTGGTCATTGCCCTAGTGGGCTTCGCTGAGCCTGCTTCGATCTCACGGATGTTCGCAACCGCGGACCGACAACCATGGAGCGCTGACCGTGAGTTCATCAGCCAGGGTCTAGCAAACGTTGCTGCCGGCCTGTCGGGGGCGTTCCCGGTAGGAGGCTCCTTTTCCAGGTCATCTCTGAACCGCCTGGCAGGTGCAAGGAGTCGTTGGTCCGGCCTCGTCACCGGGGTGGCTGTGCTGGCGTTCCTGCCTTTCGCTGATGTCCTCGAGCAGTTACCGAGGGCCACCCTCGGAGGGGTTGTGATAGCCGCCGTCGTCGGCCTGGTCCAGCCCGTTCAACTCGTCAACACGATCCGCCGTTCGACACCGCAGGGCCTCGTGGCGTGGGGAACCTTCGCCGCCACCCTCGCAATGGCACCACGGGTCGAACGGGGGGTGATCGTCGGCATCGGGCTGTCGCTGGCGCTGCACCTGTGGAGGGAACTCCACGTGGACGTTCCCAGGCGCCGCGAGGGGAACACACTCTGTCTTGACACCCGGGGCGTCCTCTGGTTCGCCACTGCTTCCCGCCTCGAGCAGCTCGTGCTTGACGCCCTTGCGGAGGAACCGGACATCGACGGCGTGCGAATCGATCTCGGAGGCTGTGGTCGGGTCGACTACACAGCAGCCACGACGATCCGCAGGCTGGCCGAAGACGCCCGGGCGGCCGGGTTGGCGGTCAGCGTGACCAGTGTGCCTGCAAACGTGGCCAGCTATCTGGGCGAGTTCGCGTAGACGGTCAGGGTGACCGACGCCCTACTCGTACCTGGTCCCGGATTCGCGCATCACGTCGACCCAGCGGGCGCCCGCATCGGGTGACAGTTCGCCGGGCACGTAGGTGACCTCATGCAACGTCCCCGTGTAGCGGAAGGGACCGTGGCGCTCGAAGACATCCCATGAGACCGGTGACCGTCGGTCGATGCCGACATCGATTCCCTCGAACGGTGCCATCGACGTGAGCTGCGCCAGCCCTGGCGATTCGGCGACCACCCCACCGTCGACCAGGAGGGTTGCGTTCCAGACAAGCGAACCGGGGGCATCCACCGTGAGCGTGACGGTGGAGGGTCCTACGGGCATCAACCCTCCGTCTGTCACGGTCATCACCCCGTAGCCGTTGTGGGCGTGGAAGAGCCTGCCGTCCTCTACGTAGACCGAGTAGCCCCCGCCCTGCCCGCCGTGTGCAACGAGCACGCCTTCGTCGCTCGAACCGTGTTCGACTGACACCTCTACGGTGAACGACCTGAGGTTGACCAGTTGTTGTGACCGAAAGCGCTCAAGCGTCGGT
Source organism: Candidatus Neomicrothrix sp. UBA7884 (assembly GCA_002501135.1). Classification (GTDB taxonomy): domain Bacteria; phylum Actinomycetota; class Acidimicrobiia; order Acidimicrobiales; family MedAcidi-G1; genus UBA3125. Next base: position 26,190 of record DLRQ01000059.1, read on the forward strand.
TGGCCTGATCGCAGCGTCACCGGTTCGGCCAGAACTGCCTCCCATGGCGGCCGCACGGTGTAGGCCAGCCCGGTGCCTTCATCCAGCGGAAACACCTGGTTGGCCCAGGCGGCCGCCTCCCAGGCCTCCTTCAGCTCACCGAGGACCTCGGGATGTTCCGCGGCCAGGTCATGGGACTCGGTCGGATCGTCGGTGAGCCTGTGGAGTTCCCAGTCGTCGTCGACGAATGGGGTGCAGGGCTGGTGGCAGGTCACGGCCGACCAGCCGTCCCTGTAATAGCCGCGGTGGCCCACCTGCTCGTAGTACTGCTCCGGATGGGTGGACGGTGCCGCATTGTCGACAATCGTCGACACGAAGCTGGCCCCTGCCGGTCCAGGCCCGTCCATGGTGGTGGCGGGGATCTCAACCCCGGCCATTTCGAGAACGGTCGGCATCAGGTCGGTCACGTGCTGGTACTGGGTGCGCAGCCCACCACGGTCCGGTAAGCCACTGCCCCTCGAGATGATGAACGGCACCTGATGACCGCCCTGGTGGGTGTTGACCTTGTAGAGCCGGAACGGTGTGCCAGATGCCATCCCCCACCCCATCGGGTAGTGCGGCAGGGTCCGGGGCCCACCCATCAGGTCCATCCGGGAGTGGTCGACCTGGATGTCGTCGAACGGCGAGTCGCCACGGCTGTGGGCCATGAGTGTCCGGAAGTACGAGGAGGTTCCGTTCTGTTGGCCCTCACGCGAACCACCGTTGTCGGACGTGAACACCACGATCGTGTTGTCCCACTCACCCATCGCCACCAACTCGTCCCTGAGGCGACCGAAGTTCTGGTCGACGTTGTCGACCATCGCCGCATAGAGCTCCTGGTACCGGGCAAACAGCTCACGTTGCATGTCGCTGAGATCGTCCCAGGCCTCGACCCCATGGCGTTCCTCGCTGTTGCGGGGCGGGAGGGCCGCCCCCTCGGGAACCACACCAAGGCCCAGCTGGCGCTCGAAGCGGGTGCGACGGACCTCGTCCCAGCCCTGCTCGTAGAGGCCCCGGTACTTCTCGGCATCGGCGGCCTTCACCTGTAGTGGCGCATGCACCGCCGCATGGGAGTAGTAGAGGAACCACGGCTTGGTCGGGTGGCCCGAACGGACTCCACGGACCATGTCAAGCGCCCGGTCGGTGAGGTCGTCGGTCAGGTAGTAGCCCTCGGGGTACCCATCCACCTCGACCACATGGTTGTCCTCGTAGAGGCGGTGTGGCTGGTGGAAGTTGGTGAAACCGTCCAGGATCCCGTAGAAGCGGTCGAACCCCTGTTGGCATGGCCACGAGCGCCGCGGACCGGCCTCGGTGAGGCTGGAGTCCTTGCAGAGATGCCACTTGCCGACCATCAGCGTGGACCAACCGGCATCACGGAGCACACCTGCCATGGTCACGGCATTGGAACGCAACTCCATGGCGAAGCCCGGAAAACCCGGATCCCGGTGGCAGACAGTCGCGACACCGGCCATGTGGTGGTTCAGTCCGGTGAGCAGGGATGCCCGGGTCGGGGAACACATCGGGTTGACGTGGAAGTTGGTGTATCGAAGACCCTCTCCGGCCAGCTGGTCGAGGTTGGGGGTGTCGATCTCGGAGCCGTAGCTGCCGAGGTCGGCAAACCCCAGGTCGTCACACAGCACCACGATCACGTTCGGCGAACCGGCAGATGGAACGGGCTGGTCGGGCCACCATGGCGTCGAGGTGGCGTGGGTCCGACCCACCTCGCCCTCAAAGCCGGCGTATGCGCCGACCTGTTCCACGTCGCTCATCTGATGATCCTCATCGGGTGACGGTCAGTGCCCGGTTCCAGTTCCGGGCGAACCTACCTCACGGCTGTGGAGTCGTGACAGGTGTGCCACCACGACGAGCAGCAACCCGCAGACCCCGGCCACCACGACAAGCGCTCCCCCGAAACCTGCGGTGGTGCCACCAACCCATCCGACCACCAGTGGCCCCGTGACCCCACCGATCTCAGACACGGCGAACCACATGCCGAACGCGAGGCCCATATTTGCCGGACCCACGGCCCGACAGTCCATGAGCATGACGATCGTCAGGGGAATGAGCGCCGACCTGACCCCAATCACCGCCACCGGCACCGGATCAAACGAGGTGGGGAGCACTATCAGCGCAACCAGACCGGTGACGATGACAGTCAGGATGGTGGCGAGAAACAACGGAAGGCGGTCCCGGCTGGCTCGACGTGGCAGCAGCAACGAGGCCCCAATGCCGACCACTCCCCCGAGCGCTGTCCAGTTGGCCGCTGCCATCGCCGAGAAACCACTGTGGCTGCGCAGAATGCTCGGCAGCCAGCCGCCCAACCCGTGGGCGATGAAGAACACACCCACCCCGAACACCAGGATCGCCCGAACCTCGGGCTCAGCCAGCAGCGACCGGGCTCCACCTGTCTCCACTGCGCGTTCCGTAGCCTCCGTCGACGGTGGGCTGTGTCGTGAGACGAGCAGCCAGCAGGCTGCAGCCACCACCATCAGACCTGTCTCGATGGCGACGGTGGTGCGCCATGAGCCGGTCAGGGGCATCAGCACGGAGTTGGAGAGCACAAGGGTCGCCATGCCTCCGAGGGCGGGAGCAGTGTTGTAGGCGCCAACGGCAAACCTGCGTTCATGCACATCGCTGAACCAGGTGCTCACCACCTTCGGCGCACCGGCAGAGACCAGCGGTCCGCCCACACCGAACAGTGCAATCGCCAACCAGAAACCGGTGAGGCCCGTGGCTGCAACGCGGGCCAGGCCACTGGCGACAATCACGAGGGCTCCGAGGGTGAGCGATCGACGCAGGCCCAGGCGATCCACCAGGCGGCCGGCCGGTGGCGCCGTGACGATGTAGATGAGTTGCCAAGCACCCAGCGCAAGCCCCATGGACCCGCGACTCAGGCCCAGGTCGGCCCTTACCTCACCGACGATCGGGGCAATCGACATGGCAACCACACCGAAGGAGAAGTAGATGCCGAACAGGCCCCCGAAGACGCTCCAGCGTCTCGGGTCCCTCCGCTCAGCCGGTCCTGCCATCGGGTAATGCTCCCATGCCGTGGCACCATCAGAGGTGCTGAGCACCCGGTTGTGGCCAGATCTGCGCGATCCTGTCGCCATGGAGGAACTTCGATGGATCGCCAGAGACGATCTGGCCAACGATCTGGAGCGTCCGCTGCTGGTTGTGGCGTTCAGGGGACTGTTCGACGCGTCGGGTTCGGCTACGGCCGCCGTGGAGTGGATGGCCGGGAGAATCGACCACACCAGAATCGGCGACGTGGATCCTGAGACCTTCTTCGACTTCACCCAGGAACGACCGGTGGTCAACTTCGACGAGCGGGACACCAGGGTGCTCACCTGGCCGCGCAACGAGGTGCTCCTTGCCCGAACACCCGAGGGACAACGCGACCTGCTGATGGTGAGCGGGGTCGAACCCCACCTCAGGTGGCGGACTTTCGCCAATGCCCTGTCTGAGGTGGCAACCATCACCGGCGTGGCCACTGTCGTGACTCTGGGGGCAATGGTTGGCATGACGCCGCATACGCGCCCTCTCTCTGTTACCGGTAGTTCCACAAACGCCCAGCTGGCCGACAGGCTGGGGCTGGACCGGCCCTCGTACCAGGGGCCGACAGGTCTCGTCGGCGTACTCCACGACACGCTCGACCGGGCGGGCACGCCGGTCATCTCACTGCGTGTCTCAGTTCCCCACTATGTGCCCGACACCCCCAACCCGAAGGCCACGCGGGCACTGTTGCGATGGTTCGAACAGGTCAGCGGGGTGAGCACCTCCTACGCCGACCTGGATGGTCCTGCGGCCGACTGGCAGCGCCAGGTCGATGCCGCTGTCGCTGGAGACCAGGACCTCCTGCAGTACGTAAAGCGTCTTGAGACCCAGGCGGACCAGACCGAGGAGTTGATTCCCAGCGGTGACGACCTCGCAGCCGAACTGGAGGCGTTCCTGAGGGAACAGGCTGACGGCCCTGACAACGATCCACCGGGTTGAGCACAGGGCTGTCGGATCGGCGAGACTCCTCTCCATGGACCGCAACGAACACCTCTCAGCGATCCTTACCGAGGGTCGTGCCCTGATCTCAGCCGCTGAAGGCACACCCGACGGCCTGGTCTCAGCCTGTCCGGGCTGGACCAACACCGAGCTGCTGGACCACATCCGCATGGTCTGGGGTTTCGTGGCCACCCAGGTGAGGGCCGCGGACACGTCCGGCCCGAGCCGCCCGAACCTCTCTGACAGCGACTCACCAGCAGACCTGCTTGACGACCTCTTGTCACTCCTCGAGTCGACCGACGCCGACAATCCGGCCTGGAACTGGTCCCCTGACATGACCACCGGATTCTGGGTCCGTCGGATGGCGTGTGAGGCCGCCATCCACCGCTGGGATGCCGAGGACGCCGCAGGCACCGCCACCCCGATTGAACACGATCTGGCAGTCGACGTTGTCGATGAGGCAGTGAACGTGGCCTTCAGGTTTCAGCGAAATGGCCCGGTTGACAACCATCCATCAAGTTCCCTTCACCTCCACGCCACCGACTGCGACGGTGAGTGGCTGGTGGTACCGGGCGACGAGGGCCTGGTGGTAACGAGGGAGCACACCAAGGCCGATACGGCCGCCGCAGGCACCGCATCGGACCTGGCGCTCTTCGTGTGGGGCCGCGGCCACGGTGACCTTCAGTTCTGGGGAGACGAGGCCGAGTTGGAGGCATGGGCCTCGGTAGCCCCGTAACGCCCCGGTTCAGACAACGATCAGCTCACCCTCGAAGCCGAGAGCAGCGGCGAACGGCCAGCGGCGGTCTGTTGTGACGAGGCGATCGGCGTTGAGCACGATGGCTGTGGCGACGACCATTGCGTCGGGGAGACGGAGCCGCGTGCCGATCGACGCCCTGAGTGCCGCTGTCTCGACCGCCACCTGCCCGTCAACCGGGACAGTTTCGACCGGCACCGCACCGAGCAGGTTCATCGCAGTCTCTACCGCATCATTACCTCGGCCTGCCGGCCCGACCATTGCCTCGGCAAGGGCAGACGCAGGTAGGACGAGGTAGTCGCCACGGGATCGACTCTCGGACAGGACAGCGTTGACCGCCCCGTGGTGTGCATCGGTGTCATCCATCCAGCCAATTACGACACCGGCATCAAGGACAGTCAGTCCCACTCGTCGCGCAACCTGTCCAGATCGCCCGACTCCCAACAGCCGGTGAGCGCTCCGGCGAATTCGGCTATCGGATCACCTTCCAGTACCAGCACCACCCTGCCAGGGCCATCGGCGCGGACCATCAGCCGGTCACCGGCATGGATGCCCGTCTCAGCCAGTGCCGCCACAGGGATGGTGATCTGGTTCTTGCTACTCACCTTGCAGGTGCGTTCAGCCTTTACTTTCTCCATAAAAGTAAAGGTAGCACTGTTGAGCCGCCGGGAGAGCCCCTGGTCAGCCGAGCACCCCTGTCGGGCAGGCGATGCCTGTCTCCCCGAGTCCGCAGTATCCGGTGGGGTTCCTGGCGAGGTACTGCTGGTGGTACTCCTCGGCGTAGTGGAACGCCCCAAGCTCTGAGATCTGCGTGGTGATCGGGGCGAATCCGGCGTCTGCCAACAGTGGCTCCAGGGCATCACGCGTGGCTTCCGCCGCCGCCCTCTGTCTCTCGTCGGACACGAAGATGCACGACCGGTACTGGGTGCCGATGTCGTTGCCCTGCCTCATTCCCTGGGTCGGATCGTGGTTGTTCCAAAACACCGCAAGGGCGCCCTCCAACGTCAGTTCCAGAGGATCGAACACTACGAGAACCGCCTCGGCGTGGCCCGTGGCTCCGGTGCAGACCTCGCGATATCTTGGTGCCGGGCTGGTGCCACCCGTGTACCCGACTGCCGTTGTCCAGACCCCGGGTGTCTCCCAGAACCGCTGCTCCGCCCCCCAGAAACAGCCCATTCCCACAACGAGCGTCTCCGACCCCTCCGGGAAAGGCGGAACGATCGTGCGACCATTCACGAGATGTGTCATCGGAGTTCCCACAGTGCCACTCACTGATGGCGACGTCAGATTGTGAAGGCCAGGCGTTCTGCCAGTTGCCTGGCAAGGGCCTCGTCACCGCCGAGTGCGACGCTTCCGTCATCGATCAGGGGTAACGGATCCTTGCGACCCCCGGTCAGGGCCAACCAGTCGTGCGACGACATGGAGAGCGTGCAGGTGGGTCCGTTGTCGAACGCCTCCACCACCGAGGCCCGACCATCGACGGCCACCCTGATGGCGGCCTCCACGGGGCCGGTCAGGTTGACCTCGACCCTGCTCCCTTCGGGCGCCCCTCCCTTCTTTCCGATGATGTAGCCGGCAGCGGTCGACACCTCGTCCACCGACATCTGGGCTGGCAGGCCGCCGGCGGATGGTTCGTGGCCGAGCGGCTCCCGGCAGTCCTCAAGATGGAGCCACGAGTCATAGACCCGCACGTGCATGAACCGCAGGTAGGCCACCTCGCCAATCGGCGACCACCCCACCTTGTGGATCTCCTCGTCGGACATTGCAGCCAACTGGCCCAACCGTTCCGCCGAGATCCCCCTGAACAGGTCAAGGACCTCGGGCCCAGACAGCGACCGCATCGACTCGACCCAGCGTTCGTTGCCTTCGGCAATCGGATTCCTCAGGTGCGCTGTCGGGAACTCCACCTCGGGGGCATCGTGGCCCTGGAGCATCTGCTCGGTGCCAATGATGTGGGCCAAGTTGTCCTGCACTGTCCATCCGGGGCACCTGCTGGGCGTCTCCCACCCACCGTCGGACAGCCCGTCAGCCCATTCGGCCCATTCGGCCCAGATCTGCTCCAGCCCTCCGACTATCCGCTCCCTGTCAAGTTCAATGCTCATTGTTGTCCTCCGTCATGACGGTCAGGGGGTTGGGTTGGCCACGGTGTTCCACTCGCGTGCCTCGATGTACGGTCGGAAGACATCGCCGATCCGGGTCAGGTCCGAAGGGGTCTTGGGACGCTGCAACTCGAACAGGTCGGGGTACTCGAGCCATCCTGTAACGAGGTTCCAGAGCCGCTCGGCAGCGGCACCAGTAGGTGGATCGATCAGGACCGGACCGAAGAGCTTGCGGGATGGGTCATCGCCCACCCCGGGGAACACGAGGGTTGGGACGCCCCAGCCTCCGAGGGCCAACACGTCCTCATGGTCGTTCCGGACGTCGTCGTGGGTCGTCTCGTCGGCAAGTGCCTCATCGACGATGCCAGGATCCATGCCCATTTCCTCAAGCAGTTCCCGGGCTACCTCGGGCCTGTGCGGCTGGCGGCCCTCAACGTGGAGGGCGGTACCGGACCGCAGGTACCAGGCGTCGTTCAGCTCCGGGTCACGCCGTTTCAGGAATGCACCTATGCGCATCATCGACCAGCCATAGGACCATTCCCTCTCCCATGGGTGCTTCTTACCCTCGGCCCTGTTGACCTCCTCAAGGCTGAAGAACCGCCAGTCCACGTCGAGGCCCAGCCTGTCGCGTACCTCACGCATCCACAGGGAGGTCTGGTAGGCCCATGGGCAGATCACGTCGAAGTGAAAGGCAACGCTCGTCGGTTCAGCAGTCGTGTCATTCATCGGAGACAGCCTCGCGCAACTCGTGGCGCAACACCTTGCCGAGGGCGTTTCGTGGCAGGGACCCGGTCACTACAACCCGCCGCGGCAACTTGTGGGCCGCAAGGTGGTTCCGACCGAAGTCCCGGAGTACTTCCGCTGTCGGCGGCGGCGCTCCCGGGGTTGGCACGATCCACGCGACTACGTCCTCACCCCACTCCTCTGACGGCACGCCGGCGACCGCGACCTCTGACACACCGGGATGGGCGGCGAGGGTGTCGTCGACCTCTCGCGGGTGGACGTTGAACCCACCTGTGATTATCAACTCCTTGGACCGCCCGACAATCGACACGTAGCCATCGTCGTCAACTGATCCAAGGTCGCCCGTTCTGAACCAACGGCCGCCGGGCCCGTCGACAAATGCCTGATCATCGGCGTCTGGGCGCTCCCAGTAGCCGTCGAACACGTTCGGACCCCGGACCTGGATCTCACCGGTACCTTCGGCCAGGCGCAACTCGACCCCGGGAAGTGGGAACCCGACGGAACCGGCCCGACGCTCGCCCTCGTACGGGTTCGACACCAGCATCACCGTCTCGGTCATTCCGTAGCGCTCCAGCACCGAGATTCCCGCCCGGTCACGGAGGCGGCCATGGAGAAGCGGAGAAAGTGGAGCCGACCCGGACACACAGAGCCGCAGACTGCTCAGGGTGCCGACCTCGGAGTCGTCTACGAGATGGTGGTACATGGTGGGCACGCCGAAGAACATGGTGCAGCCATGGCTCCCGATGTCGCCGAGGACCCTGTGCTGATCGAACCCCTGGTGCAGTACCGCTGAGCCACCGGTGAGGAGGGTGCCGTGCAGGCCGACACCAAGGCCATGCATGTGGAACAGGGGGAGGCACAGGAGCAGTCTGTCTTCGGCGGTCCAGTGCCACGCCTGTCGGACCGACTCGGCACCGGCCAGCAGGTTCGCCTGGGTGAGCACCGCCCCCTTTGGCGCTCCGGTCGTTCCCGATGTGTAGCCGATGAGAGCGGGGTCGGCCGGGCCCACCGAGTCAAGGTTCGGTACCGGAGCATCGTCCCAGCAGACGTCTGTGCCTGCTGCTCGAAGTTCTGGTGCCAGCCCAACGAGGATCTCCTTCCAGCCCTTCTGGTCAACCAGCGCAGCGCTGGGCCTCGAATCGGCCACGATGTGGGCAAGTTCATTCCGCGTGTAACCGCCGTTTACGGGCACCACGACCAGACCCGACCGCAGGCACGCCACATGGGCTACCGCCAGGTCAACCGAGGACGGCCCCGAGAGCAGCACCCGGTCGCCCGCCACGAGGCCAGCTCCGGCCAGACGCCCGGCCACCACCGCTGTCCGGTCGAGAAAGTCGCCACGGTTGGTCCAGACTCCGTCCGCATGAAGGAGGAGGCGGTCAGGATCATCAGACAGCCGCGCCGACCACGCACCCGAGATCGTTCCGGGATCGGGAAGCCTGAATGCGGGTGGGGCAACCATGGCCGGCGAACGTAGGCGAGTCGAGGTGCCCGTCAGCCCCCGAGCCTCACCAGCTCCGGGTCCAAGTCATCAACTGTGGGTGCGATCACGAACGGAAAATCCAGCGGTCTGCCGAGGAGGGTTGACGAGGCCTGGATCGTGCCCATGTCGCGCAGAACCCTCGGCCTGAACTCGGCCCGGCGGAACACCTCGACGTTGCGTGACAGGGTCACCTCGTCCTCGGCCCCACCGTCGATGTAGTCGAACACCCCACCCGGCAACCGCTTCTTCGCCATGGCCCTGAGGTCGTCGACGTTGGCCGCGACAGTAAGGCGCCTCGTTGTCCTGTTGAACTCAGGACGCCTGAGCCGCACTACCGACCTCAAGGTTCGCAGCATTCCCATGGTCCCTCCTCTATCCGCCCTCAGGCGCCTCTCTCGGCCTTTTTCTTCTGCTCGAAAATGTCCCGGCAGGTCGGACACATCGGGTAGCGGTCGGGATTGCGGTTGGGTACCCAGACCTTTCCACAGAGTGCCACCACCGGCCTGCCGGTAACTGCAGACTCGACGATGTCGGCCTTTCGCGCGTAGTGGGAGAACCTGTCGTGGTCGCCCTCGTCCAGCGTGGGTTCTACAACCGTCTGGGTGGGCGTGACCGTCTCGAGGTCAGGGATGCCGGCCACCTCAGGGACCTATCGCGTCAAGCTTGGCAACCCTGTCGGCATGGCGACCGCCCTCGAATTCTGCATCCAGCCACGCCCGAAGTGCCTCGGCTGCGACAGCTTCGTCGATCAGTCGCTCACCGAAGCAGACCACGTTGGCATCGTTGTGCTCTCTGGCAAGGCGGGCGGAGGTGGCATCGTGCACGGTCGCGGCCCTGACTCCGGCCACCTTGTTGGCAGCCATCGCTATGCCTATTCCTGAGCCACACACACAGACTCCGGCATCGGCATCGCCACCGGCGACAGCCCTCCCGACTGCTTCACCGTAGTCGGGGTAGTCGACCCGGTCGATCGAATGTGCGCCAAGGTCCAGTACCTCGTGACCGAGGTCGGCCAGGTCGGAGACCAGGCGCATCTTCAGGTTGAACCCTGCATGGTCGGAGCCGATGGCGATTCTGGTCATGGTGCCGATGCTACCGGTCGTCTGATCCCTGCTCGACATCCAACACGATGCCTGCGGCTGCCATCGACGTCGCTGTGATCGCACCCTGTCGCAGCACCCTGGCCGGTTCCGACACGAGGTCCAGGACAGTCGAGGCGTCCGTGCCGCATTCGCCGCCGTCAAGCACCAGCAGACCGCCTCCGACCGCCTCGCCCGCGGCCGCTGCGCTGACGGGGTTGTCGCCTCCTGAGCGGTTCGCCGATGTCGCAGCGAGCGGTCCAACCTCGCTGGCGAGGGACCTGGTCAGGTCATGACCGGGACAGCGCACCGCAACCGTGTCCAGATCGTCACCCAGCCACGCTCCAAATCCCGACGCCCTCCGACAGACAAGGGTCAGGGGCCCCGGCCAGAACCGCTCCACCAGCCGGTCAAAGCCCGGATCCGGATCTACAACCCGTAGCGCCTGTGCGACATCGGCGACCAGCACCGCCACTCGCTTGTGGGCCGGCCGCCCCTTCCGCTCGAACAGGGCCGCAACCGCATCGGCATCATCGACTAGGGCTGCCAGGCCGTAGACGGTGTCGGTGGGCACGACGACGACGGCTCCGGATCTCAGTTCGGTCACTGCTGCCGACAAGGCTGCTCCGGGGTTGTCACCAATCCGGATCAGGTTGGAGGTCATGGCCGACGTGCCACCAGCGCACGCGGGCATCCGGTCAGGTCGGGTCGCACCTCGACATCTACAAACCCAACTGAGGACGCGTGGTCGGCCATGGGCACAGCCTGCTCCGGCGACAGTTCGAGGATCAGGGCCCCACCATCCATCAACCACACAGGTGCCGCGGAGATGATCTGCTCCAGGTACTCGGTGCCGAGTGGTCCGGCCGTCAACGCAGATCCGGGTTCCCAGTCGGCCACCTCGGACGGAAGGGCCTCTCCGGTCGCCACGTACGGGGGGTTGGACACAACCACACCCAGACCGCCCGCCAGTTCAGGTGGCAGAGCGTCGAACCACGACCCCTCGACGACAGTGACCCTCATTGCGGGCCTCCCAAGACCTGCGAGGTTGGCCCGGGTGACAGCCAGGGCGTCGGTGGAGACGTCAGAGCACCAGACCTTCGCCGACACACGCTCAGCAGCGATTGAGAGCCCGATGGCGCCGGATCCGGTACCCAGATCGGCCACACGAACCTCAGGTGACCGGTCGGCGAGGCGGTCGAACTCGTCGAGGGCATACCCCACCACGGCCTCGGTCTCTGGCCTCGGAATCAGGACCCGCCTGTCGACCATCAGGTCGAGGGTCCGGAAGGACCACGAGCCGAGCACGTACTGGAGGGGTTCGCCGGCGAGCCGACGTTCGACCATGGTGTCAACCCTCGACATTCCACCCACGGTGACGAACGCCTCGGAATCACCGGGACGGTCCGTTCCGGCCCCGAGACCAGATGCCTCCGCAACGATCCAACGGGCCTCCTGAGCTGCCAGGCCAGCGCCAGCCAACCTGCGGGTCGTTTCGGCCAGCACCTCACCCCAGGTGACGGTTCCGTCGTCGGGTTGGGCCGAGCTCTCCCCGGTACCCACGCTCAACTACCGCCGTCGAGGCCCTCGGCCAGCTGTCGGGTCCGCTCTTCGGCGAGCAGGCTGTCGGTGACCTCCTCGAGGTCGCCTGCCAGGATCCGGTCCAGCTTGTGGAGGGTGAGGCTGATGCGGTGGTCGGTCAGGCGATTCTCCTTGAAGTTGTAGGTGCGGATCTTCTCGGAGCGACCACCACCACCGATCTGGCCGCGGCGCGCCTCGGACGCCTCTGCCTGCTGGCGTTCCTGCTCAACCTGCAGAAGCCGCGAACGCAACACGCGCAACGCCTTCGTCTTGTTCTGGAGTTGGCTCTTTTCGTCCTGCATGGAGACCACCAAGCCTGTCGGCTTGTGGGTGATGCGGACCGCCGAGTCGGTGGTGTTGACCGACTGGCCTCCGGGGCCGGATGCCCGGTAGACGTCTACCTGGAGGTCGTTGTCGTCGATCTGGACGTCGATCTCATCGGCTTCGGGGAGCACGCTCACCGTTGCCGATGATGTGTGAACCCGGCCCTGGGACTCGGTCGCCGGAACCCGCTGAACCCGGTGCACCCCGCCCTCGTACTTGAGGCGGGTCCATGCATCTTCGCCCTTTGCCATGAACATGACATAGCTGAATCCACCCATGTCGGAATCGTTGGACTCGAGCAACTCGGTCGACCATCCGTGGATGGTGGCGAACGCCTGATACATGTTGAAGAGGTCGCGGGCGAACAGGTTTGCCTCTTCTCCACCCTCGGCACCACGGATCTCGACAATCACGTTGCGACCGTCGTTCGGGTCTGTCGGCAGCAACAGCGCCCGGAACTCCTCTTCGAGGCGTGCAATCTCGGCTTCGAGGGCAACCACCTCGGCCCGGAACATGTCCCGATCGTCACCCTCTGAGAGTTCCACCAGTTCCCTCGCGGCAAGCAGGTCATCGCTTGCCCGCTGGAGGGGACGGCCGACAGCAAGGACCACCTCGAGTTCCTTGTAGCGCCGTCCGGCCGCCTGTAGGCGCCCTGTGTCGGAGATGACGTCTGGATCGGCGAGGTGGGCCTCGGTCTCGGCCAACTCAACCAACAGCGCAGCGATCTGTTCCAACATCGGGTTCAGGGTACCGGTAGGGCCCCGGCAGACAGGAACGACCCGCCGAGTTCAGTCCCAGCCTCCCCTGAGCCCGACTACCTCTGAACGCACGGCGAGTCGCTCAACGGCGGCAACCACCGTGGGTAGAACATCCCTTGCCGGTAGGGCAACGATCAGGCGGTCGGGATCTTCACGCAGAACGAGGTCGGCAACGGCGGGAACAAGGTCAGGGTCGGCACCGACAGAGCAGACGAGCAGGACCCGTTCTCCGGAGATGTCAATCCCGATTGCTGCGGTCGGGACACTGTCACGGAGGCCGGCAGGTGTCTCGGCCGGGTCCACGGCGGTCAGGCTGGCGAGACGGAGGGTCGAGGGGTCTGTGATCAAGTCGTGTCTCAACCAGCGTTCACGAACGAGGGTGGCGAGCGGATGTGACCCGGCTCCGGCCCGCCGTTGGGTTCGAACGATCTCTGCCACCGACATGAGGTTCTCGGCCGGCGGCCTGTCGCCGTGGAGGGCAACGCCGGCCTCGCGGTCCAGGCGACCCACCCCGATCTCGATGCCGGACGGCGTGGCACGGACCACCTCGAGACCGAGGATCTCACCCCTCCAGATACCACCCTCCTGGACCGGATCCACACCGGCCTGCCGGCAGAGGTCGATGAAACCGAGAGGTGCCTCGGTTGGTTGGAGCAACTCGGGCAGAGGAGCGGCATCAACGGGCCGCAGGAGCACACCGTCAGCGATCTGGACGGTCGGAGGCGGATCAACCACAGCAGAGCGCCTGGCAGCCACGGCAGCAACCGAAGGGTCGTCATAAATGACGACCGCCTCTTCGAGCTGATGACGAGCAGCCAGCAGCAGCAGGTTTCCGAATGCCTCCTCCGGCCTGTCGGGAGAGGCCAGGAACACGATCCTGTCGGCATCATCGTCGATGAGGGCCACTCCACCACCGACCGAGATCGGCTCAACGTCGGGTTCTGAGCCGGTTAACTCACGGACGTGTGAAGTCAACCGGGCTGCGAGAAGGGCGGCACCCCGATCGGAGGCCACGGTCACTGTGTTCGTTCGGTGGCAGGCGGCTGAGGTGGCCGCCTACACACGTTGAACAGGCTCAGGCCTTGCGGCGCGAGCCGTACCTGCGCTCGAAGCGCTCGACTCGACCGGCGGTGTCAACGATCTTCATCTGACCGGTGAAGAACGGGTGGCTGGCCGAGGAGATCTCGACCTTGACGAGTGGATACTCGACACCGTCTTCGAGGGTGATCGTGTCGTTGGTCTTGACCGTGGATCGGATCACGAAGGTGGCACCCTCGGAGAGGTCCTGAAAGACCACGGGGCGGTAGTCGGGGTGGATGTCTGTCTTCATAGCGGCTCCAGTCTGCGGCGTGCCGGGTGCGCCTGCAACCTGCGGTTGCAGGTGGCGTCATTCGGGTGGTTAGTTCAACTTCCCATCGAGGGTCCCTTGGCCACCTCGGCCAGGAACTCGTCGTTGTTCTTGAAAGTCTTGAGGCGGTCGATGAGCAGCTCCAGGCTGGCAGCAGCCGAGGTGTCGCCGTCGTTGGCAAGCCCGTTCAGGACCCTGCGCAACTTCCATACCTGGTTCAGCTGCTTGCGCTCGAACAACAGCTCCTCGTGGCGTGTGGAAGAGGCGTTGACGTCGATTGCCGGGTACACACGCCTCTCGGCTATGCGCCGGTCGAGGCGCAACTCCATGTTGCCCGTGCCCTTGAACTCCTCAAAGATGACCTCGTCCATCTTGGATCCGGTCTCGACGAGGGCTGTGGCGAGAATGGTGAGCGATCCACCCTCCTCGACGTTGCGGGCGGCACCGAAGAACTTCTTCGGCGGGTAGAGCGCACCAGTGTCGATTCCGCCGGACATGATGCGTCCGGTCGCCGGTGCGGCCAGGTTGTAGGCCCTTGAGAGACGGGTGATGCCGTCCAGCATGATCACGACGTCCTCGCCGCGCTCGACCATGCGCTTGGCGCGCTCAATTGCTATCTCGGCAAGGTGGGTGTGTTCATCGCTGGGCCGGTCGAAGGTAGAGCCCATGACCTCGCCATTTTTCAGCCAGCGGCGCATGTCGGTCACCTCTTCGGGGCGCTCGTCGACAAGGAGGACGATGAGCTTCACCTCGGGGTGGTTGGTCTCGATGGACCTTGCGATGGTCTTCATGATCGTGGTCTTACCGGCCTTCGGCGGCGACACGATGAGGCCTCGCTGGCCTTTGCCGATCGGGGAGATCAGGTCGACGATCCGGGCGGTCATGTTGTCGGAGTCACCCTCGACCTCGAGGCGCAGTCGCTCATCGGGGAACAGCGGGGTGAGGTCCTCGAAGCGGGGGCGGCCCTTTGCCTCTTCGGGGGGCCTGCCGTTCACCGACTCGATGCTGAGTAGCGCCGGGTTCTTCTCGCTGCGGTTGGCCGGTCGGGAGGTACCTGTCAGGTGGTCACCCTTTCGGAGATCAAACTGGCGGACCTGCTTGACCGACACGTATGCGTCGTCCTTGGAGGGCTTGAATCCGTTGACGCGCAGGAATCCGTAACCCTCGTCGCGCAGATCGATGTAGCCCTCGATGGCTACCGGTTCGCCGTCCCACGGCTCTTCCGGGGTGTTGTCCCGTTCACGTCCGCGGCCACCGCTACGGCGACGCCGACGGTTGCCGGGACCGGCCTGGTCCTGCTGGCGGTTCCGGTTCTGGTTCTGGCTGCCGCCCCTGCGGTCGCCGTCCCTGTTCTGTGACTCCTGCTTCGGCTTCTGCTGGTCGCGGCCATCTCTGGCAGTACGGTCAGAAGCAGCTTCTTTCGACTCGGCCTTGTCAGCCTTGTCGGCCTTCTCTTCGGCTTCGGCCGCGGCCTCCCATGCTGCAGGTGGTTCCTCGGTGAGGGCCTCTGCAGCAGGGGCTGACCCGTTCGCAGATCCGGCGCTGGGAGCGCCGTCGACGCCGGCCAGGTCCAGGATCAGGTCGACGATCTCGGCTTTGCGCGAACGCGATCCGGGCTTGCCGCCCAGGGCGGTTGCGATTGTTGTCAGCTCGTCGCGGTCCTTGGTTTCAAGGGCGGTTCGCTCGAGTTGGGTCGAGTCCATGCTCAGACACCTTCTTCTACTTGTTGTGTTCGACTTGGGGGGTTTTGGCCAGACGGTCCAAAGACCGAACCGGCAACCGCCTCGTGGTGGGGAATCTCCGGTGAGGCTTGTCGGCGGAGCAGGTCCGGTCGGGTGACCGGTTCGATGCTGGATCCACCAGGGGGTGGAGGAGGCACCGGCGCACCACCGACGGTGATAGTCAGCGGGACAGCGGGGGAAACAAGTTCTCGTCAGCCCCAGCCCGACGACATGAACATTGTAGTGAATCCACGGAAGTCACCACAACCACCCTCCCGTTGCCGTGGAATGGGGAAGCTCAGCAGTTGATGAGTGTTGCGGCCGCCAGGAGCGCCTCGGGACGAACGGAGTACCAGATCCAGCGACCCCGCCGTTCCCGGTCAACGAGGCCTGCCTCGTGTAGGGCCTTGAGATGGTGGCTGATGGTGGGCTGTGAACGGCCGAGCGGCCCAACCAGGTCGCAGGCACAGGAGCCTTCAGGTCGGGAGGCTATGAGGCTGAACAGCCTCAGGCGGATGGGATCACCGAGTACGGAGAACACCCCTGCGAGTCGGTGGGCGGTCTCGTCGTCGAGGGCTGCCTCGGTTATCGGTGGGCAACACTGGAGGTCGGTGGCGGCAGTCACAGTTGACATTATATCGACTAATATCTATATTTGCAAGCATCGATATATGACCCTCCCACCTCAATAAGGAGATGACCACACCATGAGCCGACTACAGCTAGCAATCGACGTCAGCGACCTTGACAGTGCAATCGACTTCTACACCCGCATGTTCGACACACCTCCGGCAAAGGTGCGCCCCGGCTACGCCAACTTCGCCATCGCCGACCCACCGCTGAAGTTGGTGCTCTTCGAGGACACCTCCGGTGGTGGCACGATCAACCACCTAGGGGTCGAAGCCGAGTCGAGCGCCGAGGTGGTGGCCGCCGAGGCACGCCTGTCAGCCTCAGGCATCGAGACCACCGGCGTTGGCGACGCAATGTGCTGCTACGCCGACAAGACCGAGACCTGGCTGTCAGGCCCCGACGACACCCGATGGGAGTGGTACGTCAAGACCGGCGACAACGAACAGTTCGAGGACGTCAAGGTCGAGTACGACAAGCCCGGCTGCTGCAACTGACCCACGCCTCCACACACCGTTCTAATGGGCACAGCGATACGA
>DLRQ01000069.1 GCA_002501135.1 Candidatus Neomicrothrix sp. UBA7884
CTGGCCGGTGGTGTTGGTTCCGATAGGGGGTCCCTGGACGATCGTGCCGGTGTCGACCGTGAGCACACCGTCGACCACGGACATGGCGAACCTGTCCATGCCCCTCGGTGCCGGACCACCACGCTTCTCTCCGACCTGATTGAACTGGGAGCCGTGGCATGGGCACTCGAACCACTGCGAAGACACGCATTCGGGCACCCGGCAGCCCAGGTGGGGGCACTTCTGGTACAGGGCGACGACGCCGCTCTCGAACCCGCTCTCGACTCCGGAGGCCATGCCTGCCAACTCTGGTGAGGAGTATGCGGCACGTGCCTTCTCGACGGCGCCGTTCGGGTATGCGGTGATCCACATACGGCCCTCGGGTCTGTAGACGAAGCCGTTCTTGTCCTTAATCTCGGCAAGCAGCTCGATCATGTTGCCGACCTTGATCTTGGAGCCGAAGCCGCTGACACCCTGTGGCCAGAGGAAGGCGATGCATGCGCCACCAAAGCCGGAGAGGCCGAGTCCCATCATGCCGACGATGCTGCGGTTGAAGAACTGCCGGCGGGAAACGCCCAGGGCCAGCGGGTCGGGCGCCACGAAAGGTTCGGCGGGTGCCGACTCGACTACCGGTACCTCTTCGACCTTTCGGGCTGCAACGGCCTCCTGTTCCACCTGCCGGCCGGTCGGAGCGGCACCGGTTTCGCCTGCCTCAAGGTTGGGGTTGGCCCTGTCACCGCGACGGGCCTCGCGGGACAGACCAGCTGCCTTTTGTTCACGTCGCCGGGAGGTTCCGACCAACAGCGCCCCTGCGAGCACCACAAGAACGACGATGGGGATTACGACTACCACGGATCAGCTCCCGGGGTTCCGGCCTGAGGGCGCGAGGGGGGTGGGCATGGACATCACAGCTCGAAGAACAGGCCGCTGTTCCACGGAAAGATGAAGTTGAAGCCGGGGCCACGGAAGAACGAGCCGATCATTACGAGGACGGCCCAGAACATGAGGTGGACGGTCATCAGCGAGATGGCGAACTTGCGGTCCTCGGGTGCCTTGGATGGATTCTTGTCGATGTAGGGCGCCATCACCAGGAGGATGAGACCGATGCCGGGGATCGTCACGCCAGCCACCATCGGGTGGAACATGGTGAGCATCTCCTGGAGACCGAGAAAGTACCAGGGCGCCTTGGACGGGTTGGGGGTCTGGTTGAAGTTGGCCAGGTCGAGCAGGGGTGCGTTCACGAAGATCGAGAACAACAACGTGAACAGGGTTACTGCAAGCGCTGCAAGAAACTCAGCCACCAGCAGGTGGGGCCAGACGTGCACCTTGTCCTGTGGAACAGACTTGGTGTCTTGAATCGAACCTGACTTAACGACTGTCAGGAGGCGCTGGTTGTGCCCGTCAGGACCGCTGCCAGGCGTGGGCGCTCCGCCACCGCCCGGAGCCGGATCGGCCCCCGGAGCCGGTTGGTTGGCTGCCGCCTTGCTGCGGTCAAGAAGATGGACCGGGATCCGGCCCTCGGTCGACTCGCCGCCGGGTGCTGTCGCCTCGGTTGAGCCCGCCTCGGCCGGCTTGTCGGCGCCGGCCGCGCCTGCGGCCTTCTGGCGGGCCTCTTCGGCACGCTTGCGGAGGTGTTCGGGGATTTCAGTCATCGTCGTGTCCCTGGCCTAGAGCGGTCCGGAGATGCCGCCGTCCTTACGGACGCGCCAGAAGTGGATTGCCATGAAGATCACCGTCACAAAGGGCAGCATCAGCACGTGGAGTACGTACCAGCGCAGCAGGGTGTCGGTTCCGATCTCGACCCCTCCGAGGAGGACGAACCTGACCTGTGACCCGAACACCGGCGTGAAGCCCATCATGTTGGTACCGACGGTCACCGCCCAGAGGGCCAGCTGGTCCCAAGGCAGGAGGTACCCGGTAAAGGAGAGCAGCAGGGTGAGCTGCAGCAGCATCACGCCGATCACCCAGTTGAACTCGCGGGGCGGCTTGTAGGCGCCGTGGTAGAAGACCCTGGCCATGTGGAGGAATACCGAGAGGACCATGAGGTGGGCGGCCCACCGGTGCATGTTTCGCACCAGAAGGCCGAAGCCGACAGCCGTGTGGAGGGTCAGGATGTCATCCCACGCCTGAGCCGCCGTCGGCCGGTAGAAGAACATCAGGAAGATGCCGGTGACCGTGAGCAGGATGAACAGGAAGAAACTCAACCCGCCCAGGCAGAGCGTGTAGCTCACCTTGACAGCGTGCCTCTTCACCTTCACCGGGTGCAGGTGGTAGAGGACGCTGTTCATGATCACGTATGACCGGTTCCGGGGGCTGTCGCTGTAGCCCTTGCGGAAGATGGAACCGGGCCTGAAGATGGATCCCCAGGCCTGTGATCCCTGAACGCGCTCTGCCAGCGCCTGTCCGGTCGGCTTGCTGCCGTTGCTATCGGCCACTGTCGTCGCTCTCCTGTGAACCTGTGTGGGTGTTCGTGTTTCGCATTGTTCCCGCCTGTCGCCGATCAGCCGAGGCGCATGCCGTAGCCGTAGCCGTGGCTGTTGGCGCGCTGGTGGGCGTCGCCGTCTGCCGGTGGGTCACTCATCTTTCCGAGGATGATGACACCGGTGGGGCAGCGGTCGACACACAGGGCGCAGCGGGTACAGACGTCGTCGTCGATGGTGAAGATGACGTTGTCGCTGGGGTCTTCGCCGGGCATTCCGGTTCCGACGGCCTCGGCAATGGCGTCGGGGCTGACCATGTGGATGCACTTCCAGGGGCAGATGTCGACACATCCCTCGCACATGATGCATTCGGACTGGTCAATGTGGATGAACTGCTTGAGCTTCACCGCCGTTGCCATCCAGGCGGCGTCCACCTCGCGTAGCGAGTAGTCGTCGACGAAGGTCGGGGGAGCCGGGTTGGCGTCAATGACGCTCATGTGCCGGCCCCCTCGCGTACAAGCGGTCGGCCGTATTCGGAGGTGGGTGTGGGCTCGGCAACCTCTGCACCCCGGTTCTGCCACTTCTTCCAGAGCACTGCGTTACCGCCGATGCCCACGAGGTAGATGAGCACGGCTACGACATCGCGGATCACCTGGTAGGTCATGGTGAAGGGAAGAGCCCACTCGACAATGCCCTGTTCGCCCGTCCACGGCAGCGACGGCCCGACGAGGAAGCGGTCGGGGCGCCAGTTGAGTTCGCTGTCTGCCCATGTCAACCACTGGTGGGGGACGACTCCGTAGACCCAGAACATGATCATGAAGACGTAGGTGGCGAAGAGCATGGCCTCGCCCCAAGTGAAGTCCTTGTCGGCGGGGCAGCGGTCACGGTATACACCGGCACCGGCAACCATGAGACCCAGCACGATGACGGATACAACGAACGCGACCATCGTTCAGGCTCCTCCTCGGCAGGTCTCGGCGACTGGGTGGTTACAGCGACTTAGTGAAGTGATGCACAAGCGCTGTACCCGCCCCATGTTAGTAGGTGGTCCAGGGACTCCGCGACCCTCCGTTGATCCCGTCGTGGCACCCCTGCACAGACGCTGTGTCTACCACGCCGAGCACGTTGCGACTACCCGGGCATGCAGCAGCTGGCTTGTCCGGATCAGTGCCGGACGACCTACAGTGCCAGCTAGCCTGCACCTGTCCGACCAGATGTCGGTGTCGGGCCAACCGCACACCGCTGAACTGAACACCACGTCGCCCCGGAGGCCACGTTGACTGAGATCCCCGAGCACCTCCTGAAACGCTCCCGTCAGGCGCGCGGCTCCACCGCCAACGAACCGGCGGACAAGGCCGCTGACCCAACTCCGGCAACTGGAGCCGCTTCGGCCCCGCCCACCGCCGAGACACCCAGCGCACCTGAGCCGGCTGAGCCCCCTGCCGCACCGGTGGCCCCGTACAACGCCGCAGCTAACGACCGCGGGAAGATCCCGTGGTGGGCTGCAAGTGCACTGATCCTGCTGCCGATCTGGGCAATCACCTACGTAGGAACCCTTGAACGGCCCCCCGAGTCAGGCTCAGCCGGACTTCTCGCCGACGGCACCCATGTCTACGAGGCACATTGTGCCGCCTGCCACGGAGCCGGTGGTGAGGGTGGTGCCGGACCGGCAATGACCGACGGTGAGGTGCTCGCCACGTTCCCGACCGCTGCCGAACACATCGTCTGGGTCGCATCTGGATCAACTGGCGTCGGCCTCGGAAACCCATACGGCAACGATGCTGCCGGCCGGGTGGTGGCTGGCGGAATGCCCGGCTTCGCTGACGCCCTTACAACAGAGGAGTTGATCGGGGTGGTGCTCTACGAGCGTGCCCACCTCAGCCACTCCGAATTCGACGAAGGCCTTGCCGATGCCATGGACGAGGCCATCCACTCTGGCGACCTGGACCTCGAGGGTCACCTCAATCCTGAAACGGTCACCGTCGACGAGGTTCTAGACCTGTTGCGGTTGGCGTCGTTCGGCACAGACGACCAGTTGGCCAACGGCTGAGCCAGTGACAGGCACTCCTGTCAGGAGGCCGAGATGATCACCGCTGACCTACGTTTCCCCGGCCATGCTTGACCACGTCCACGACCTGTTGGTCATCGGCGGTGGACCCGCAGGTGCAGCAACCGCCTACTGGGCAGCCAGCGCAGGCCTTGACACGGTCGTTGTCGAACGCAAGGTGTTCCCACGTGAGAAGACCTGTGGCGATGCCCTTACACCGCGGGCGGTCCACCAGTTGGAGGCGATGGGGCTTGGCGAGCACCTTGAGCGCTACCACCGCTTCGATGGGCTGCGGGTCGTCGCCCATGAGCGCACCCTTGAGATGGGATGGCCCGACCATCCCGTATTCCCGTCCTACGGCTATGTGGTGCGGCGCTCCGACCTGGACACCTTCGTCGCCCGCCACGCCGTGCTCGCAGGAGCGACCCTGCTCGAGGGAACAGACGCCGTCAGGCCCATCGAGGCCGACAGTCCCGTCAACGGTTCCAGCCATACGCAGTCCGGCCGCATCTCGGGTGCAATCGTGGTCGACCGGGAAACCGGTGTCGAAAGGCCCATCCATGCCCGCTTCGTGGTCGTAGCCGACGGTGCCAACTCCCGCTTCGGTCGGGCGCTTGGAACTTCACGCGATCGCTCCTACCCGATGGGTATGGCCATCCGGGGTTACTTCGAGAGCCCAATGCATGACGATCCGTGGATCGAGTCCGCGCTTGACGTCCGGGACCGCGGGGGCGCCACCATGCCCGGGTACGGGTGGATCTTCCCGGTCGGCGACGGCACCATCAACGTCGGCATTGGCCTGCTCTCGACCTTCCGCGACTACCGGTCGGTGAACACCACCCACCTTTTCGAGGAGTTTGCCTGCACCCTCCCGAGCCACTGGCAGATCGACCCCACCAGACCACTTGCCGCCCCAACCGGTGGTCGGCTGCCGATGGCAGGATCTGTCGGCCCCAAGGCCGGCCCCAACTGGCTGCTGGTAGGTGACGCGGCAGGCTCGGTAAACCCCTTCAACGGCGAGGGAATCGATTACGCCTTCGAGACGGGCCGCCTCGCCGCCGGGCTGATCGGTGAGGCTGCCGCACGAGGCGATTCGGTACTTGCCCGCTACCCGGGGATGCTCGATGACGAGTACGGGACGTACTTCAAGATGGCCCGCATCTTCGCCAGGGTTATCGGCAGCCCTGCCCTGATTCGGGAGCTGACAAGGGTCGGCATGCGCTCCCAGCCACTGATGGAGTGGGCACTGCGGGTCATGGCCAACCTCCTCCGCGACGGCGAGATCGGCTATTCCGAGACCGCCTACAGGGCACTGGCTGCAGCCGTTCGGATAGTGCCGGACAGGTACGCCCAGATACCACCTCAGGCTCCCTCAACTGCATCTGATTTTCGACCACCTGAGGCCCGGGTCGGTTGATGCCGCACGGTCCGGTACCTGAGCAGGGAGAATGTCACTCGTGACCGGATCTGAAATCGCCGGCGGAACCGCCTGGTCGGACCTTGAACGACACCGCGACCAACTGGTCCGCGGATCACTCCGTGACCTGTTCGCAGCCGACCCGGAGCGCGGTGAGACGCTGGCGGTCAGCGTGGGCGATCTGTGGGTCGACTACTCGAAACACCCGATCACCGACAAGACCATCTCCCTGCTTGTCGACCTCGCTTCACAGCTGGACGTGCCCGGTTTCATCGGGCGAATGCTGTCGGGTGGAAGGGTCAACACGACCGAGGACAGGGCGGCCCTCCACACTGCTCTACGGGCACCGGCTGGCACAACCATCGTTGTCGATGGAACCAACGTGGTTCCCGGCGTCGAAGAAACCCTGGGTCGGATGGCTGATGTCACCGACCGCCTGCGTACCGGTCGGATGTCTGGTGCCACCGGAAGGCCGATCACGGCCATAGTGAGCCTTGGCATCGGCGGTTCGCACCTGGGACCGTCCATGGCGACGGCGGCACTGGCGCACCTCGCCCACCCGGAGCTTGACATTCGCTTCGCGTCAAACCTTGACGGTGTCGAGATTGAGAGAGCCCTCGATGGCCTGGACCCGACCACGACATTGATCCTGATCTGCTCCAAGACATTCACCACCGCCGAGACGATGGTCGCGGCTGAAACCGCCCGGGCATGGCTTGTAGATGGGGTTGGCAACGACGTGTCAGCCCATATGGCCGCCGCCACAGCTGCAACAGGTCTCGCAGCAGGCTTCGGGGTCGACCCCGAACTCACCTTTCATGTCCCAGACTGGGTTGGGGGCCGCTTCTCACTGCCGTCAGCAGTCGGCCTGAGCGTGATGGCATCAGTCGGCCCTGACGCCTTTGCCGAAATGCTCGCCGGTATGAGGGTCGTAGACGAACACCTAGCCTCGTCCACCCCGGATTCGAACGGACCGATGCTGCTGGGGCTGCTCGATGTGTGGCACAGGTCCTTCCTGGGGTCATCGTCGCTGGCGGTGGTGCCCTAC
Source organism: Candidatus Neomicrothrix sp. UBA7884 (assembly GCA_002501135.1). GTDB lineage: Bacteria > Actinomycetota > Acidimicrobiia > Acidimicrobiales > MedAcidi-G1 > UBA3125. The sequence continues at coordinate 6,912 of DLRQ01000069.1, forward strand.
AGCAGCCAACTAGGCGGGTTTCCACCGTGGCTCCAGCAGGTCTCGATGGAGAGCCTCGGCAAGCGGGCCGGCACCGACGGTGGCCTCGTCGCCGGACAGACAGGTCCGGTGGTCTGGGGTGCTGCCGGTACAGACGGCCAGCACGCCTTCTTCCAGATGCTCCACCAGGGCACCGACGTGGTCCCGTGCGACCTGATCGGCTTCGCCCGTCCGCTGGCTGACCCGCGCCTCGCCCACCACGATGCCCTGATGGCGAACCTGTTCGCTCAGGCCGAGGCACTGGCCTTCGGCCTGACCGCCGACGAGGCGGCCGCCACCGGGGTGCCACCTGACCTGGTGACCCACCGCACCTTCCCCGGTGACCGACCAAGCACCACGATCCTGGCTCCCGAGTTGACGCCATCGGTTCTCGGGCAACTGGTTGCCCTCTACGAACACCGCACCGTTGTCGCCGGTGCCATCTGGGGTGTCAATCCGTTCGACCAGTGGGGCGTCGAGCTGGGCAAGTCCCTGTCGGTACGCATTGCCGGCGAACTCGAGGGCGACGAGGGCCGTCTGGCACATGACTCCTCGACCAACTCCCTGATCAAGCGCTACCTGAAACTGCGGGGCCGCTCCGGCTGACCGCCCCCGACCATCCGCTGTTCATGCGAGGTCGGTTGCCACCTCCACAGCCGCCTCAGCGGCGATGGAGATCGTCTCGTCGACCACGGCATCAGTGTGGGCGAGGCTCGGGAACAGGGCCTCGTAGGCGCCCGGCGCCCACGCCACCCCTCTGTCCAGAAGGGCATGGAAGACCTTGGGGTAGACGCCGTTGTCGGCCAGGCGGGATGCCTCGTCGAAGTCGGTGGGCTCCACACCGCCGAAGAACACGCCCAGCAGCGAGCCGATGCGTGGCATGACGCAGGCCAGCCCAGCATCGGTGAACGCCGCAGCGAGACCATCGGTGAGCCTCTGGGAGGTGCCGGTAAGACGGTCGTATGCGCCCTGGTCGAGCAGGTCGAGGGTGGCACGGCCGGCTGCCATGGCAAGGGGATTGCCGGAGAGGGTTCCCGCCTGATAGACGCCGCCCAGGGGTGCAAGGTTCGACATGAGGTCGGTAGAGCCACCGAAGGCCCCAACAGGCAGACCACCCCCGATGACCTTGCCGAAACACCAGAGGTCGGGGGTGACACCCAGGTACTCGGCGGCACCACCGGAAGCAAGCCTGAAACCGGTGATCACCTCGTCGAAGATGAGCAGGACACCCGCTTCGTCGCACGCTGAACGGAGCCCCTCGAGGAAGCCAGGGGCCGGTGCGACGAGTCCCATGTTTGCCGCCACAGGCTCGACAATGACTGCTGCCACGGTGTCGTCCAGATCGGGAACGACGTTGTAGGGGGCGACCACCGTGTCGGCCACCGCTCCGGCGGTCACGCCGTCGCACCCAGTGAGACCCTGATTCGCCACACCGCTTCCTCCAGCCGCAAGCAGGGCGTCGGAGTGGCCGTGGTAGCAGCCGGCGAACTTTGCGATCCGGGATCGGCCCGTGGCTCCACGCGCCAGCCTGATGGCCGACATGGTGGCCTCGGTGCCGCTAGACACAAACCGAACTGACTCCAGCCCGGCGATGCGGTCAACGACCATCTCGGCCAGGACGACCTCGGCCTCGGTCGGTGCGCCGAAGCTGGTTCCATCGCCTGCCGCAACGGCCACTGCCTCGACAACAGCCGGGTGGGCGTGGCCCAGGATGCCCGGACCATATGACTGCACGTAGTCGATGTAGCGGCGGCCCTCCGAGTCCCAGACGTAGGGCCCTTCGCCCCGCTCCACGAAGTAAGGGGTTCCACCGACCGAGCCGAATGCCCGAACGGGCGAGTTGACCCCGCCCGGAATAACCCGCTGTGCGCGTCGGAAGAGCGCTTCGTTCGAACCGGTCATGACCCGATCAGCTGTGCTGCCCTACGTGCCAGGTAGGTGAGGATGAAATCGGCGCCAGCCCGCTTGATGGCCAACAGGTGCTCCATTGCGACGGCGTCGCCGTCGATCCAGCCGTTGGCTGCAGCCGCCTCGACCATCGCGTACTCGCCGCTGACGTGATAGGCGGCGAGGGGTACGTCCACCTCATCTCTCACCCGGGCGACAACGTCCAGATATGCCAGCGCCGGCTTGACCATGACCATGTCGGCCCCCTCGGCCAGATCGGCACGTATCTCTGACAGGGCTTCGCGGGCATTGGGTGGATCCTGTTGGTACCCGCGCCTGTCTCCGCCGTCGGCTATCTCGACGTCAACTGCATCGCGGAACGGTCCGTACAGGGCAGAGGCGTACTTGGCCGCATAGGCCAGTATCGACACCTGGTCATGGCCAGCGGAGTCGAGTGCGGAGCGGATGGCCGCCACCTGGCCGTCCATCATCCCTGAGGGTGCACACACGTCGGCACCGGCGTCGGCCTGGGCAACGGCGACCTGCTGGTAGAGCTCCAAGGTCGCATCGTTGTCGACGGTGCCGTCATCTGCGATGACACCGCAGTGGCCGTGGTCGGTGTACTCGTCGACGCACAGGTCGGCCAGGAGCACCATGTCGTCGCCAACGTCGTCGCGGAGATCGCGTAGTGCGATCTGGACGACACCGTCGGGGCTCCATGCCTCTGACCCGACCGGGTCCTTGCTCAATGGAATTCCAAACAGGATCACGGCGGGGATCCCCATGTCTCTCAGTTCGGCCACCTCGTCGCGGAGGCTTGAGCGGGAGTGCTGCACGACCCCGGGAAGGGATGAGATGGGCGCAGGGTCGGCTATGCCCTCCCGAACGAACAGCGGTGCCACCAGATCATCTACCGACAGGCGGGTCTCGGCGACCAGCCTCCTCATGGCGGCGGTACGCCGAAGGCGACGGGGCCTCTGTTCGGGAAAGCTCACCCTAGAAGCCTACGAAGGTCTGCTCAGGACCCGGCCAGCGTGCACGCGGCATCGACCAGCCCTGCAAGTGAGCAGGGGTCCGCCTCGGTGACCCGGAAACCCATTTCCCGGGCGGCGGCGGCGCTGATCGGGCCGATACACACGGCAGCGGGCGGTACCGGTCCGCCCACAATGTCGACGTAGCGACGCACGGTCGACTCCGAGGTGAACGTGACGGCATCTGCACCACGGGCCCGTGCCACCAGGTCAGGGTCGGCGTGGGTTGCCACGTTGCGATAGGCGACCACAACGTCGACCTCCCAGCCGGCGGCCCGCAGCCCATCGGGCAGGACGGACCTCGCGACCTCGGCCCTGGCCACCATCACACGACCTCCCGGAGGAGGTGCTGGAAATGCATCGACGAGGGCCTCGGCGACCGCCCGGTCGGGAACAAGCTCGACGGCCAGACCGGCCTCGAGGAGCGGTGCCGCCGTTCTGGGCCCGATTGCCGCAAACCGCGGGCACTCAATTCCTTCAGTGGTCGGGTTCCGGGACAAGATCACCTCGACGAGCCGGTGCGAGCCGTTGGGCGAGGTCACCACTACCCAGTCATAGGTGCTGAGACCCCTCACCGCCGCCTCAAGTGCTGCTCCCCCGTCCACCGGATCGGTAATGGCGATCACGGGCAACTCAACGACAGTGGCACCCAGGTCGGCCAGCGCCGCCGTGAGGGTGGCGGCCTGGTCGGTCGCCCTCGTGACTACGAACGTGGTACCTGACAATGGCCCGTTCACGACCGTGCCATCAACTCAGCGCCGCCGCGCTCGTCAAGCAGGTGTCTGGCTATTGCATGGCCTGTAGCCGCACCGTCGGTGCCGGTGCGTTCCTCCCTTACGAGGACTGCTCCGTCGGGCGATGCGATCGCGCCGGTCACCGTGAGGGCCGATCCGAGGGGATCGTCGACAGCCGGGCGAGCGTGCGCCGCTATAGGAAGGTCACAACCTGTGCCCAGTTCCACAAGGAATGCCCTTTCGGCGTCAACGGCTCGCCGGGCGGCCGGGTCGTCCATGCCTTCAACTGCCTCGAGCAGCTCGTAGTCGGCCCGGCATTCGACCGCCAGTGCTCCCTGGCCAACCTGGGGAAGGAGAATCGCCGGGTCCACGGGGTCCACGACCTCTGGGCACAGACCCAGGCGGTCAAGGGCAGCCTTGGCCATGACGACGGCATCGACCTCCCGGGCCTTCTCAAGGCGGGTTTCGATATTTCCCCGTAGGCCCGTGAACCGCAGGTCGGGTCGGTGGTTGGTGAGGTGGGCCCGACGGCGAATGGACCCCGTGCCAACCGTTGCACCCTCGGGGAGGTCGGTCAGACGACAGCCCACCAAAACGTCCCGCGGGTCTCCACGCTCGGGCACCGCTGCAAGCGTCAGCCCGTCCGTCTGCCCGCCGGGCAGGTCCTTTGCAGAGTGGACGGCAAGGTCGGCTCGGCCGTCAAGGACCGCGACCTGAACCTCTTTCACGAACACCCCGAGACCACCCATCTGCTCCAGTGGAGTTGTCTGGTCGCGATCTCCGGTGGTCTCCACGATGACGATCTCGACGTCAACACCCGGAAAGGTCCGGGTCAGCAGTGCGGACACACGGTTGGCCTGCCACAGGGCCAGAGCACTGCCCCGGGTGGCCACCCGGATTCGCATGGCCGTCCGCCTCGGCCTAGAGATCGAAGAGGTCGCGCATCGCCTCGGCTAGGCGCTCGCCACGTGCCGTACCCGCGGCGTCTTTCATGCGGACCGTTGGCTCGTGCAGCAGCTTTCCGACTATGCCGACCGCCAGTGCCTCCACGGCGGCCCGCTGGCGGTCGTCCAGTTCGCCGAGCCGGTTGGTCAGCCTCTCCAGTTCGCCGGCACGGACCTCGTCAGCCCGACCATGCAACTGGGCTATGAGGGGAGCTACCAGCCGGGCAGTGGACTCGTCGACATACCGGTTCAGCTCAATGTCGACAATGGCCTCAACAGCGGTGATTTCACGCCGACGCTCGCTGATTCCGATGTCGGCGAAGGCGCGCAAGTCGTCCATGTCCAGGAGGGTCACGCCATCAAGATCACCGGCAGCCGGGTCGACGTCGCGGGGAACCGCAATATCGACGATCAGGAGGTCTCTACCGCTTCGGCTGCCGACGATGCCGTCAATGTCACCGTGTTCGAGGATTACCGATGACGCTCCGGTCGAGGTGAGGAGCACGTCGACCTCTGCTATGTGTCGTGGTAGTTCGTCGAGCCGCACCGCCGTTCCACCGAGCCTGGTGGCAACCTCGACGGCCCGCTCCCAGGTGCGATTGGCCACAAGAATCTCGGACACACCACCACCGTGCAGGGCCCTGGCCAGGCCTTCACCCATTTCGCCGGCACCGACAACCAGGACCCTCCGACCGGTTAGGCCTCCGAGCCGTTCGCCGGCCATCGCCACAGCTGCCTGGGAGACCGAAGTGATGCTACGGGAGATCGCTGTCTCGGTCCGGACCCGCTTGCCCACCTCGAGGGCATGCCTGAACATGGGGTTCAGCACAGGGCCTACCGCGCCCTCGTCGGCAGCCACCTCCCACGACGTGCGGACCTGACCCAGGATCTCGTGTTCTCCGAGTACGGCCGAGTCCAGCCCGGAAGCGACAGTGAAGAGATGTCGAACGGCGTCGGCGTCGTAGAGACCGGTCAGATGGTCTGAGAAGTCCTCGGGGGCGACATGTGAGACCCCGGCGAAGAAGTTACGGATGTCCTGGTAGCCGCCGTGGAACTTCTCTGCGAAGGCGTAGACCTCGATGCGGTTGCACGTCGAGAGCAGCACCGCCTCGGTGACGTGCTCACGTGAGACCAGATCTGCGAGTGCCTTGGGAAGCAACGAAGACGGAACCGTCATCCGCTCGAGCAGGTCGAGTGGAACAGTGCGGTGGTTCAGCCCAACGACCACTACCGACACGACAAGATGCTCCTGTTTTCTCGACTACCGGTCGAATCGGGGACGACGGCCTCCAGCATTCCCGAACACACCCCCTGGTGCCAACCCCCCGGGGCCATCCCCCCGGATAACTATCATCCGACAGCCTGCTCGGGAGCCTCGCTCGAGGTTCGAACGTGCTCGTAATAGCCCAGGATCTGTAGTTCGGTTGCAAGGTCGACCTTGCGCAGTTGAACCCCGGGAGGGACTGAGACCACAGCCGGTGCGAAGTTGAGTATCGACCGCAGACCGGCCGCCACGAGGCGGTCGACGGCCTCCTGGGCGGCATGGGCCGGTGTGGCGACGATGCCCAGCCGACTGCCTGTGGCGCGCACCACCCCGTCCATGTGGTCGACATGTGTGATCGACACGCCGGAAATCTCTCGGCCCTCGAGTGAACGGTCGGAGTCGACGACGGCGACCACCGGGAATCCACCGGCCATGAAGCCGTCGTACCTGCTGAGGGCCCTACCAAGATTTCCGGCACCGACAATGACCACTGGTGTCAGCGAACCGCCGAGTGCACCACCTATCTCGGCAAGCAGGCGATCAACGTCGTAGCCGACCCCACGCTTGCCGTGGGCCCCCAGATGGGAGAGGTCCTTGCGCACCTTCGCGGCGTTCACTCCCGCCAGGTCGGCGAGTTGGCGGGATGAGACGGTGCTGATGCCCTCGTCGGCCATCTCGACCAGGCTCCGCATGTAGACGGGCAGCCGTGCAAGGGTCGCTTCGGGGATAGGAGAGGAGGATCCCGCGGATTGGACAACGCCCATCTCGGCTATGGGGAGGTCTCGGTCGGGTGTGCTGCCGCCGGCTGTCATAGTCCAACGCTATGCGCTTGTGCGCTCGATCACAGGTCACCTCCTGGCGGGTCTGGCCCATGCCCACCGGTGCGGGATGGCGGATTGCCACGAAGGGCCGTACCGTGCGCCTGTGTGAGCACCCAGATCGCCCTCGCCTCCGCAGCCACGCTCATCTCGCTGGGCTTCACAGCCACTGTTCTGGAACGCTGGCTGGACAGGCACAGGCCCCAGGACATGGCATGGACCGTGGCACTCATGTTGTTCAGTCTGGGTGCCGGCTCGATGTGGCTGGGTGCATCCGTGGGCTGGTCTGCAGGGCCGTTCCGGGCCTTCTACATATTCGGAGCCGTCCTGAACGTTCCGATCCTGGCGTTAGGAACCATCTACCTGATGATGCCGCGGCCCAGGGCTGACCGGATTACCCTTGTCACGGTCGTGGCCTGTGCCTTCGGCGCCGGGATCGTGTTGATGGCACCCACCACGGGCACATTCATCGCCGACGAGCTGCCACAGGGCAGCGAGGTGTTCGGAGCCGGACCGAGAATCGCAGCAGCCCTGGCGTCGTCGCTCGGAGCGCTGGTCGTGGTCGGGGGTTCGGTCTGGTCGGCGACTCGCCTCTTCCGTACCGGAGGGGCATCTGCCGTCAGAGGCGGCACGGGGAATGTGTTGATCGCTCTGGGTGCCGTAACGCTTAGCCTCGGTGGGCTCCTCAACTCGGTGGTCGACGAGATGACCGGCTTCTCTATTTCGATGGTGATCGGGATTGCCCTCATCTTCGCCGGGGCCCTCACTGCGACAAGCACCGGCAATGTACCGGCGGACAGCTAGTCGAGCAGCAGTACAAACTGGACGACTGCGGCGCCCAGGATGGCGACCAGCAGGATTGCCGTGACAATCGTCGTTCCGAACCGCATCAGACGGGTTCGCTCCTTCCGAGCTCGACCCTGGTGACAGAACCCGAACCGCCACCGGTCGGCGCCAGCACGAGGGAATCACCGGCCGATACGCCCAGGTCAGCCGCGGCAGACGCCCGGTCGACGACGAGGGTCGCCAACCCGTAGGAATCCACCAGCAACCCGAGGCCTCCAGCGGGCACCTCGTCGAAGGCGACAACCCTCACGACCGGCCTTGCCGTGCCGGCGCTTCGTACCTGGCACCGGCCACCTATCTGGCCGACAACGTCGCCGAGTTCGTCGGGGCCCACGTTCAGTTGGACATTGCCGAACCGGTCCACCCAGAGAACCTCTGCGTGCAGGCCGTCGTCCTCGGCTGCAGCGACCGGCATAACCCCCGGGAGAAGTGTCGACGGGTCCACCTCGTCGCCGAACTCGCCAAGGTCGACGCCGTTGGCCAGGTGTGCTGCGACCGGTGCGAACAGGTCACGACCGGCAAAGGTGGGGCCGGGAGCGGGCAGGTGGTAGTCGGTGCTGGTCAGCGAAACCGCCTTCGAGGCACCGCCGACGAGAGCCACAGCTGGTGCCAGGAGACCGTTGTCGGGTCCGACCAGCACGGACTCGCCGTCACCAATTTCGACGGCAACGGCACGCCGGGAGGTTGCCACGCCCGGGTCGACGACGGCGAGGACGACCCCCGGACACAGGTACTGGGCGCTTCGGGCCAGCGTGAGACCACCAGCGCGGACGTCGTGTGCGGGGATGCCGTGTGTGACGTCGATGATTGTCACAAGAGGCGCGATACTCCGGACCACGGAGTGGACCACGCCGACGAACTCGTCGTCGGTTCCGTAGTCGGAAAGAAACGAGAGGGTGTCGTAGCGCCGACCCACCCTCAGGTACCGCCCAGTTCCCGGGATCGTTCGCTAGCGGCCGATACCACCGCTGCGACCAGCCCCGAAAAGTCAGCCTCTTCGAACACGGCTATTCCTGCAGCGGTAGTCCCGCCCTTGGATGTGACGTTCTGGCGCAGCGCCGACGGCGGGGAATCGGACCTACGCAGCAGGGTTGCGGCACCGATCAGCATCTGTTCGGTGAGCACCGTGGCGGTCTCATGTGGAAGGCCCTCGGCGATACCGGCATCGATGAGGGCTTCGGCCAGCAAGAACAGGTAGGCGGGTCCCGACCCGGAGAGCCCGGTGACGGCATCCATCATCGGTTCGTCCACGACCACGACCGTTCCGACGGCCGACAGGATCTCTGATGCCCAACGGAGGTCCCCGTCGCCGGCGTTCGTGCCGGCTGCGACTGCTGCGGCACCCTCGCCGACAAGCGACGGGGTGTTGGGCATTGCACGCACCACGGCTGCTCCGGCGCCGAGATCCTCTTCGAGGGTGTCCAGCCGGACCCCCGCAGCAATCGAGAGAACCCTGCCCACGCCAGCCGCAGTGAGCGCGGCACACACCGCCGCCACGATGTGTGGCTTGACGGCGATCAGGGCATCAACACCGTTCAGTGGCTCTGCGCCACAGGTCAGCCCAGGGACAGACGACTCCAGTTCGATTCGGCGGTCGGCATCGGGTTCCACGACGTGGATCTCGCCGGCTGTGGCCCATCCCGATGCCACGAGGCCCCCCACGAGGGCCTCACCCATCTGGCCACCACCTATCACCTGCAGGCGCATCGTCACGGGGTGGAACCTAACCGCTGAGTGTCGGCTGCCCGCCACCGTTTCGGGGAACAAGGGTGCGGGTCAGCGTGGCGATGACGCTGACGACGAAGAGTGCCAGTCCCGAGACGACCAGAACACTCCCGGTTGACCAGTAGGCGAGGGCCATGGTCACACCGATGGGTCCCACTGTCTGCCCGACGCGAGCTGCACCCACCCATGCCGCCAGGACCGCTGCCCTGAGGTGCTCTGGCGCCTCGTCGGCGACAAGGTCCTGCATGGTCGGGATGGTTAACCCCTCGGCCAGGCCATACAGAGCAGCGGCTACTACGAGAACCCAGAGCGATGCCACACCCATGATCACGAAAGTTCCTGCGAACACGAACATCCCCGTGTAGACCAGCCAACCACCATGGGCCCTGGCACGGGCTCTGGCGACCAGCAACGAGGACACGGTCGAGGAGAGTGCCGGGACCGCAGCGACGAGGCCCCGCTGGGTCGGGCCCAGGCCGAACTTCTGGTCCATGTGGATGGGCATGAGAGAGAGGAAGAGGCCAAAGATGAGGAGGAACACGATGGCGCCCAGCACGATCACCGTACCTGTGACCGGGCGGCGGACTTCTACAAGGGCCGCCCTGACCTGGTCGCGCACCTTCCCGGACTGGACCGGTTCATCGGCCACGAGGTGGAGTCCCACAAGGCCGGCCACCACGAGCGGTATCGCATATATGGCAAATACCCAGCGCCAGCCGAACAGGTCCGTGATGCCGCCACCGAGTACCGGGTAGACGGCCACCGCAACCGTGATGACCGCCGAGTTCTGACCAATCAGTGCTGCCCGGTCCAGGCCATCCCAGTGGTCGACGATCAGCACCACGGCCAGATTGATGAGGCCGGCTGCCCCGACACCCTGAGCTATCCGTGCCGCCAGCAACCACCCGAGGGTTGGGCTGAACCCGGCCGCCAGGCCGAACACACCGAAGATCACCAGGCACGGCAGGAGAATCCGACGCCGGCCGTACCGGTCGGCAAGGAAGCCGACTGCTGGTGCCACGAGGATCCCCGGTACCGCCCCGGCTGCGACAACCAGACCTGCCCGACTAATGGGATGGCCCAGGTCGCGGAGGATCTCCGGCGTTGAGCTGACGAGTACCGAGTTGCTGAGCAGCCCGCTTGCGGTAATCGCAAACACGAGAAGCCTCGAGGGCCGCATGTGGCTCATTCGCCCAACCTATGCCTGTCTGGATGACAGTCTCCAACCCTGCAGCCGGGCACCTGTCACACACCTCCGCCGCAGGTGTGAGCCCGACGGCCTCTTCATCGGTGAACTCACTTCCCCGATCGAACCCCGGTGGTCGGCCGCCGGGCCTGCTTGTCAGGATAGATTGAAATTACATGAAATATAACAAAACTTACGCTTCGGTCGAGCGGGTGGCAAAACCGATCCGCAGCGCCGAGTGAAAGCACCTCTCCACGGCATCCCACAAGGTCCCGAGGAGTCGATCAAGTTCCACTTCGTCGACCGTCGCTGCCGGGACAGCGCCGACAAGGTAGACGGCGCCCTCTCCCCCCAGGCAAAACGCTGCCCCGACAAGTTGGCGGTTCCGCCGCAGAAGGTTCTCGAAGAAGCGCTGGTGGTTCTCCTCGGGGGCCGGCATCACGTAGGTCTCATAGTGGAGCATGCGTTGGCGCAGGGTGAACCAGATCGTGAAGGTGTCCTTGGAATCCCCGAGCACCCGAACGAACCAGCGGTACTCGCCCGCCTTCGCCCCGGTGTCACGTTCAACCGCAGCCAGCAGCGATCCTCCGGCAAGGGTCCGGTCAAGCCACGAGTCAACGACGCCACGTACGACCTCGACCTCGACGCTGCTCAGCGGGTTCTCAGTCGGGGACGCTGCGCCCCTGTTCTCTTCGGCATGGGAGCCGGCAGCCAACGGTCAGGTGCAGTCCACGAGGGAGCGGGAGGCGAGGTCATCGCAGATCCGGTGCAGCCGCGACGCTGTGGCCGACCAAGTGTAGGACCACGACCGCTCCGCCGCAGCAGCGGCCATCTCGGTGGCCGAGGCCGGGTCGTCGAGCAGCGCTGCCACGTGGTCCGCGTAGTTGACGGGTTCGCGGCCCTCAACCAGGTAACCGGTGCGCCCGTGGTCGACGAGCGTCCGAAGGCCGCCAACGGCCGCTGCCACCACCGGGATCCCACAGGCCGCTGCTTCAAGGGCCACGAGGCCGAACGACTCGGAGCGGCTCGGCATGACGAGGACGTCTGCCGCCCTGTACCAGGTGGAGAGGCTGTGGTGTGACTGTGGTGGCACGAAGTGCACGCGGTCGGTCAGCCCGAGGTCGCCGACGAGGCATCTGATCCGGCGCTCCTCGACGGGTCCCTCACGGCCACTTGCGCCACCCACTACGACCAGGCGGGCATCGCCGCGGTCGAGCTTGGCGAGCGTGCGGACAGCCACGTCAACACCCTTAAGCGGCTGGATGCGTCCAACGAACAACAGGACCGGTCCGGGACCCAGGCCAACAGCATCGCGGGCCCCACCCTGGAATCCGGGGCTGAAAAAGGCGTGGTCGACACCGGGAGGCACGACCTCGATTCGGGAGGGATCGGCACCATAGAGGTTGACCAACTGGTGGACCTCTTCTTCGCTGTTGGCCAGGATCACGTCGGAACATGCAATGACCTCAGCTTCGGCGTCGAGGCGTCGCTGGGGCTCCTGGTCTCCGGTCTCGGCCTTTACGCGGGCGAGGGTGTGGAACACCGTCGTCAGCGGAAGTTCCAGCTCATGCTTGAGCCGGTGCCCGGCAACGCCACTCAGCCAGTAGTTGGCGAGCAGGCCGTCGTACCCGTTTCCATCGAGCTCAGTGGCGATGAGCCTTTTAGCGACCTCATCGGCGAACTCGTCGACCACGCCGGGCAGTTCCTCTTTGGCAAGGTCGAACGGGCCCGCCTCGATATGGACCACCGTCACGCCGGGTTCCACCTCGACGGTCTCGGGTGGCGTCGGGTCGGACCTGCGAACGAATACTGTTGCCTCGCCACCCGCCTGGGCGAGAGCGGAGACGAGCTCGCGTACGTATACGTTCATGCCGCCACCGTCGCCTGAGCCGGGTTGAACGAGTGGGGACGTGTGAAGTGAGAGGACCGCTATTCGACGCATGGCTCAGCCCCCCGACACGGGAGGGAGGATGGCCACCTCGTCGGATTCGGTGACGTGGTCGGCCGCTGCAGCAGGCTCGCCATTCAGCCAGATTCCACATGTCTCCAACTGGTTGGCGAACGTGGGCCCGTACAGGCTGCGTGCAGCATCGACGATCTCGCCGACGGTGGAGCCTGACATTTCGGTCCGACCGGTACCGGCGGCCACGCGGACTGAGGCGAACAAGCGCAGTACTGCCATCCGGTAAGTGTAGGTAGGTCGTAGCCGAGGTCCCGAGGTCGGGCGAACGGGCGGGTACCGTCAACCCTCGTGACAAGCCTCCTCCTAGTCCGCCACGGCCAGTCCGAGTGGAATGCGGTCGGGCGCTGGCAGGGCCGGGCCGACCCACCGCTCACCGACCTCGGCAGAAGCAACGCCGTGCTGGCCGGACGCTCGAAACACCTGGGGGTCTTTGATGCAGTTATCTCATCGCCCCTGGAACGGGCACTTGACACTGCGGTGACCCTGGCTGATGCGATTGGCGTCGGACCCGTTCTCAGTGACGCTGACCTGATGGAACGTGATGCCGGGCCCTGGCAGGGACTGACCCGGGACGAGATCGAGACAGGTTGGCCGGGAATGCTCGACTCGGGTCGGCGGCCCGACGGATACGAACACGACGACACCATGTTGATCCGGGTCACCGCCTCACTCTCCCGGCTCGAGGCCAGGGCCGGCGAAGGCACGGTTCTGGTGGTCACACACGCCGGGGTGATCTACGCCCTGGAGGCTGCCTGTGGCGAACCGTGGGAGCGGCTGTCAAACCTGGGTGGACGTTGGGTGGATTTCAGTGACGGCCGGGTGTCGTTGGGTCCGCGGGTTCAACTTGTCGAGGATGCACCGGTTCCGGACCTGCTCTGAGGGTGCCTTCAGGCTTCGGTGCCCCCGAGCCCGGCGATCATCTCATCGGCGACATCGAGGTTGCCTGAGTCAACCTGGTCCATCGCCGCTTCGATGACGGCCGTGTCTGCCTCGAGCCTGCTCAGCTCGACCTCTTCCTCAGATGCCTCGGCCGCCGGAACATCGGGCTCAGGGTCGGACACAGGTTCGTCGATGGTGGCCGGATCTGTCACGGCGGCGAGGGTACCGTCGCCGGATGCCCTCGCCGCTCATCCTGCTACCTCCCTCTGAGGGAAAGGCCGCCGGTGGCGACGGTGTTCCGTGGAACGAGGCCAGCCAGTCCTTTCCCGAACTGGCCGGTCCGCGTGAAGAGGTAGTTGCTGCACTCGTCCGGGCGATGAGGGGATCAATCGATGCACGGTCGAAGATCCTCGGTGTCGGTGCTGCCAGGACAACTGAGGCGACGGCCACCAACCTGGCTGTCGGGTCGGCACCCACCCTTCCGGCGATCGGTCGCTACACGGGTGTCCTCTACGACGCGCTCGACTACCCGTCTCTCCCGGCGCCTCTTCGGCGCCAGGTCGACAGACAGGTGCTCATCTTCTCCGGTCTCTGGGGTGTGGTTCGGCCTACGGATCCGATTCCCGACTACAAGTTGAAGATGGGAGCCTCGCTGCCGGGCTTTGGTAAGCCGGCCCGCTTCTGGAAGCCCCTCCTGACCCATGAGTTGACCGATGCCGAGGTGGTCTGGGACCTCCTTCCCAACGAACACTCAGCAGCGTGGGATCCGACCGTGGTGCGTCGACGCATGAGGGTGCGGTTCCTGGACGACATTGAGAAAGACGGCGGGCGTCGCCTGGTGGCGGTGTCGCACTGGAACAAGCTCCTGAAGGGGTCGCTCGTCAGGTTCGTGGTCAGGAACCAGGCTGACGATCCCGGACAACTGGTGGACTTTGAGCACCCCGAGGGCTACGTGTACGACCCGTCTCTGACGGTCACCACAGGTCGAACCACCGAGCTCTCGCTGATCTCACGCAGGTAGGGGTGACCGGCTGACCCGGGGCCCATGCTCAACTGCCGAGCACCCGGTCCAGGTAATCGTTGGTGAACCTGCCGGTGGGGTCCAGGCGCCTGCGGGCCGCCTGGAACCGGTACCACTGGGGGTAGCGGCCGCCCAGGGAATCTGACGTCTGGAAGTGCAGCTTTCCCCAGTGGGGTCTGCCGCCGTAGTCGTCCATGATTTCCTCGACTCCCCTGAAGTAGTCCTCGTAGGGGGTGCGTCTGAAGACGTGCACGGCGATGTAGGCGGTGGGACGTCCAAATGAGGTGCTGAGCGGAATCTGGTCGGGGCCGAGGATCCGGTACTCGATTGGGAAGCTGATGGGACGCCCGAGGTTCGAGACGAGGTCCATGACCCGGCGGAGCACCTCGATCCCGTGCTCGGCGGGTACCCCGTACTCCATTTCGTAGAAGCGCACCCGGCGGGGGCTGGCGAAGACTTCGTAGCTGGTGGTCAGGTACTCGGCCCGGTCGCCTTCTGTTGCAACGAGGCCGTTCAGGCGCGGGATCAGCGACGGTGCCATCCGACCTATGTGGTTGAAGGCACCGAAGGCGGCGTTCTCCATGAGTTCCTTGTTCTTGAAGCGATTCCACCGGCGTCGCAGGGCGTGCCGGCGGTTCCTCGGAGGAGGTGGTGCATCGGTGGTACGGGTGTTGCGCTTGCGCATTGCAAGGTCGGTGTGGGGCATCCAGAAGAACTCGATGTGGTCCGTGTTCCCTGCCATCTCGTCGAACGAGTCGAGCACCTCGTCTGCTGGCAGGATCTCTTCGACCGCGTGCAGGTTGAAGGCGGGTACACACTGGAGGGTCACCTGGGTGAGGATGCCCAGGGCTCCCAGCCCTACCCGGGCAACCTCGAGGAGGTCGGGATCGTCATTCGGGCCGAGCACGACAACTGTTCCGTCACCTGAAACGAGCCGCATGCCGACGACACCTGCGGCGATGCTCGAGAAACCGAGTCCGGTGCCGTGGGTTGACGTTGCGATGGCGCCGGCAACCGACTGGTAGGCGATGTCGCCCAGATTCGGCATGGCGAGGCCGGCTTCGTGGAGCTGGGGGTTCAGGTTAAACAACCTGGCACCTGCCTCGACCCTCACCTGGCCGGTGTCGTGGTCGATCCCGACCACGGCTCCCATGTCGTCGAGCGTGACGAGCACGTCGTCTGTCCTGGCAATGGGCGTAAAGGAATGGCCCGCACCGACCACCTTGACCCGACGGCCATCGGCTACGGCAGCCTTCACCAGTGCGACGACGTCGGCCTCACTTCGGGGATGTTCGATCCTTGACGGGGTGGAGCGCTGGTTGCCGGCCCAGTTGCTCCATGATCCGTCGGAGTTGATGCCACTCACGGGCTCACCACCCCCTCAGGTCCACTGGCCATGTCTCGACAACCTCAGCGTCGCCGCCTGAGGTGATGTCGTCAACCAGGTGGATCTGTTCGTGCTTGGAGATGGTGGGGTCGATGTGGGCGGGGCGCAGGCCGACCCTGTCGCCCACGGTCCAGCTGCCGCCAACGACGGTGGTGTGTTCGTCGGCGCAGAAGAGCACCTTGCCGCTTCCCTGTAGCCCGGGTGGTCCGCTGTCCATGGCCAGCGCCTTCAGTCCGGCGTCGAGCACGGCGTGACCTCCGGTTCCCACGGAAACGACGGTTCCTGACACGACGAGTCCCTCTTCGAACGGCAGGCCGAGGCGTGCGTAGTCACCGTCCATCAGCACGTATGAGCCCGCCTGCAGTTCGGTGACCGTGTCGTTGCAGTCGAACGAACCGGTGCCTCCACCCGAGACCACATCGCCGCCCACCTGGTTGCGGGCCGATTCCAGGATCGCCATGGACCTGGTTACACCGGCCACACGGGTGTCCCTGTCGGCCTCGTGCATCATGTGGCCTTCGTAGCCCATCACCCCGCGGACGTGGAGGCCCGCCTTTCGGGCGGCGTCGGCAATGGAACCCGCCTCGTCGGGTTGGCACCCGCAGCGCGGCATTCCGACATCGACGTCGACGAGCACCTCGGTGATTCCGGCAGCCGAGGCGGCGGCGATGGTCTCACCGGAATCGACGGCGACCGTGATCCGAGCCCGCCCGGCGGTGACGTGGGCTCCGAGTGCCGCCAGGCGGGTGGCGTCAACCACCTCGTTGGCGAGCAGGAGGTCGTCGCCGAGGCCGGCGGCAACCATGCCCTCGACCTCACGTGTGGTGGCACAACAAAAGGTCGTGTGGCCAGCTCGTCTGAGTTCTGCTGCCAGCGACGTGCACTTGAACGCCTTGACGTGCGGCCTCAGGGCCCGGCCTGGACGACTGGCCGCCATTGTCGCCACGTTGCGCTCCAACACACCCGCATCTGCGAGCAGGGTCGGAGTTGGCAGGTCTCCTGCCTTCACTGGAGCCCCAGCGTCCTGTCGCGCACCCATCGCTGGACTCCCTGGGGAACCACACCACGGGTGAGCCACCTGAGGCGAGCATCGCGTCCTACCGGCCGGCGGATTGGCAACCGGCGGGAATCGAAGGCAGCGGCCACCACCCGGGCGACGTCGACCGGGTCTCCACCACGTTCCAGCTGACGCCGGTCGGCCTCGGCCATGGCCTCGTTCACCAGGTGATACGGACCATCTTCTGAACCGAAGGAGGTTCCGGCCCGGTTCAGGCCAGTGGCGTAGGCCCCGGGCTCAACGAGAACAAGGCCAATACCGTGCGGTGCCGTTTCGAAGGCGAGCGATTCCGCCCACCCCTCTACAGCCCACTTGGTGGCGGCGTATGCCGCCCACGTCGGCTCACCGACAAGGGCCGATGAACTTGACACGAACACGATCCGTCCACCGTGCGATCGCATGCGTGAAAGGGCGGCACGGGTTACGGCCATGGTCCCGAACAGGTTGACCTCCATCATGTGCTCAACGGCGGCCGGGGGGATCTCCTCGAACGCCCCTACGGCCCGCACACCGGCGTTGTTGACCACCCCGACAAGACGTCCCTTTTCACCTGCCACATGCTCCCACCTGTCGACGGCAGTGAACACGTCGTATATCGATCCGGGATCGGTGACGTCCATTTCGAGGATCTCTACCCGCTCTGACAGACCGTCTACGCCGAGAGCCTCATCAAGTTTCCCCCTGCGGGAGGTGTCACGCATTGTCGCTGCGACCCTGCGGCCCCGTCGCGCCAACTCGACGACGACTTCCAGGCCGAAGCCCGTGGAGGCGCCGGTTACGAGCACAACCCCGTCGTCGTGGCGAACAGGTTGCCTGGCGGCCTCCAGCCCGGCGGAACGCGAAACGATGGCACGCTGGAGGCCGGTTGGGACAACGCCCCTGGCGGCGCAGTGGGCACGTGCGGAGAACCCCACTGGTTGGCGGAGCCTCCGCCGCCCCTCGACGGCCGCCACGACGGCATCGGCGACCGCTATCTGGTCCATTTCACCACCCGTGGTTCCACCCGGTCCGGATGTGAGCACCGGCGGCTCAACCAGGGCCACGCCTACGCCAAGGGGGTGCAGTTCGTGTGCGATGGCCTCGGTCCAGCCCTCGAGGCCCCACTTGGAACCGCTGAAACCTGCCATACCCGGAACCCCTGACAGGCCGGCGGACGAGGAGAGGTTCACGATGCGTGAACCGGTGGTGCTCCGCAGGGACGGCAGAGCGGCCCGGGTCACGTTCATCGCTCCGGTCAGGTTCTGGTCAAACTGCTGTCGTAGTGCTCTGTCTGACAACTCGTCGAACGGCCCGCTGGCTGACATTTCTGCACAGTTGACCAGGGCCCCCAGCCGATCTCCGAAGGAGGCGGTTATCCGTGCCATGGACAACGAGACCTGGGTCCTGTCGGTGACGTCGGTCTCGAGGTGCCCCACGGTGTCGCCGACCCCGGCGAACTTGGCCGCTCCCCGAAGGCCGGTTCCGTCGCCGAGGTCGAGGCCGATGACCTGCCAGCCCCTGGAGGCCAGCTCGACGGCAACGGCCAACCCGACGCCGCTGGAACTACCGGTGACGATGGCCGTGCGCATGTTGTCGAGGCTAGAAGAAAGACCCTTCCAGGTGGTGGGGTGGCCCGACCCGGCTCAGAGCTTCCGGACTGTGTCACCCGTGGTGATGACTCCGGGCTGGACCACCCGGGCATTGATTCCACGCAGTTTCAGGTCACCACCCATGTCGGAGTTGACGAACCGCAGTGCGTCGCCACCGAACCGCTGACTGAACTTGCGGCAACCGGTATGGAGCTGGTCGGTCACCTCGACGACAGCCGAGCCGATGGCAAGGCGGGTCCAGGCAGGCAGGTTGGCCTCGGTCAGGTCCATGTCTATGACGAGCTGGTCGCCGGCAAGTGCCCGGCGGTTCGGATCCGGGCAGACGAGGGCCAACACGCGGCTGTTGATGATGTTGAGCTGCATGCCGGGATGGGGGCCGCCGTTGTCGGTCCTGCTATTGGGCTTCCTGATCCAGTTGTCGCCGACGAGGCCCTCCTCGACGGAGAGTTCACCGATCACGAGCACCTCCCGCTCGTCGATTTCGGGGCGCCTGACAATCAGGTCGAGGGTGCCCGTGTCGGTTGGCGAGTTCCTGACATCGTCGAGGCCGGCCTCGAGTTCCGCTGTGGTTGGATGTTCCATCGGGGCATTCTGCCCGAAGACCGTCAGTCAGGCGATGTCGCGTGGCATGAAGCTCATCTTGTCCATCGAGTGCTTGTAGGGCCTCTTGTTGGTGGACACAACTCTCTGCACTGCTCGTTGACACCCTATGTCGACCCTGTCACCAACACCGTGGCCGAGCGCAGTTAGCGTGCGCTGATGACGCAGCCGAACCTGGGCCGGATCCCACTCCGGATTCAGGGCCTCCTGATCGCCTTCTTCCTGTCGGCGTTCGCCAAGATCGGCCAGATCACGATCATCGGCAAGCAGGTCTACGACATGACCGGGCGGGAACTTGACCTGGGCCTGATCGGCCTGGCCGAGTTCTTCCCGGCAATGCTGGTAGCCCCCGTTGCCGGCGCCCTCGCAGACCGGGTGGACAGGCGCAGGATGTTCGCTCTCGCTCTATCGGGTGAAGCAACCGTGTCGGCACTCCTGTTCTGGTACGCGTCGACGAAACCGACCTCGGTGCTGCCGATCTTCTTTCTGGTGTTCCTGTTCGGCATCTGTCAGGGGTTCACGGCGCCTTCCGGGCGGGCCCTTCCTATCGACATGTCACCCACTGCGTTGGTGCCACGGGTGGTCGCACTGGAACACGTCGCGTTCCAGGCTGGCCTGATTGTCGGTCCGGTGGCGTTTGGGTTCCTGTTCGTAGTCGGGGAACCAATCCCCTACCTGGTTTCTGCCCTCGGTCTGGCCGCAGCCGTACTCATCCTCCTCGTTATTCCGAGTGCACCGGTGAAGAGGTTGGAGACCGTGGGGGTTCGGCAGGCCGTGGTCGACGCCATCCTGGGAATGCGCTTCATCCGCCGCACCCCGGTCCTGTTCGGTGCGATCAGCCTGGATCTCTTCGCTGTTTTGTTCGGGGGTGCCGTGGCGTTGCTGCCGGCGATTGCCGAAGACCGTCTGGGGGTAGGAGCGGTCGGCCTGGGTTGGCTGCGAGCAGCAGTGGGTATCGGGGCGGGCATCGTGGCGGTGACCCTGTCGATCCGACCTCTCCAACGCAATATCGGCCGAACCCTCCTCACGGTCGTAGCCATCTTTGGCGCCGGCACGATCGTCCTGGGCCTGAGCCGCAACTACGTGGTGGCATTCATCGCAATCATGGTTTTGGCCGGGGCCGACGCGATCTCCATGTTCATCCGGTTCACGATCGTCCCGTTGGCCACGCCTGAGAACATGCGGGGACGGGTACTGGCACTGGAGAACGTGTTCATTGGAGCGTCAAACGAACTGGGTGCCTTCGAATCGGGTGTGACCGCTGCACTATTGGGCCTTACCGGGGCAATCGTGTTCGGCGGGATCGGCACCCTGGCAGTGGTCGGGCTGTGGGCGGTGTTCTTCCCGGCCCTTAGGGATGTGGACACATTCGACGAGGTCACAGCCTTGCATGACAGGTAATTGGGTCCTGCTACGTATCAGGCTACTCGACGCTCTCGAGGGTGCACGGGGTGGTCGAAGGGGCGCAGCAGGTGGCGGCGGAAGATCTCGCCGTAACCCGAGTAGAGGCCTGCCCCGACTGCAGCGAGGTTGTCTGACCCGATCCGGTCCGCCAGCTCGGGCAGCCCGTACCAGGGCACCCCGGCTTCGGCGTGGTGGGTGTGGTGGAGATTGTTGTTGAGAAACAACAACCTGAAGAACCAACCGGCCCTCACGACGATCGACCGGGTGGCATCGCCCTTGACCCACTGGTGCTCGCAGTAGGAGCGGACCAGGCCCAGGCCGTTTCCCAGGTAGACGCCCAGCAGATAGGTCCACCAGGGCATGCCCACAACCCGGACGACAATCCAGAACAGGAGGGTCGCCGTTACCAGGTGGACGGACCACCAGCGCAGCAGCGGCCGGTCACCGGACCTGATGGTTGACACGTCGCGCCTCACCATGGAGACGTTCTCGACAAGGGGACCAAGCAGCATTCGCCCCAGGAGGGTGTGGTGGGCAATGAGAAACCAGTGGCCAGGAGCCGACAACCTCTCCCACGTGGCTGCTGTCACGAAGAAGCTCTCTGTGTCGGTCGCCGGATCCGTCAGGTCTTCGCATTCATGGTGGCTGATGTGCGAGCGCCTGTAGACCCGGAACGGCAGACGCAGGCTTATCGGAATCGACCCGACCACCTCATTGGCCCACGGGTTCGGGAACGGGTGGCCGTGTAGCACCTCGTGTTGCAGTGAACCGTGCCAGGCGATCACGACTGCCAACAGAACGACACTGACGGGCCAGGAAACGGCCTCGTTCCAGAGCACGATCGCCAACCATCCGCCGTAGACGGCGGCAGCCACGGCGACCGTTTGCAACTCAACCCGGCGGCCCCCTTGAGCAGCGATAGCAGTCATTGTCGGCAAACTACTGCACCGCTGGCACCCCTCTCAGCGGATGGCCCTATAGGTGAGTGAGACCTGCCCGGTACGGCTGAACACCACCTGGAACAGCTGCAGGTTGCGCACCCGGAACGAGGCGGCCGAGGAAAGCAGGTAGTAGCGCCAGGTGCGGCGGAACCGCTCGTCGTAGGCGGGAATCTCGTCCCAGCGGGACTCGATCCGGTCGAACCAGGTCATGAGCGTGCGGTCGTAGTCGGGGCCCAGGTTGTGGGCGTCCTCGATTGTCCACCTGGGTTGGGCCGCGCCGGCTATCTGGTGGAGCGACGGAACCACGCCCCCGGGAAAGATGTACCGGTCGAACCAGGCGTCGGTGGACTCCTTGGACTCATTGGAGCCGATGGTGTGGTGCAGCATCAGCCCATCGGGGGTGAGGAGTTCATCGCAGCGGTCAAAGAACCCCGGGTAGTTGCGGGGACCCACGTGTTCGAACATGCCAATGCTGACGATGCGGTCGTAGGTGCCGGTGACATCCCGGTAGTCCTGCTGGTGGAACTCGACCGGCAGGTCGCCGGACCGATCCCGAGCCTCACGGACCTGCTCCCCCGCCGGGCTGATACCCACTACGTGTGCGCCGTACCTGCCGGCGGCGTGGCGTGCAAAGCCGCCCCACCCACATCCGATGTCGAGCACCCGCATGCCCGGCTCAAGGTGCAGCTTGCGACAGATCAGGTCCAGTTTGGCCTCCTGGGCGGCAGCCAGGTCGACTGTGCCGTCCCAGACAGCGCAGCTGTAGACCATCTCCTCACCGAGCATCCGAACGTAGAGGTCGTTGCCGATGTCGTAGTGGGCGCTTGCATTCTGTGCGGCCCGGCCGGTTGTTTGCCGGTTGGAGAACCTGGCTCGGGCCACGTTCCACAAGAGCGCCGGGCTGGGCCGAATCGCCGAACGCAGGTCGGCCGTAAACACCTTCACGAGGAACTCGTCGACCCGTTCGGCATCCCACCAGCCTTCCTGATAGGCCTCACCCAGGCCCAGCTCCCGGTCCTTGAGCACACGTGCCCAGAACCGGTCGTCGTTCACCTGCAGGTCGTATGACTCGCCGCCACCCACGGTTACCCCAGCGGTGGCCAGCAGTTCCCTGCCCTGGTTCTCTGCGGCTGCCACGTGCTCCTCCGGTCTGTCATGACGTTCCCGCCCGGCTATCCAAATTGTACCGGCAGGTATCCATGCTGGTATCTGGTCGTCGACAGCCCCGCGTGCCCGGTTTCGACCCTTCCGACCATCGGGAGGTCAGGTTGCCCCCAGTGCCGACACGTAGGTGCCCTTAACGAGGGCTTCCCGCTTGGCACGCTGTTCCATCGCCCGTGGCTCCAGGTTGCCCGTGGCTGGGACGTCGGTGCCGAAGTTGCCGTAGGCGTCCTCGCCGCGCACCAACATGGCCGTGTCCAGGTCGTGGAGGGTCTGGCGCACGCTCGGGTGCAGATACTGAATGTTGAGACCTATCCGCCTGTCGCCACTCGCGTTGGGACGTGAGGCGTGCAGGGTCCAGCCGTGGTGAAACGAGGCCTCGCCGGGCCTCAGCGGGCACAGAACGACATCGGTCTCGTCGACGCCAGCCACGTACTGGTCGTTGTCGAGCACGTTTGACCCATCGGTGCCGACTTTGTGGTCAAGCCGCCCGTTCGTGTGACTACCGGGGAGCATCATCATGGCTCCGCTCTCGGCGGTGGCCGGCGAGAGTGCCAGCCAAGCTGAGACCTGCCTGTCCGAGTCGAATCCCCAGTAGGTGAGGTCCTGGTGCCAGGCTACGTGGGCGGACGTGCCGGGTTCCTTGACTATGTAGCACGCGTTGTAGAGGAGAATGTCGGGCCCGAGGAGTTCCTCTACGACATCCAGCATCGCTGGATGTGTCGCCAACTCCAGGGGTGATGTCATGACGGTGTGCATCTTGTACTGGTAGTGGAGCGGGCCGACCTCTGCCTCGGCGTCCTCGAGGGCCCGCCGATGCCGCCGGGCCTCGACCTCGGAGGCGACCCGCACCGGCGACACGAAGCCGTCGCTCCCGAATCCTTCCCGGAGTTGCCCCACACCTGACCCGAACTCCACCACGCGGCGAAGGCTACACCTCTCCAACTTGTCGGTACCGGCCAACACCGGTGCATCAAGCCGCACCACCAACCTCGCTGGGTGCACCTTGGCGCAAGTAGGGCTGGCTCTTCCAACAATGCGTTCACGATCAGGGGTACGTGATGGCTGAGGTTTCCCTCCAGAATCTGGAAAAGGTCTATCCAAACGGCTTCTAGGCCATTAGCGACCTCAGCCTCGATATCGCCGACGGTGAGTTCCTGGTGCTTGTAGGACCGTCAGGTTGCGGCAAGTCGACTGCGCTGCGGATGGTCGCTGGTCTGGAGACGATCACGTCAGGCACGCTCACAATCGCCGGCAAGCGAATGAACGACGTGGAACCCAAGGACCGCAACGTGGCCATGGTGTTCCAGAACTACGCC
>DLRQ01000081.1 GCA_002501135.1 Candidatus Neomicrothrix sp. UBA7884
GCTGGCTTCGTGGCACTTCTGGCCTTCGTATTCGTCGGCTTCTACGGCCGCCCCGAGGTCTGGGAACCCCTTGTCTGGACGCTCGCAGCCGTGTCCATGACCGTCGGGAACCTCATCGCCCTGCGACAGACCAACATCGTGCGGATGATGGCCTACTCGGGCGTCGCCCAGACCGGTTTCATGATCGCTCCGCTGGCGGTGGCCGGCCACAGCACTGCTCTTGGCGACCAGGCACTATCGGCGACCGTGACCTACCTGGCCATATACGCAGCAATGAACCTGGGAGCGTTTGCTGTGATCATCTCTCTTGCCCGAAGGACAGGATCCGCCGAGATGTCATCGTTCGCCGGGGCGTTCCAGTATGCGCCGGCAATGACCGTTGCTATGACGATCTTCCTGGGTTCCCTCGCGGGGATACCCCCTCTCGGAGGCTGGTTCGCCAAGTTCGAGGTGTTCCGCGTGCTGACCTCTTCAGGCGACACGTGGGGGTACGCCCTGGCGGTGGTCGCTGCCGTGAATGCAGTCATCGCCCTCTACTACTACGCCTCGGTCCTGTTGCGCATGTGGGCCGACGAGGCACCCGATGAGGCGGTCGCAGACGTGGCCCTCACCCCGTCGCTGGTTTCTGCGCTCGTCATCTGCGGCGGCGTGACCCTCGTCTTCGGGGTGCTGCCACAGGTGGTGGCCCGCTTCACCGACGTCAGCCTCCTGGCTCTCGGAGGCTGACATCCCCGGCCCGCCAGGTGACGGGCTGGCACAGCGACTGCTCGCACGCATCCGGGCAGATGGACCGATCCGCTTCGACGAGTACGTGGAGGCATGCCTCTACGACCCCGTCGACGGCTTCTACACCACCGGAGGAGCCGCCGGACGCAGGGGAGACTTCATCACCAGCCCCGAGGTCGGACCGTTATTTGGAGCCGTATTGGCGCGTTGGATGGACTCTGTGTGGGAGGGCCTCGGTAGCCCCCGCGGGTTCACCGTTGTTGAGGCCGGTGCTGGCAGCGGCACACTCGCCCGGTCCGTGCTGGCCGCGGCCCCTGAGTGCCTCACCCACGGCCGCTACCTTGCCGTCGAACGGTCCGAACGGCTTCGCTCGGATCACCCAGATGGCGTTGAGCCACTGTCCGACCTGCCTGCCGGACCTCTCACAGGCGTGGTCCTCGCCAACGAACTGTTGGACAACCTCGCCTTCAGCCTCCTGCACGGCGTCGATGACACGTGGCACCAGGTGCGGGTCAGTGCCGATCAGGGCTGCCTGATCGAGGTGATTGCAGAACCCGGTGACCCACCGGTACCACTCGAACCGGTCGACGGTGCCCGAATCGCCGTACAGACGGAAGCATCGCAATGGGTTTCGCGGACCCTCTCCATGCTCGAAGCCGGCTCGCTGCTGGTGTTCGACTACTGCACCACCACTACGGAAATGGCCTCGCAGCCCCCCGCGGAGTGGTTACGTACCTACGACCGGCATGAGCGGGGCGGCAGCCCGCTGGACACACCGGGTGGACAGGACATCACGGTCGAGGTGGCGACCGACCAGCTGCCGACTGGGATATCAGCCATGAGCCAGGCCGACTTCCTCACCCACCACGGAATCAGAGACCTCGTTGATACCGGCAGGCTGGCCTGGTCGGAACGTGCTGGGATCGGAGACCTTGAGGCCATCCGGGCCAGGAGCCGCACCATCGAAGCCGCAGCACTCGTGGACCTCGACGGAATCGGCGGATTCACCGCCCTCGAATGGGTAGCCGGCCCCTGACACGCCAACACCAACTGACTATCGTCCAGACAGGAACGAGAGCACACACGACGGGAGAGAAACGGCGATGAGCGAGCCGACCATCGAGGACTACTACGTGGAGGACCGGACCTTCTCTCCGCCAGAGGACTTCACCGCTGCCGCCCTGCTGTCAGACAACTCCCACTACGAGGAGGCGACAGCCGACTACGAAGCCTTCTGGGCACGCCAGGCGCGCGAGTTGCTGACCTGGGACGAGGATTTCCACACCACCCTCGAGTGGGACCTGCCGTTCGCCAGGTGGTTTGTCGGAGGCAAGTTGAACCTCTCGGCGAACTGCCTCGACCGGCATGTCGATGCCGGCTACGGCGACCGGATCGCCTACTACTGGGAGGGCGAGCCGGGCGACACGCGCGAGATCACCTACTCTGACCTGCTGGCCGAGGTGTCGGCCTTCGCCAACGTGATGAAGGGTCTCGGCCTCGAAAAGGGTGACCGGGTCGCCATCTACATGCCGATGATCCCGGAACTTCCGGTAGCCATGCTTGCCTGTACGAGAATCGGTGTCGTACACAGCGTGATCTTCGGCGGCTTCTCACCGGACTCCATCGTCGACAGGTGCGAGGACGCCGACGCCCGCCTCATCATCACCGCCGATGCCGGCTACCGCCGGGGCGAGCCGTCCGCGCTGAAGGTGAACGTGGATGCCGCCCTCAACTCGGGGGCTGCATCAGTAGAGCACGTTGTCGTCGTGAACCGCTGTGGCACAGACGTCACCATGGCCGACGGACGCGACCTCTGGTGGCACGACCTGATGGCTGACGCATCAACCGACTGCCCAGCTGAGCCGATGGACAGCGAGCAACTGCTCTACCTGCTCTACACATCTGGCACCACCGCAAAGCCCAAGGGCATCATGCACACCACGGGCGGCTACCTGACCCAGGTCGCCTACACCCATAGGTACGTCTTCGACCTGAACCGTGACGAGGACGTCTACTGGTGTGCAGCCGACATCGGCTGGGTAACCGGACACAGCTACATCGTCTACGGGCCGCTCGCGAACGGATGCACGTCGGTCATGTACGAAGGAACCCCCGACACCCCACTCCCCGAGCACCGAAACGGTGACCGTAGCCAGTGGCCCAAGGACCGCCTGTGGGACATCATCGAGCGCTACGGGGTGACCCAGCTCTACACGGCGCCGACCGCCATCCGGACCTTCATGAAGTGGGGCGAGTCCGAACCGGCCGACCACGACCTCTCCTCGCTCAGGGTGCTCGGCACGGTCGGGGAGCCGATCAACCCCGAGGCCTGGATGTGGTACCACGAGAACATCGGCGGCGGTTCATGCCCGATAGTCGACACCTGGTGGCAGACCGAGACCGGCGGTCACATGATCTCACCTCTTCCGGGGGCGACGACCACCAAGCCGGGATCGGCGTGCCACGCCATCCCGGGCGTGTTCGCCGAACTGGTCGACGATGCGGGCAACGTCGTCGACAGCGGTGGCGGGTACCTGACAATCTCCCGGCCGTGGCCCTCCATGCTGCGTGGGATCTGGGGCGATCCGGAGCGATACCACGAGACCTACTGGTCAAGGTTCGAAGGCAGGTACTTCGCCGGTGACGGAGCCAAGCTCGACGACGACGGCTACCTGTGGCTGCTGGGTCGTGTCGACGACGTCATGAACGTGTCCGGCCATCGCATCTCAACGGCCGAGGTCGAATCAGCCCTCGTCGACCATCCGGCGGTCGCCGAGGCAGCCGTGGTGGGTGCCACCGACGCGATCACAGGCCAGGCGATAGTCGGCTACGTGATCCTGCGGGGTTCACACGAGGCCTCCGATGTACTCGGCGAGGAGATTCGTGGCCACGTGGCGGTCAAGTTGGGGCCCACGGCCCGGCCAAGGGCAGTGTTCCTCGTGCCTGACCTGCCCAAGACCCGCAGCGGCAAGATCATGCGACGCCTGCTCCGCGACGTGGCCGAGGGCCGCGACCTGGGCGACACCACCACCCTCGCCGACTCCGGCGTCGTCGACGAGATCCGCGCCCGGGCAGCTGAGCCGCAGCACGAGGACTGAGCCCTGTCTGGAGTTCGCTTCGAGCGGGAAGGAAGGCCACCAGAGGGACCGGTCATCATCGTCGACGTCGACGGGGTCCTCTCCGATGCCTCCGGACGCCAGCATTTCCTGGACGGACCGACGAGGGACTGGTGGGCGTTCTTTGAGGCCTCGGTGGACGACCCACCGATTCCCGAGGCGATCCGCCTGGTCGAGCGCCTCACCGAGGACCACACGGTCATCTTGTTGACCGCCAGGCCGTCTGGCTCGGCTGACACCACGCTGGAGTGGCTGGGTCGCCACGGTGTCAACTGGGACCTGCTCGCCATGCGCAACCAGAATGACCACGGAAGTTCACCAGAGGTAAAGCGGGCGATCCTCTCGGACCTGCGGAGCGACGGCTACGAGCCGGTCCTGGCCATCGACGACGACCCCGGGAACCTGGTCATGTACAGGTCCGAGGGCGTTCCGACGGTCTACGTCCACTCCGGCTACTACGACACCTGACCCTCGTTCGCTCTGCGTGCCCTGGGTTCCCGGGCGGTCACCGGGCACTCCGGGCGATGTCCACGGCAGGTATGTCAGGCGTACGCTTGGGCTCCAGAGTGAACTGACACCCCCGAGGAACCGATGATCAACACAACAAAGACCTTCGCCCTGCTGGCCCTGCTGGGAGGCCTGTTCATCGTGATCGGTGGCGCCATGGGCGGCAACGGCGGAATGGTCCTCGGCATGATCATCGGGCTCGTGGTTGTCGGGGCCTCCTACTGGGGCAGCGACCGCATCGCCATTGCGTCCGCACGTGCCGTTCCAGCCGACCCGGCCGACCACCCCGACTACCACCGTGTGGTGTCAGAACTCGCTACGGCAGCAGGCCTGCCGATGCCGAAGCTCTACATCTCGCCAAATGACCAGCCCAACGCCTTCGCCACCGGCCGCAATCCAGACCACGCCGCCGTGGCCATCACCCAGGGCCTCGTGGACCGGATGAACTGGTACGAGATCCGCGGCGTGCTGGCCCACGAACTGATGCACATCCGCAACCGCGACATCCTGATCGGCTCGGTGGCTGCGGCAGTTGGAATGGCCATCACCATGATCGCCCGGATGGCCATGTGGGCCTCCATGTTCAGCGGCGGCCGGGACCGTGACCGCAACCCGATCGGCCAGATCGCTCTGGCAATCCTTGCTCCGATAGCTGCCATGGTGATCCAGGCGGCAATCAGCCGGAGTCGCGAGTTCCAGGCCGATGCCTCCGCCGCCAGGCTCATGGGTGACGGTGAGCCGCTCGCCCTCGCCCTCGAGAAACTCGAGGTCGCTGCCAGCCGCATCCCGTCAGGCGTCAACCCGAATCAGGCCTCGTCCTACATTATTGATCCGCTCAAGGCTCAGGCCGTGGGGGGCCGTAGGCGCTCCAGGTGGTTTTCGACCCACCCCTCGACCGAGGACCGCATTGATCGCCTCCGCGGCGGCTCCTGGAGGTCAGGCGAGACGCTCAGCGGAGGGCCGATCTCCTAGTCGCGGAAGTTGGTGAACTGAAGGGGCAGGTCCAGGTCGGCGGCCTTCAGGGCCGCAATTACCTCCTGCAGGGCGTCGCGCTTCTTTCCGTTGACGCGGACCTGGTCGCCCTGGGTCTGGGTCTGGATGCCCTTGATGCCCAGGTCCTTGACCATCTTGTTGATCGTTCGGGATGAGTCGCTGTCGATTCCGGCCCGGAGCCCGGCCACCTGACGTGAGCGGCCACCGCTCGCTGACTCGACTTTTCCCCAGTCGAGGGACTTGAGAGAGACCTTGCGGCGAACCAGCTTCTCCTCGAGCACGACCACGAGGGCAGCAAGCCGCTCTTCGGTTGAGGACTCGAGGGCGATGGCGCCATCTTGAAGTTCAATGTTCGAATCGGTGCCCTTGAAGTCGAACCGGGTGTGGATTTCCCTGGCGGCCTGATCAACCGCGTTGCGGACTTCCTGGAGGTCGATCTCTGACACCACGTCGAAGGAGGCCATGGCCGAACCCTAGCGACGCTTTCCGGTCTACCGGTCGCCGGTCGCCGGTGGCTGGGCCCGGGGCGGCCGGTATCCTCCGACGTTCTGGGTCGGTGCCCGAGTGGCCAAAGGGAACGGGCTGTAAACCCGTCGGCATTGCCTTCGGAGGTTCAAATCCTCCCCGGCCCACCACTTCTCAAAGCAGCCTCGGGTCCGTGCGGGCGGACCGGCTGCGGCGCCCTCCTGTGCCCTTCGGGTCAGGGGGAGTCCAAGATGGCCTGCATCACTGTGACGTCCTGCCAGCGGCCGAACTTGCGTCCGATCTCACGTTCGGTGCCGACCATTTCGAAGCCGTGCTTGGCGTGAAGGGCGATGCTTGCCTCGTTTCCTCCGCCGATCCTGGCTACGACCGAGTGGAAGCCGCTGCCGCGGGCGACATCCAGCAGTTCCCCCAGCAGAGCATCGGCGACCCCGCGGCCGCGGTGTTCGCCGGCGACGTACACGGAGTTTTCCACGGTCGTCCGATAGGCGGCACGCTCCCTGTATGGGGATAGCGAAGCGAAGCCGACCACCACACCGTCAGTCTCGGCAACCAGAACGCTGAAGGCCCCGGACCTGGCTGTCATCCACGCCGCCTGATCCTCGGCAGATCGCTCCACGAGGTCGAACGTGGCGGTAGAGGCCAGGACCTCGACGTTGTAGATCCGACGGATCGCCTCCGAGTCGCCCGGCTGAGCCAATCGCGTCCTGAGGGAAGACATGGAGCCGACTGTAGTGAGGTGGTCTACCCACCAGATGAGATGGGGGACGTTGGGGAATGCGGGGTTAGCGTGGCATCCTGTTGCCCGGCCACCGGCAGGTGGTTGTGCTCCCTTAGCT
>DLRQ01000091.1:0-27733 GCA_002501135.1 Candidatus Neomicrothrix sp. UBA7884
AAGCAGACGACAACCACGGGTGTCGTTTCGGAGTCGGCCGGGGCGCCGTTCAGGCCATTACCGGCCAGCAGGTGTCTGGCTACGGCTGCGGCAGTCATCCGTACCATCACACGGTTCATCCGCATCGGGCCTGCGCCCAGCGCTCCCCTGAGGCCAGCCGTGCCGAACACCAGCCTGTCTCCGAAGCGCTCCTGTACGGCGTCCTCTGCACCTGCCAGCAGCGCCTCGGTCTCGGTACGCGTGTCCGGGTCGGGGTCCACCTGCAGCCATCTCCGTGCGGTGTCAGCCGAGTGGTCTGTGGCGGCGACCGTCCTCACAGCCTCTCCAGCACGCCGCGGAGGAGTGCCAGCATGCGGGGTCCCGCTGCCCTGGCGGCCTCCAGGACCTCGGCGTGGTCCAGGTTCTCATTGCCCATTCCGGCAGCGGCGTTGGTCACGAGGGAGATTCCGAGCACCTCGGTTCCGAGGTGCCTTGCGGCGATGGTCTCGAGCACCGTCGACATGCCAACAAGGTCTGCACCAAGGCCACCGAGCATCCGCACCTCGGCCGGGGTCTCGTAGGCGCCGCCGAGCAGGCCCGCGTAGATGCCCTCGGGCAGCGAACTGTCCACCTCGTGTGCGAGCTTCCTCAGCCTCATGGAGTAGGCCTCGGTCAGGTCGACGAAGCGGGCCGGCCTGTCGGATGGCGGAGGTGGTCCGGCCATGGGTGATGTACCGGTCAGGTTCAGCTGGTCGCACAGGACCACCGGCTGGCCGACAGGCCACGCAGGGTTGAGGCCTCCTGCGGCGTTTGTGAGAATCGCCACCCTGCAACCGGCCGCGATTGCGGTGCGCACCCCGTGCACGACCGTGGATACCGGGTGGCCCTCGTAGAGGTGGCTGCGGCCTCCGAGTACAAGGGTCGTGGTGTCGCCCACCTTGACCGACAGGGCGCTGTTGCGGTGCCCGGCAACGGTAGGCGCCGGAAAGCCAGGGAGGTCATCGAGAGCCACATCGGCCAGGACCTCACCCAGGCCGTCGGCTGCCGCCGCCCAACCAGAGCCCAGAATAACTACGGCGTCATGGGTCGCCTGCCCTGTGCGTTCGGCAAGGGCGGCGGCGGCCTCGTCGGCCAGCAAGAAGGGGTCTGTGTGGGGGCTGTTCATCGTGGTGGGTCGGCACGGGCCGGAGATCTCCCCGGCTCTCGGTGCCCACGGGAACGGTAGCGGCTCACCAGCGCCGGCCGCACCGTCAGGCGCCCCCGGGTTGGTGTCTAGGCCTCGTCGCCGTGGGCCTCCTGGCGTTCGGCCAGGCGCGCTGCGAGGCGCCTGTCGTTGCGGTCGACGGCGGCCCGGGCACCGATCATCATCAGTTGAACGGTCACGAAGATTGCCGAAAGCGCTGCCAGAACCGGCCAGCCGACAAGCAGGCCCACCACCAGCACTCCAATGGCTACAAACGTGGTAACGACCATGGCCCTGACCCTACGGCCACGCTGCACACACGAGGTGCCGGCGACCGGTGGGGTGGGGATTCCGGGCCATAGTTAGGGTGTAGGCATGGATGACCCCCGTTCAACGCTGTCGGGCATTCCCCTCTCGCCGGTCTACGGCGAAGGACCGCTACCGGGGGAGTACCCCTACACCCGGGGTGTGCACTCCGACATGTACCGGTCCCGCCTGTGGACGATGCGCATGTTCGCCGGGTTCGGCACGGCCACCGACACCAACGGCCGCTTCAGGGAACTGCTCCGCTCCGGCAGCACGGGCCTATCCACCGCATTTGACATGCCCACCCTCATGGGCCGGGATTCGGACCACCCCTGGTCGCTCGGCGAGGTCGGCCGGGCCGGAGTGGCCGTCGACACCGTCGAGGACATGGCAGACCTCTTCGCCGACATCGACCTTGGTGGGGTATCCACCTCGATGACCATCAACGGGCCGGCCGCGATCGTGCTGGCCATGTACGTGGTGGTCGCTGAACAGGGAGGTGTCGAAAGGGGGCAGTTGGCCGGAACCCTCCAGAACGACATCCTCAAGGAGTACCAGGCCCAAAAGGAGTACATCTTCCCGCCCCGGCCCTCTGTGCGGCTCGTCACCGACGTGATCCGGTTCACCGCCGCCGAGATGCCCCGCTGGAACCCGGTCTCGGTCTCTGGCTACCACATCAGGGAGGCCGGCTCCACGGCCGTTCAGGAACTGGCGTTCACCCTCGCCAACGGTTTCGCATACGTCGAGGCCGCCGTCGCAGCCGGCCTCGACGTAGACGCCTTTGCACCACGCCTCAGCTTCTTCTTCAACAGCCACGTCGACTTCTTCGAGGAGATCGGCAAGTTCAGGGCTGCCCGACGAATCTGGGCCAGATGGCTGCGTGACCGCTACGGCGCAGTCGACGAGCGCAGCCTCAAGCTGCGCTTTCACACCCAGACAGCAGGAGTGTCCCTCACTGCACAACAGCCTGAGACCAACATCGCCCGCGTGGCCATCCAGGCTCTTGCAGGCGTGCTGGGTGGCACCCAGAGCCTTCACACGGACAGCCACGACGAGGCCCTGGCGCTGCCAAGTGAAGCCGCCGCACGTACCGCCCTGCGAACCCAGCAGGTCATCGCCCACGAGACGGGAGTGACCGGGGTAGCCGACCCACTGGGGGGCTCGGCCTACGTGGAGTGGATGACAGACGAGGTCGAGCGACGTGCCGAGGAGGTCTTTGCCCACCTTGACGAGATCGGCGGCGGGTCGATCCTGGAGGGAGTCCACGAGGGCATCCAGAGTGGCTGGTTCATGGGTGAGATCGCCGAGTCGGCCTACCGCTTCGAACGTGAAGTCAACGCCGGTGAGCGAATCGTGGTCGGGGTCAACGCATACACCGAGGGCAACGGCTCGCCTGGAGCCGAGTTGCTGAGGGTCGGTCAGGAGACCGAAGACGACCAACTGGCCCGCCTGGCCACCGTACGGTCGAGGCGCGACAGCGCAGCGGTCACGGCATCCCTGAGGCGGGTTGTTGCCGATGCAACAGATCCCGAGGCCAACCTGATGCCCTCCCTCATCGCAGCTGTCAGGGCACGCACCACCGTCGGCGAGATCGTCGAGGCACTCGAGGGAGTGTTCGGCACCTACGTGGAGACGGCGGTCGTCTGATGGTCGACACCGGACTCCCGATCAGGGTGGTTCTCGCCAAACTGGGGTTGGACGGCCACGACCGCGGGCTCAAGGTGGTGGCACGAATGCTCCGCGATGCTGGAATGGAGGTCGTCTACCTGGGGCTCCGCCAGACCACCGACAACATCGTCGCCGCTGTCGAACAGGAGGACGCCGACGTTGTCGGAATCTCCATGCACAACGCCGGACACCTCACCCTCGGGCCTCTGATAGTCAAGGCACTTGGCGAGGCGGGTCTGGCCGTACCGGTCGTGATCGGTGGCATCGTGCCCGACGCCGACCTTCCAGAGCTGGAGGCTGCCGGGGTCGCCGCGGTGCTCGGACCCGGCGCATCCGTCGAAGAGGTCGTCACCACTGTCAGGTCAGCGGCAGGTCGAGATGGAAGCACCTGAACCCGGGGCCGGGTCGTCGGCAGTTGCCGAACTGGCCGGGGCCTCACGCTCGGGTGACCGCAGGGCCACTGCCCGTCTCCTCAGCCTCGTCGAGCGGGGCGGCGATCCGGCAGACGAGGTGGCGTCGGCCACCCAGGCCCATGTCGGGGAAGCACACGTGGTGGGCATCACCGGTGCACCCGGGTCGGGCAAGTCCACCATCACCAACTCGCTGACAACGCTGCTGGCCGAGGCAGGCCGCCGGCCCGCCGTGCTGGCCGTTGACCCGTCGTCGCCCCTGACAGGTGGTGCGATCCTCGGAGACCGGGTGCGTATGAGCGGTGCCTCCGAGGCAGGTGTGTTCATACGTTCCATGGCCACCCGCGGGCATGCTGGAGGTCTGGCGCTAGCGGTCCCCGGGGCGGTCAGGGTGCTCGACGCTGCCGGCTTCGACCCGGTCGTGGTGGAGACTGTCGGTGTGGGCCAGGTGGAGGTCGATGTGACCGCCGCCGCCGATACGACCGTCGTCGTCGTCGCTCCCGGCTGGGGTGATGCCGTCCAGGCCAACAAGGCGGGCCTACTTGAGGTTGCCGACCTGTTCGTGGTCAACAAGGCCGACAGGCCCGGAGCCACAGATGCCCGCCGGAACCTGGACCTGATGCTCGACCTGTCAACGGCCATCACCCGGCCTGGAACCGGCAGGCCGTCGATAACGATGACCACGGCCACAGAGGGAGACGGGATCGGCGAGCTTGCTGCTGCTGTCGCCGGTCACCTGGATCTTCTGTGTGAGGGGGGTGAACTTGGTCAGCGCCGGGAGAAACGCAGGATCGCCGAGGTGCGGGCCCACCTGGAGCACCTGCTCGCCGGTGCCGCCGACGAGGCGCTTACAACCGAGGGTCTGCAGCCCGTTCAGGCCTCCGAATCGCCCATGATGGCGGCCAGGAGGCTGGCCCGGAAGCTCCTAGGTTGATCCGGTACGTGACCACAGGCACGGCCCAACTGCAACCACACCGATAGGCTGCCTCGTCATGATCCCCCGCATCATCGCGCTTCCTGCGCGCCTGTGGCACGAGTACGGCCAGAAGCTGATGCGTTTCGCCGGGGTCTCAGTCGTGAACGTTCTCACGGGTCAGACCCTGCTGGTGGTCCTCTACGGGCGACTCGGTTGGTCCGGAATGGCAGCCAACGCCGTGGCGGTCGCAGTCGGGAGCATTCCGGCCTACCTGCTCAGCCGCCACTACGTCTGGGAGAAGAACAAGGGCGACCACAAGATGGGCGAGATCGTTCCCTTCTGGTCGCTGGCGTTCGTGGGCCTGATCCTCTCGACCGCCCTCGTGGGCGTCGTCGACAGCTTCAGCGACAGGACCATTGCCGTGCAGGCGGCCAATGCAATCGCCTTCGGCATGTTGTGGCTGGTCCGCTTCGCCGTTCTCGAACACCTGCTCTGGGGAGACCAGTCCGACGACGAGCTGGTCGAAACCTCAGGCTGACTGGTGGACCTGCCGGTGGACGAACGCCTCCGGGATCTCATCACCCGGGCTGAGGCGGCCAGGGGCTTCATGCCGACCGATGAGGGTCTGGCCCTACACCGCCACGCAGCAGAGGTCACCGTGGACGGACCGTTCCTCGAGGTCGGCAGCTACTGCGGCAAGTCAGCCCTCTACCTCGGAGCAGCCGCCGAGACACGTGGTCGGATCCTCTACTCAGTCGACCACCACCGCGGATCCGAGGAGAACCAGCCGGGCTGGGAATGGCACGAGCCCGACCTGGTCGACCCGGCGACCGGCCTGATGGACACCCTTCCATTGTTTCGACGGACGCTCCACGAGGCATCCCTCGAAAGGACCGTGGTGGCAGTGGTCGGCGACTCGCCGGCGGTCGCCGCCTCGTGGGCGACCCCGTTGGCGCTGCTGTTCATCGACGGCGGCCACGGCAGCGAGCCGGCGCACGCCGACTACGAGGGATGGGTTCCCCACCTGGTCCTCGGCGGCACCCTCCTGATCCACGACGTGTTTCGCGACCCGGCCGAGGGCGGTCGACCACCGTTTGAGATCTACAACAGGGCCCTCGAGTCGGGTGCCTTTGCCGAGGTGGCGGCAACGGGTTCGCTACGCGGGCTCCAGAGGACGGGCCGGGGCATCTGAGCCTCGCCAGCCTCAGTCTGACTCGTGTACCGGTGCCCCTGTGGAGATGATGTCAGGCAGCCCCGTGTGTTCCGTGAACAGGCCCGAGGCCGGGCTGGCACCTGAGAGGGCATCGGCGGTCAGGACCACAGCTGCTGCCGAGTAGGTGGTTCGCTCACCGTCGGGGAAGGTCACTTCCTCGGGGTGGACCAGTCCTGTCATGTAGGTGCCGTCATCGCAGCGCATCGTCTGGATCCACGAAAACATCTGTTCAGCGGTCAGGCGGTCGCCGGCGAACAGGTGGGCGATTGCGCACTCGCAGGTCTCGGCGGCTGTAACCCACGGTCGGTTGCTGACACAGCGCACGCCGAGACCCTCCATGACGAACTTGTCATAGCGTCCGGCCAGGTGTGAGACGGCATCGGCTCCGTCGACGGTTCCTGAGAGGACCGGGTAGTACCAGTCCATCGCCCACCGGTCCTTCGGGGCAAAGGCACCGTCGGGCCTGGTTCTCACCGTGTGTGCCAGGTAGGCCAGTGAGAGTTCCCAGTCGGGTCGTTCGTGGCCCAGTTTCTCGGCCACTGCGATGGCGCAGCGGAGGCTGTGGGAGATGCTGGCCGAGCCGGTAAGCAGGGCGAACGACCACGGGGTGCCGTCGGCGTGACGTGCCCAGAGAATCTCACCCCTGGTTGTCTGGAGGTCCAGCACGAAGTCGATGGCGGGCTCCACAACCGGCCACATCGTCTCGAGGAATCCGCGGTCGTGGGTCATCAGCCAGTGGTGCCACGCACCCGTAGCCACGTACGCGATGACGTTGGCGTCGTGCTTGTGGTCCTCGATACCGTCTGCCGTGTAGTACTGGTGCCAGGCCCCGTTGGTGAGTTGTGAGTCGGCCAACCAGCGGTAGGCGGCCTCGGCTTCATCGAGGTGGCCGGTCACGGCGAGGGCCATTGCGGCCTCGACGTGGTTCCACGGGTCGGCGTGGCCGCCCGGGAACCAGGGGATCATTCCGTTGGGGAGTTGCCATTCGGCGATGCCGGCAGCGGTGCGATGCACCTGGGCGACGTCCAGCACCCCCGGGACCTCAGGCAGGGACATGTGACAACTCCCCGGCCTGCCTTGTCGCCCCGATGGTTGCGGCGGACACCGGCTTGGTTGCATACATCACGAGGCTCTTCCCGAGTACGGGGTTGAGGAGGCATTCGGTCAGCCGAGTCACCCTGGGCGCCTTCACGATGTCCCATGTCAGCAGACGGTGGTAGAGGCTGACGAGCCGGCTGTCCTCAACCGGCTGGTTCGGGCCGACAGCGCAGCGCAGCCACCAGTATGGGCTGTGGAGGGCGTGTGCACGGTGTGAGCCGACGGGCACCAGACCGGCGGTGGTCATCTTGGAGTTGAGTTCTGAGCGTCGGTAGATGCGGACGTGGCCACCGATGACGTTGGGGGCGTGGTAGTCGTCGGAGAGAGCCCAGCAGATCCTCTCAGGCAGGGCCGCCGGCACAGTTGCCGCCAGGGTTCCGCCGGGCCGCAGGACCCTGGTCAACTCTGTGAGAGCGCCGTCGTCGTCGTGGATGTGTTCGAGAACCTCAGAGGCGATGACGTGGTCGAAGGAATCGTCGTCAAAGGGCATCGACGTGGCGTCACCGGCGGTGGTTCCAAACGACACCTTCTCGGGGATCTCGCCATCCAGGTACATGGCCGCCACCACGCCGCGTACCTGCCTCAACTCGTCGATCCCCAGGTCACAGGCCACCACGGCGGCACCCCGACGGAGAACCTCGTAGGCGTGCCTGCCGAAACCGCATCCAAGGTCCAGGACCCTGTCGCCCGGCCTCAGGCCGAGACGTCCGTAATCGACGGTGAGCATTACGACAAGGCTCCTCAGGTGTCCTGCCCGGCCAGAAGGGCCCGGTACTGCTCAACGGTTCGGACGGCCGTGTGACGCCAACTCCAGTTGTCGACAACACGGCGGCGGCCTGCGGCCCCGATCCGGTCGCGGGCGTTAGGGTCGTCCAGCGCCGTTCGGAGCATGGCCGCGAGGGCGTCGGAGTCGCCCGGTGGAACCTGGTAGCAGGTCTCCGCGTGGGTGCCTGTCACCTCCGGAAGGGCGCCGCCGGTGGTGGTCACGAGCGGTACACCACATGACATGGCCTCGATGGCTGGAAGCGAGAAGCCCTCGTAGAGCGACGGCACCACCGCCAGCTCGGCCTCGCTGTAGAGCTCGACGATGCGTTCGTCAGGCACACCGTGCACGTAACTGACACAGTCGGTGAGGCCCAGCCGTTCAAAGGTGTCGGTGGACTCGCTGTCCTCCCTCGGCTTTCCGATGATGACCAGCTCGACCTGACGTTCGGTTCGTAACTTTGCCACTGCCTCCAGGAGGAACCTGAGGCCCTTCATGGCCACATCGGCACTCGCCGTGGTGACGATCCGACCCGGGACCCGCTCGACGTGGTCCAGTGGCCGGAACAGCTCGGGGTCGACGCCGACTGGAACCACATGCAGGCGATCGGGGGAGACGCCATGGTCGGCGACAATGTCACCCCTCGACGACTCGGAGACCGTCATGACACGCTCCATGCGGCTCGCCACCCTCGTCTGCATGCGTGTGAAGGAGTACCAGCGGCGCTTTCCCACGTTCTCGATCGGTGACCTGGCGTGTTGAATCTCGAGTCGGCGGTCGACTGTGATCGGGTGGTGGATCGTGGAGAGGACCGGAAACTGTTCGCGGTTCTGGAGTAGCAGCAGGCCCCAGCCGAGGCACTGGTTGTCGTGGATCAGGTCAAAGTCCCCTCGGCGCTTCCGTAGATGGTCCCAGGCCCGCATGCTGAACGCCATCGGTTCTGAGAAGTTGCCGGTGGCGAAAGACATGGCCTCTGCGACGTCCCACCGGGTCTTCAACTCCCAGATGCGGGGCTTACGCATCGGGAAGTGGTCGTTGTAGAGGTCGAGGCTGGGAAGCCGCACCATCGGGACCCGCTCGTCGAGTTCGGGGTAGGGCTGGCCGGCCAGAACCTCGACGTGGTGGCCCAGATCGGTGAGGGCCTTCGTGAGGTGCCTCGTGTAGACGCCCTGGCCCCCGCAGTGGGGCTTTCCCCGGTACGCGAGGTAGGCGATGCGCAGTGCTCCGTCGTCGGGCGTGGCGGGGTCGGGCATCCGACAAGTCTGGCCGCGTACAGGGCGATTACCACCCGGTAACAGGTGGGACCTGCCGGG
Organism: Candidatus Neomicrothrix sp. UBA7884; assembly: GCA_002501135.1. Taxonomy (GTDB): domain Bacteria; phylum Actinomycetota; class Acidimicrobiia; order Acidimicrobiales; family MedAcidi-G1; genus UBA3125. The sequence continues at coordinate 8,850 of DLRQ01000091.1, forward strand.
CCCGACCGTCCGGTGGGTCCCCGGTAGGGTCGGTCCGTGCGAGCGCTGGTGCAACGGGTCGAGCGGGCGGCGGTGAGCGTTGACGAAGAGGTCGTCGGCGCGATCGGTGCCGGCCTGTGCGTCTTCGTCGGCGTCACCCACGATGACAGCGATGGCGAAGCCGATCGTCTCGTCGACCGTCTGGCCGGAATCCGGATCATGGACGACGACAATGGTGTGATGAACCGGTCTGTCGCCGACGTTGGCGGCGAGGTCCTTGTAGTGAGCCAGTTCACCCTCTACGGCGACGCCAGCAGGGGCCGCCGGCCCACCTGGCTTGCCGCAGCCCGTCCCGAGCAGGCTGAACCGCTCGTAGAACGCGTGGTCTCGGGTCTCAGGGACCGGGGAATCGTCGTGGCAACGGGACGCTTCCGGGCCCAGATGTCGGTGGACCTCGTGAACGACGGTCCTGCGACGATCATGGTCGAGGTCTGAGCGTGCCGGGGGTGCCGGGTGACAGGTTCGGGGCCGCTGCTGCCGACTACGTCCGCCACCGGAAGGGTTTTCCACCAGAGACCCTCGATCGCCTGGAGGCACACGGCATCGGCCTGTCGGGCCAGCGGGTACTTGACCTCGGGTGCGGCACCGGGACCATCGCGCGTCAGATGGCCGCCCGTGGCTGCACCGCCGTCGGGCTCGACGTCGACTCCCGGATGTTGGAGGCCGCCGGCGAGATGGCTCTTGCCGATGGTGTCGAGGTCGACTGGGTGGAGGCACCGGCAGAGTCGACGGGCCTGCCTGACAGGTCGTTCGACTCAATAGTCGCCGGGCAGAGTTGGCACTGGTTCAGCCAGGACGAGGCAATCACCGAGGTCGGTCGCCTGTTGGCACCGGACGCAAGGTTCGCTGTCTGCGGCTTCGACTGGCTCCCACTGCCCGACACCGTCCCCGGAGCCACCGAGGCCCTGATAGAGGCTTACAACCCGGCGTGGGACCTGGGGGGAATCCGCAACTACGAGCCGGGCCTCCTGCCCCTGTTTGACAGAGTCGGCTTCAAGGTGGTCGTCACCTTCCGGTTCGACCTGGATGTCGTGTATGCAGAGCCGGCCTGGCGCCGTCGAATCGCAGCCAGTGCGGGCATTGTGAACCTGCCACCCGAGGATGCCACGGCGTTCGACCGGGACCTGGCCGAGATGCTGGCACAGAGGTTTCCGGGACCCGACGTGCACACGCCCCACCGGGTCTGGGCGCTAGTGGCCACCCCGCCGGTGGTCTGAGGCTCAGCTGGCTGTTCGCTCCACCAGATCGGTAATGGAGTCGAGGATTTGCGGCCAGGTTCCCTCGGGCCACTCGTGGCCCATGCCGTCGATGAGGACCAGCTCTGCACCCGGCACGGCGTCGGCAGTGCGTCTACCGCACTTCGGCAGGATGAGCCGGTCATCGGTCCCGTGGATCACGGTTGTGGGAACGTTCAGCCCGGCCAGTGCGGGTACGCGGTCGTCGTCAGCCATGATCGCCGCCATCTGACGGTTGGTCCCCACCGGGTGCCACGCCCTGTCAGCGGCGGCGGTGGCCATCTCCAGCAGGTGGTCCTCGTCGAGGTCGAAACCGTTTCCGGCGATCAGGCGGAACGTCTCCATCCCAACCCCGATCCGCCCCTCCCTGGAATCCGGGTCCTGTTCCATCCTCATCAACTTCATCGTGAGGCTGACCGAACCGACCGGCTGCCCGGGGCTGGACATGGAGGAGCAGAGGGACAGGACACGGTCCGGGTGCTCGATGGCCAGACGCTGGGCGATCATGCCCCCCATTGAGACACCCACGACGTGGGCCGCCTCGATACCGAGAGCGTCGAGCACTCCGGCGGTGTCATCGGCCATATCAGAAAGCGTGTAGGCGACCTTCGGCCTGATGCCGAACTTGGAGCGCAGCCAGACAGTCGCCATGTTCGGATCGGGCTCGTCGTCGAACCAGGTGGAAAGGCCGACATCGCGGTTGTCGAACCGGATCACGTGAAAGCCACGTGCCGCCAACTGGTTGACGAGGCCATCCGTCCAGTGGATCAACTGGAAGCCGAGGCCCATGATGAGAATCACCGCGGGATCGGTGGGATCTCCGGTGGTCTCGACCTCGATGCTGATGCCGTTTGCCTCAACCTGTGGCATCGGCTCTCTTTCGGTGGGTGCGGTCAACACTGGGAGTCTGCCAGAGAGCGGTGCAGTGGGCCACTGCCACCAACAGCACAGACAGAATCAGCATCGGAACCGGACCGAGCCTCGTGGCCCACGTGAGGCCGTCGCGGAGCTCGACCGTTCCCTGAAGTACCGCCTGTTCGCCCACGCCGGTGCGCCCAACGAGGCTCCCGTCGGCATCGATGATGGCGCTGAAACCCGTAGGAGCGGCCTGGACCATCCAGCGGCCGGTCTCGAGTGCCCGTAGGCGGCTGGAGGCGACCTGCTGGGTCTGGACCTGGGTCAGCCAGTAACTGGCGCCGTTTGTCGGGTTCAACATGACCTGTGCCCCGTCGAGAACGGGGTCACGGGTGCGATGATCGAAGAAGACCTCCCATGAGATGGTCACGCCCAGGCGCCCTGCCGATGTGTCGAGTACCGCGTCGCCGGTTCCGGGAAGGAGATCACGCGCCGGCAGGATGTCGCCGGCGATGGGATCCAGTATCCACCGGAGCGGCACGAACTCGCCGAAGGGAACGGTTCGCACCTTGTCGTAGCGGTCCACGACGGTGCCATCGGGTTCGATGGCGGTGGAGTAGTTGACGTTGGCCATCGGATCACTCGGAGAGCGGTGGAACCAGCCCGGAACCAGCACCGCACCGAGCCTCTGGGCCTCTGCTGTGAGCGCCAGGTCGGCATCGTCGGGGTAGAGCCTGTCCGCGCGGCGGCTTCCCGAAGAGGGAAGGGGCGCCGGGTTGACGACGTTCTCGGGCCAGAGGACCACGTCGACGGGGCTCTCCACGAGCCGGGATGCGGCCATCTGGTTGGCGAACACGACTGCCGCACCGGTCGGCGACGCCCTTGTGCGCTGCGGACCGCCGCCCTGCACTGCAGCCAGATTCAGGCTGCCGACAACCTGGCCTGTCGGAGCCACGGCTGCCAGAACAGCGGCCAGGAACACGACGCCACAACCGGCCAACGCAGCTCGCAGGGATCGTCGGTCACCCCTCCACACGTCGATGAGGGCGCTTAGGGACAGGCCTAGAGCCACCACAACGGCAACCAGGAGCAGCGACCCTGCGACGCGAACGACCGGTGCCAGCGGACCGGCTGCCTGGCCCATCGGGATGGTTGCAAGCGGAACACCCCCGAACGGCACGCTCCAGCGGGCGAACTCGGCGACGGTGAAAGACCCGACAAGGCCCAATCTGCGCCAGCGCCCCGAGGGGACGACACAGGCCGCCAGGCCGAAGAAGGTGGCATGGAGAAGCCCGGCGAACACCCACCCGGGTGGTGTCAGGTCGAGCATCCAGAGGGTTGCGGGAAGGCTCCATGCAGCGGTGGCAAGCACCGTACGGCGGAACCGGACGATGGCCGGCTGCCCTGCGACGAGTTGATCCAGAAGGGCGATTCCGACGAACGCCGTGGGCCACCAACCCCACGGTGGAACTGCCGCCGCAAGGAGCAGGCCGGCGCCGACTGCCGTCAGCCCTGTGCGCAGAGACGGAGGTCTAGACATCAGAGAAGTGGTGGGGCCTCAGCCCAGGAGTTCGGAGACGGCCGCAGCCGCGTCGTTGCCTGACCGGACACATGTGGGTATTCCGACCCCGTTGTGGGCCGAACCGGTCACAAACAGCCCCGGTGCGTCGTGGCTGAGGGCAAGGAGCATCTCGGCCATCTCGCGCCTGTGGCCCACCGGGAACTGCGCCAGCGAGTCGGGCCAGCGCGTAACGCGCACAGCCGTCGGATCAGCCTCGACGCCGAGGGTGGTGGACAGGTCGCGTCGCAGGGTGGATACGAGGGTGTCGTCGTCCATGTGGCTGGAGCGGTCGTCGTCGATACGTCCTGCCGAGACCCGCAGGATCGTGTGCTCGCCATCGTCGAGGTGACTCCACTTGCTGCCGGCGAACGAGCAGGCGGTCATCAACATGTCAGACCCCCTGGGAACGAGGAAGCCGCTCTGGTCGGCCGGCACCTCCAGGTCGGAGCGTCGGTAGGCGACTGCCGCAAGGGAGACCGAGGCGTGTCGTACCCCCCTGAGGGTGGTGGCGGCCACGGGGCAGACAGCCTCGACGAGTGTGGCCGCTGCGGGCGCAGGGGTGGTCACGACTACGGCGTCCGCCATCTCGGTTCCGCTGTCGAGACCTATCTGCCAGGTGTCCCCGACGGCCGAAATGGTGAGAACGCGCTGGTTTGTCCGTATGCGCTCACCCAGGCGCTCGACAAGCGTTGCGACCAGGTGGGCCATGCCTGCCGGATGGGTGTTGAAGACGGGTGCGGTCGGGTCGGCTCCGGCGGCTGCAAGCCGGAGGGTCGCCAGCAACCCCTCGTCACTGCGTGCCGCCCTGAGGAACTGCGGTGCCATCAGGGCGCAGCTCATCTCATCTGCCATGCCGGCGTTGACGCCACCCAGCAGGGGATCGACAAGCCGTTCGAGGACCCCGGGACCGGCACATGACCTGATCACCTCGCCGATGCTCAGGTCACCGGCCGGCCCTGTGCCGGCGGGAAGGGGTTGGTCGGGTATCCCGGGGCCTGTCAGCCGCTCCAGGTCGGTCGCGGGGAGGAGGCCCGGCTGGACCGTTGCCGGGTCGAGCGGTAGCCCGAGGACACTGCCGGTTGGAATCGGCCTCAACTGTTCATCGAGCCAGAGAGACGCCGACCGTGCACTGGGAGAGACCAGTTCGTCAGAGAGGCCCAGTTCGGCGCACAGGTCTGCGGCCCACGGCACGCGCGTCAGGAATGAGTCGGCGCCCTCGTCGACGGGAAGTCCGGCAAACGGCGTCGTTACAAGCCTTCCGCCCGCCACAGGTGCTGCCTCCAGAACCGTTACCTCAAGACCCGGGCGGTCGACCATGAGCCTGTGGGCGGTGGTGAGGCCGGTAATTCCTGCGCCAATCACAACCACACGTCTGCCTGTTCCCGTGTTCATCAGGTCATCCTGTGATTCCGCAGGCTGTTCAGATTGGGTGACATCTCGTGCACCTGGTGGACCACCTGTTCGAGCACTGCCGGGTCGGTCTCCGGCAGGACGCCGTGGCCCAGGTTGAACACATGGCCCGGATGCCCGTCGTTGCGACGCAGGATGTCTGCCACCTCGGCCTCGACCACATCAATCGACCCCAGGCATACGGCAGGGTCCAGGTTGCCCTGTAGCACCGTGTCGGGGCCGAGGCGGTCACGGGCGACGTCGATGGGGATCCGCCAGTCGACACCGACAACGTCGCAGCCCGTGTCGGCCATGAGGTGGAGGATCTCGCCGGTTCCGACCCCGAAGTGGATGCGCGGCACGTCCGGTACGGCGTCGAAGACGCGCCTGGTTGCCGGTTGCACGAAACGCTCGTAGGCAGCCGGGCTGAGGGCACCGGCCCAACTGTCGAACAGCTGCACAGCTGCGGCACCGCCGTCGATCTGGGAACGAAGCGACGAGATCGCCAGGTCCGCCAGGCGGTCGATCAGCCTGAACCACAGGTCGGGGTTGCCGGACATCAGGGCCTTCGTGCGTCCGTAGGTGCGTGAGGGTGACCCCTCGATCAGATAGGACGCCACGGTGAACGGGGCCCCTGCAAAACCGATCACCGGCACGGGAGACTCGTCGACCAGGATCTTCAAGGCCTCGAGCACATACGGGGTGTCGGTCTCGGGTTCCAGCGGGCGGAGCCTCTCAAGGTCTGACTCGTCGGCAAAGGGCTGTTCCACCACCGGGCCGACACCGGGCCTTACGTCGACGCCGAATCCGACTGCGCTCACCGGAACCACGATGTCGGAATAGAGGATCGCAGCATCGACGCCGTAGCGGAGGACCGGCTGGAGCGTCAATTCGGCGGCTAGGGAAGGGTCGGCTATGGCATCCAGAATGCTTCCCTCACCTCGAACAGCCCGGTACTCGGGCAGCGACCTGCCGGCCTGCCTCATGAACCAGACCGGAGTGCGGCCATGGGGAAGCCCCCGACAGGCTGCAAGGAACGGGTCGGTGCTGGTCACGTGCCGACGCTACCGAGGCACATTCTTCGCCGCCTGTTCCAGGAGGCCACGAGCCGTGGCCGAGCGTGGATGTGAAAGGCATGCCCGGGCCGACAGCGCCGCACCCTCGCAGATGTCGCCCATCGAGGCGCGGTCCATGTCGCCACCGTTGCGAACCTCGAGGTCGATGGCGGTTGGCTGCACGACCAGCACGGGCGTGTTCCTGGAGCGGATCGCCTCGACTTCGCGGCGGAGTGTTCGGCTGTGCCATGCCCGACCGGCCGGCCCGTCGGGCCATGCCGAGGCGCTGGGAACGGCGGTCATCGACGAGGAGACGACCACCAGATCCAGCCCCAGCGTGGACAACAGGTCGGCGTTGGTGGTCGAGTGCGAGCCGCCGTCAACGTAGCGGTCGCCGTCGAGGGCAACGGGGGCGAGGTGGCCTGGAACCGCTGACGAGGCCTGTACCGCCTCGCCGATCCCGGCGTCGACGTCGTCGCGGCCGAACACGACCCGCTTACCGGAATCGAGGTCGACGGCACAGATCCAGGTCGCCTCCCGGGGCCACGGGCCGGGGTGCACCTGGTCGGCGCGCTCAGCGATGGTTGCACCCGAAACGGCCCCCTCGGGAAGGACACCGGCGATGGCCACCACGGGTCTGGGCCTCCTGGAACTGAGCAACTCCCGGATGGGGAGCATCGGGTTGGCCGGCCACCACGCACCGGTCCGGTCGACCGGTGGTGAAATATCGAGCCTGGTGGTGACCCGCCCAGCGATGTCCTGACCCTCGGCGCTGAGTGGTGAACCCGTGCAACTCGCTGCCAGGTCCGTGGCGGCGAGGCCGGCCCTCAGCGAGACAGCAGTTGATGCACCGGCCGAGGTGCCCACAATGACGTCGGCAGTGCGGGGATCCCAGGCGGTGGCCTCCGAGATGGCAGCCAGCACTCCGGCGTGGAATGCGGCGGCGTGCATGCCGCCAGCGCTCAGGACAAGGCCGATGCTCGTCACGGGTTGGACCTCATTGCCGTCATCGTCGCACGTAAATCCGGGTTTTCCTGCCCTCGGGTTGAGATACGCCCGCGGGTTCGGTCCGTCACAGGCGCTGTAGAATCAATCTTCGGCCGAATTCGGGATACGCGCCCTCCGGGGAGACCGTAGCGGCCGATCACGGTGCAGGAGGTTGTAGCGATCCATCCGGAACTCGAGGCCGAACAGGCCTTTGTCGACAACGCATACCGGTGCCTCGACGAGGCGCGTGACCGTGCCCTCGAGTTGGTGTCAATGGTCGAGGTCGGCAGCGGTGGCACCAACCAGGCCAGGTTCGAGCGCGAGGCCATCTGGGGTTCCGTGGCGCTCCGTCTGGAGCAGCTGGACCTCGGCGACGCATCCCTCGTATTTGGCCGGATCGACCAGGAACCAGAGGTCGGCGAAGGCAGCTTCCACATAGGCCGCGTCGGAGTCTGGGACGATGACCAGGAACCGATCGTGGTCGACTGGCGGGCACCCGTGGCAGAGGCCTTCTATCGCGCCACCGGACCTGTGCCGATGGGCCTGCGGCGTCGACGCCACTTCGTTAGCCGGGGCCGCACGATCGTCGGCCTCGAAGATGAACTCTTCGGTGACCTCGAGCGATTCCGTGCCGATGACGGCCGCGGACTTCGCGGCGAGGGCGCCCTGATCGCAGCCCTCGAATCGGCCCGGACAGGTCGCCTTGGAGACATAGTCGGCACGATCCAGGCCGAACAGGACCTGATCATCCGATCGCCTCTGCCGGGTGTGCTTGCTGTTCAGGGTGGCCCCGGAACCGGCAAGACGGTCGTTGCTCTCCACCGGGCCGCCTACCTTCTCTACACGCACCGGTTCCCGCTTGAGGGCCAGGGTGTGCTGGTGGTGGGACCCAACCGTTTGTTCCTCGCGTACATCGAGCAGGTTCTCCCGTCTCTCGGAGAGGCCGGGGTGCAGCTCGCCACCCTCGGGGACATGGTCGGCGGTGTGCGTATCTCCGACACCCGTGACGACGAGGACGTGTCCCGCCTGAAGGGCGACCTCCGAATGGTCCGCATGGTCGCCCGGGCGGCGCGCACCCGCCAGCAGCCACTTCGTGACGATGTCCGCGTTGGCCATGGCCTGCAGTGGCTCACGGTTCCCGCTGCAGCCACCGAGGCGATCGTCACCGAGGCCAGGCGCCGCTTTCGCACTCACAACGCTGCCAGACGCTTCGTCGAGGCCGAGTTCTTCGCGGTGATGGCCGAGGGTGGCCGCGGCGACCTGGATCCCGAGGGCCTCCGTGAGCGCCTACGTGGTGAGATAGCGGTACGCGAGGCCCTTGAGTGGATGTGGCCGGTTCTGACACCTGCTCAATTTCTGAACGACCTCTTCGGTTCCCATGCGCTTCTCCGTGCCGCTGACCCGGCCCTTACCGATGCAGAGGTCGATTCCCTGTACAGGCCCAGGGAGCAGGCACCCGAGGATCTCCTCTGGTCCGCCTCTGACGCCCCACTGCTCGATGAGGCCCGAGCCGTTCTGGGGCCGCGGCCCGGGCGCAGGGAGGAGGACACGGTGCGCACCTATGGGCACATCGTGGTCGATGAGATCCAGGACATGTCACCTATGGACCTGCGCATGCTGGACCGTCGTTCCCTCAACGGTTCGATGACGGTCGTGGGTGACATTGCCCAGGCCACCGGTGCGTGGGCACACCACGACTGGGACAGCGTCCTCGACCACCTCCCTGACCGACGTCCGGCCCGTCGCAATGAGTTGACCGTCGGCTACAGGATTCCTGCACCTCTCATGGACCTCGCCGCACGGGTGCTCAGCGAGGCGGCGCCAGATCTGGCTCCGCCAGTGTCGGTTAGGTCCGACGGCGACCCACCCAGGTTCGTCAAGGCCGTCGACATGGCTGCCGATCTGGCAGCAGCGGTTCTGGCCGAACTGGAGGCCGTCGAGACGGGCAACCTGGCCGTTGTCGTCGCCCGTTCACAGGTGGCCGAGGTGGAACAGGCCCTTGTTGGTGCGGGCATCGAGTTCGGCCGACCGACCCGGAGGGGTCTGGACGAGCGGGTGGCGGTCGTTCCGGTGTCGCTGGTCAAGGGTCTCGAGGTGGATGCCGCCCTGGTCGTCGAACCAGCGCGCATCGTGCGTGAGCAGGACCAGGGGATGCGGGCCCTCTACGTGGCCCTCACCCGTGCCACAAAGCGGCTCACGATCCTCCACACCGAACCGTTGCCCCCGGTTCTGTCAACCTGAGGCGACAGGCAATCGGTATTAGAGTCAGCCGGGTGGAAGTTGGCCCCATGTTGATTGATGCCAAGAGTGATCTGGCTCTAAGGAAGTTCAACCGGACCATCGTGCTTGTTGGTGTCGGGCTTACCATCAACAACTTGGCGCTGGTACTGGTAGCCCTCCGGTTCGGCTGAGCCCGAGGGGGGTTACTCGTAGCCGATTGCGTCGAGCACGTTCAGGCGAGATGCCCGACGGGCCGGGAAGATTGCCGCCAGCATGCCGAACGCCCCCGAGACCAGCAGGTAGAAGCCAAGCCTCTGCACCGGAATCGACACGATGTCGACGAACGTCTCCGGAATAGCGGCGATTGCCGCCATTCCGAACAGCACACCCATACCAACCCCCAGCAGGCCTCCGAACAGGGCGATGATCACGGCCTCCCACCTGATCATGCGGCGCAGTTGGCGTCGGGTCATGCCGATGGCCCGGAGCAGGCCCAGCTCACGGGTCCGCTCGAAGATCGACAGCGCCAACGTGTTGGTGATTCCCAACACGGCGATGAACAGCGACAACCCCAGGAACACCGTGATCACTGCCAGCAGCTGGTTCAGCTGAGCCTCGGTCGATGCCCGGAGCTCGGCCTTGTCCTCGACGGTCAGCTGTGGGTAGGCGTCGGTGATCTCCTCGACAGCCGTCCTTGCCTCTTCCATGTCGGCCGTCGGTGCGTACACGACCGACACGAAGCTGTCGGGGGCATCGGGAAGGAACCGGTCGAAGGTTGCAGTGTCAAACACCCAGTTACCGAGCATTGAGGAGTCGGCGATGATCGCCGCCACCGTGAACGTGGCCTGTCGCCCACCGGGGAACATGCCATCTACGGTCGAGCCGATGCCAAGGGCCAGGTCTTCAGCGGGGTCTGCGTGTACCAGGACCGTTCCGTCGGTGCCGACAGCCGCTGACCCGGTGGTTGAGCCCTCTACCACCTGCAGGTCCATGTGGTCGTCGAGTACCGCCAGGTCGGCGCTCACGATGTCCCTGCCGATTCCGTCGACCTCGAGTCCGCCAAGGCCGAAGCGGTAGCGGACCGTGGACTCGACCAGATCGTGCCTGTCGGCTCCGAGGAGGTCCAGGTCGGCTGCGAGCTGTCCGGAGAAGCCTGCAGTGGGGTCAAAGGCGTTGGTGTAGATGAACAGGTCCGACTCAACGCTGTCGTCAAGCGCCTGCACGAACGTCGCCTTCATGGAGTCGCTCACCACGGCGGCCAGGCTGACCAGTGCAAGGCCCACCGTCAGGGCCGCAGCAGTGGCGGCCGTGCGCCTGGGGGCCCTGGCTGCGTTCTCGCGGGCCAGTCGGCCGGGCACCTTGTAGACGCGTTCGATGGGCCGGCCCACCAGGTTGGCCAGAGGGCGCGCCACGGCCGGGCTGAGCAGGTAGATGCCCATGAATGTCCCAAGTGCCCCGCCACCGAGGGACAGGAGAAGCGGGCGCGTGTCCAACTCGGCGGTCATGCCGAGCGCCAGCAACGCCACGCCGGTCAGGGCCACGCCGCTGCCTACCCAGATTCTCCTACGGAGGCTCGTGGGGGTGAGCCTGGCCTGGTCACGCAGGGCGGCGACCGGTGGGATGCTCCGTACCCGTCGGGACGGCCCCAGCGATGACAGCACGGTCGCTCCCACCCCGACGACGGCTGCCACGATGATCGTGCGGGGCCTGATCGGGATGGCCCCCGGGAGGTTTCCGAAGTTGATGGTCACAAGGACCCATCGAAGGAATGCAGCCAGGAGGTAGCCGCCGATGAGGCCGAGCACGGTTGCCACGGCGCCGATTACCACTGCCTCGAGCCGGACCGACCTGCTGACCTGGCGACCGGTTGCTCCCAGAGATCTGAGCAGGGCCAACTCGCGCACCCTCTGGCCCAGGACGATTGAGAACGTGTTGTTGATGATGAAGGCGCTGACCACGACGGCGATGATGGCGAAGGCCAACAGGACATTCGACAGCACCGAGACGATCTGGTCGAAGTCGGCCCTGTCCTCTTCGGTGGTGGCGGCGGCCGTGACCACCTCTATCTGGGCTTCGGCGAAGGGTGCCAGCATCGCCAACTGTTCCGCGGGGAGCGCCTGTAGTTCAGAGCGGAGTACGTCCATCGCGGCGTCGAGCCGTTGTTGGATGTCGGCCATTACGGCCTCCTCGTCGGCGTCGCTCGTAAGCGAGACGGCGAGCGTGTCGTAGAGGCCCTCCCGCCCGAGGAACTCCTGGGCTGTGGCATCGTCGAAGGCACTGATGATTGCGCCGGGGGACTTGTTCTCGTCGGGCGACCCGAAATACACGAGGCCGACGAGGCTGAACTCCCGATTGCCACCCGTGGCACTGACGACGTATTTCTCCCCAACCTCGAATTCGAAGGTGGAGGCTGTTTTGGTGTCGAGGACGAACTCACCGACGGTGTCAGGTTCGGCAAGAGAGCCTGTCCGGGTCGGAGCGCGGCCCTCTGCGATGTAGAGCTGGCTGAGCATCTCGTCACCGGAGAAGTTCATCCCGAACTTGGGTCCGCTGGATGAGACAGCTGCGGGCTCACCCTCGTCGTCGATGTAGATGGGAACGACGTTGAAGGCCCTGATGCGTGGCTCGACGGCTGCGACACCGGGTATGTCGGTGGTGATGGATCGGGTCAGGTCAGCTGGGACAGGGAGGCGGTTGGCTCTTTCACCGTCGCCCACCGAGGCCCTGATCTCGAGGTCAAGGTCGCCGGTGATCTCGACAGCCAGCTCGTCGAAGGTGTCGCGGATACGGTCGGTCAGGAAGAACGCTGTCGACAGGAACGCCACGCCCAAAACCACCGCCAGGGTGGTCAGTGCGTACCGGAGCTTCTGCCGGCTGATGTTGCGCAGGGTCAGGCGGAACATCAGCCGGCGAGGTGCTTTACGCGGTCCAGGATGGCGTCGGCGCTGGGGTCGGCCATTTCGGCGACGATCTGTCCGTCGCCGAGGAACAGGACCCTGTTTGCCGTTGCCGCTGCGTTGGCGTCGTGGGTAACCATGACCATGGTCTGTTCCAGGTCGTCGACAGCCTGTCGAAGGAAGTCCAGCACCTCGCCGCCGGTAGTGGAGTCCAGGTTTCCGGTGGGTTCGTCGGCAAACACGATTGACGGCCTGCCGACCAGCGCCCGACCGATGGCAACCCTCTGCTGCTGGCCTCCGGACAGCTCGTCGGGCCGGTGGCGGAGGCGGTCACCGATACCGAGTGAGGAAACGAGGTTGTCCATCCAGTCGCGGTCCGGCCTACGGCCCGCCAGGTCCAGAGGCAGGGTCAGGTTCTCGGCTGCGGTGAGGGTGGGGATCAGGTTGAAGGACTGGAAGATGAAGCCGACCTGGTCGCGACGCAGGAGGGTGAGCTCCCGGTCGGACAGGCTGCCCAGTTCCGTGTCGCCGATGAACACGCTGCCTGAGGACAGATCGTCGAGGCCGGCAACACAGTGCATGAGGGTCGACTTGCCGGATCCTGACGGGCCCATTATCGCTGTGAAGCGACCTGCCTCGAAGCCGACGCTGACGCCGTCGAGAGCCCGGACCTCGGTGTCTCCTGCCCCGTAGACCTTCGTGCCCTCTGCCATCCTTGCAGCCGCAGGTGGTGGGCTGGACGGGTTCGTGCCTGGTGCAGATGCTTCGCTCGGGTCGCTCATGCCGTCAGACTAGGTGTTTGTCCATGGAGAACCATCCGCGGAATCGGGAGGTTAGATGTTGACCGAGGTGTTACTGAGACCGGTGGAACAGGCCGATCTGTCGACCGTGCTGGCCATGAACAACGATGCTGTACCGGCGGTCAACCACCTCGATGCCGATGATCTGTCCTGGTTTTCAGGAGTCGCACACACCTTCCTGGTGGCATGCCCTTCAGACTCCGGTGACCCCGCCGGGTTCCTGATCGGTCTGGAGGGTCCGGGGCTCGGGTACCGGAGCGACAACTACAGGTGGTTCAGCGAGCGCTACGAGCGGTTCATCTATGTGGATCGCGTCGTGGTGGCACCCGATGCGTGGGGAGCGGGAATAGGCAGGGCCCTGTACACCGGGTTCGTGTCGGCGGCGGACAACCATCCGGTTCTGTGCGCCGAGGTGAACCTCCTGCCCCGAAACGACCGCTCGCTGGCCTTCCATGAGGCATTCGGCTTTGTGCCGGTGGGCGAACAGGACACCGAGGGTGGGTCAAAGCGGGTGCAGATGCTGGCCCTGGAGTTGTGACCGGCGCCTGGCGCGTAATGTCCCGGCGCTGAGACGGCTCAGTCGTGGACCAGTGTGGTGCCTGCCGGGCGTAGACCCGGTTCGCCACACGACCAGCACGGTTCGGACATACGTCCGTGCCAGGTCACCTCACAGCGCCCACAGGTGAGGGTGACGTGGTGGACGGGTACCTGATCGGGCACGACGGTGGTGGTCGCAGAGAGCATCGGCTGCGATGAAGGTCCTGACGACGGGCCCGGGTGAGTGGTCGCCTGAGGGGTTCCGTGTCCCTTCAGGTGCGGCACCGGTGCCATGCGCGGCACCCTAACCAGACCCCGCGCGTGCGGGGGTGACCCCCGAAACTTCCCGTAGCCTCTCCATGTCAGAAGTGCCGGTTGCGATTACCTGTCGTTTCGGTGCCCCACCAGACTGGAGAATCCAAATGACAGACAATACGCCCGCGGCCGACTCATCTGGAGAGCGTCGAACCTCCTTTGACGGTCCGCCCCCGATGACCATCGACCCTGACAGGACGTACACGGCCGAGATGGTCACCTCGCTGGGTTCAATGACTATCCACCTGGATCCCAGGAGGGCCCCACAGACCGTCAACAACTTCGTGTTCCTGGCAGGTTGCCGGTACTACGACAGCATCGTGTTCCACAGGGTGATCAACGGCTTCATGATCCAGGGTGGCGATCCTGAGGGAACCGGCAGGGGTGGGCCCGGCTACAAGTTCGAAGACGAACTCCCTGCGCCGGGGCGCTACGAGATCGGATCCCTCGCCATGGCCAACGCCGGGCCCGACACCAACGGAAGCCAGTTCTTCATCGTCACCGGAGCCAGCGGTGTCGGCCTGCCACCCAGTTACTCACTCTTCGGACAGGTGATAGTCGGCCTCGAGGTCGCCGATGCCATTCAGAACGTGGTCACCGGTCCCGGCGACCGACCGCTGACCGACGTGGTGATCGAGTCGGTGACTGTAACCGTCGGCGACTGACCGCAAGACCGAACCAGCAGAGCAGACAGAGGGAGCAACCGTGGCAATCGAGCGAGTTGGAATCGTCGGTGGTGGACAGATGGGCGGCGGCGTAGCCGAGGTCACCGCCAGGTCAGGCCTGGCGACAGTGGTGCGCGAGGTCAGCCCCGAGGCTGCGGAGAGGAGCCGATCCGGGATCGAGCGGTCGCTCGGCCGGGCGCTTGACCGCGGCAAGATCGACGAGGCGGCCCACCAGGCAATCCTCGACAACCTCACGTTCACCACAGAACTGGCAGACCTGTCTGACTGCGACCTTGTCGTGGAGGCGGTCGTCGAGTCGTTCGACCTGAAGGCTGCGATCTTCTCTGAACTGGATTCCGTGGTTACCTCGCCCGATGCGATCCTGGCCACGAACACGTCGTCCATACCCATCATCGACATCGCAATGGCCACCAACCGGCCCGATCACGTGGTGGGCCTCCACTTCTTCAACCCGGCGCCGGTCATGGCACTGGTCGAGGTCATTCCCTCGGTGCGCACTGCTGCAGCGGTAACCGAGCAGGTCACAGCCTTCGCCACCGACGTGCTCGGCAAGACCGTCGTAGCCGCCAAGGACCGGGCCGGCTTCGTGGTGAACATGCTGCTCGTGCCGTACCTGCTCGGCGCCATGCGCATGTTCGAGGACGGTCATGCCACCGCCGAGGACATCGACACGGGCATGACCCTGGGTGCGGGCCACCCGATGGGCCCTCTGACACTCAGCGACCTGATCGGCCTCGACACGATGCTCCTCGTGGGCGAGACCCTCCAGGCCGAGTACGGCGATCCTGCATATGCCCCTCCGGCACTGCTGCGACGCATGGTCGCCGCCGGCCATCTGGGCCGCAAGACCGGCAAGGGCTTCTACGACTACTCCTGAAGTCGAGTTCCGTCCATCCTTGACGCCAGGCCGGCTGCCACGATGGCGAGGGCAGCGGCCAGTAGGTGGAGCATCAGGAATCTGGTTCCACTCACCGAGTCACCCATCAGCGAGGTCAGCACGGTGATGCCTACGGCTGCACCGATCTGTTGGAGCATGTTCAGCGACCCACCGGCGATGCCGAGGTCGTCGTCGCCGGCTGCGAGCGTCACCGAGTTGGCGACGGCCGGCCGGATATAGCCGCTTCCGGCGCCGGCCACCGCTGCGCCCAGGATGAACACGGGAAGCCATCGCTGCTGAGCCCCGATCCCAGCCAGGACCATCGCCGCGGCAAAGGTGAACATTCCTGTCATCACGACTCGACGGGCGCCGTGGCGGGGGTCGTGGATTCCCCCGATCCGGGCCGAGAAGGCGAACGCCAGGGGCCTCGGAAGCATCAGAAGTCCGATGATCGTCGGGCGAAATCCCCAACGCCTCTCAAGTAGAAACGGGGCCATGACCATGGCCCCCATGTACCCCGACTGCAGGACCGCCTGAGCGGCCATCGGGAGGATGAACGTCCGTCGCCTCAACAGCCGCGGTGCGATCAACGGGTTGGCGACGCGTCGCTCGACACCGACGAAGGCAATAAGTGCGATGGGCGAGACGGCGAGACAGATGAGGACGAGGGGGCTGTCCCAGCCCGAGTTGAGACCCCTGTTGATGGCGATGAGCAGGCTGGCGGTGCTGGCACCGAGGAGGACCGATCCCGGTATGTCAAAGCGGGTGTCCGGGCGGGACCGGGTCTCCGGCACGATCTGGATTGCCGCAACGAGGGCGATTACGACCGTTGTGCCCTGCACCACGAACAGGGCCCGCCAACCGACCCATTCGATGAGCGGTCCTCCTGAGACCACACCGATTGCGGGGGAGAGCGCCACGACGGCCGCCCAGATTCCAAGCGCACGCGGTCGATCCCGCTTCGGGTAGATGGAGAGGATCATGGCCATCGCCGATGGCCCCGAAACGGCGATCGCCGTCTGTGCGAGGGTCCGGAGCACGATGAGCGACGTCACATCCCATGCCAGGGCGGTCGCGTAGGACAGCACGCACCCGGTCATGAAACCCGAGAGGTAGATACGTCGGTGGCCGTGGAGGTCACCCATCTTTCCGGCGATCGGGGTCGCCAACGCAAAGGCCAACAGCGGTGCGGCGATTACCCACGTAATCGTGTTGTCGCTGGTACCGAGGCTCTCAGCGATCGTCGGTAGCGAAGCCGAGAGCACGGTGACCGGGTAACTCCCGGCCGCAGCACCGAACAGGGCCACTATCAGGACGAGCCTCGGGTAGTCGGGTCTCTGCCTGAGCGCTTCCCGCCGTGCCCCGGGGCCGGTGTCAAGCCTGTCGGTGTCGTCGATCATCTGACGGTGAACCTATTGCGGGGCCCGCTACGAGACCAGCAGCGGCTGCCGGTACGGTCGTTGGCCGTGCCGGCTGGATCTGCCCCCATTGGAATTGTCGTGAACCCGCGGGCGGGTACCGATGTGCGCCGGGCCGTGTCGGCGGCAGCCAACGTGACCGTCGAGGCCAAGGCCAACGTCGTCCGCAGGGTCGTACTGGGTGCGGTGGAGGCAGGAGCGGACCGTTTCGTGGTGCAGGAGGACCCACACAGCATTGTGCGGCGGGCCACCGAGACGATCCGGGGCATCACCCTCGACTGGGTGGACGAGCCGAGGGTTTTCACCGAGGAGGACACCGTTTCGGCTGTCTCCGCCATGAGGGAGGATGGTGCCGCCGTGGTTGTCGTGCTGGGCGGTGATGGAACCAACAGGGCCGCTGCGAGGGCCTGGCGCGACATTCCCGTGATCCCCGTGTCCACGGGAACTAACAACGCCTTTCCCGTGTTCGTCGAGGCGACGGTCGCCGGTTCGGCCGCAGGGCATCTGGCCTGCGGAGTGTGCGACGTCGACGAGGTCTCGGTACCCGCCAAGGTGGTTCGCCTCACAGTCGATGGTCCGGGTGCAGAACCGCCGTTCAACGACATGGCCCTGATCGACGCTGTCGCCGTCGACGATCCCTATGTAGGTTCGTTCGAACTGTTCGACCCGGAGACGCTGGTGTTGGCGGTCCTCACCAGGGCGGACCCGATGTCAATCGGCTTCGCCGGCGTCGGCGGCCGGGCGCACCCGGTATCTCCGTCAGATGATGCCGGGCTGTTGCTCAGGTTCGGTTCGGCGCAGGGCTGTTCGACTGTCGTGCGGGCGCCGACCGCTCCCGGCCATTTCGACAATCTCGGTCTTGCTGAGATCCGCCGACTGGATCTGGGCGAGGAGGTCCGCGTTGATGGGCCCGTCCTGTTGGCCTTCGACGGCGAGCGTAAGCGCCGTCTGGCGGATGGAACCTACGCGGTGCTGGCGGTGCAGCGTGACGGCCCGCGTGTCGTCGACGTTGGCGCCGTGATGGAGGCTGCCGTCTCGGGAGGCGCCTACATCAGGTGACCGGTAAGGTCGCAGGGGCTGTCGCCGGGTCGCTGGGTGTCCCCGATCCGGCGGGTCCGCGGAACTACCGTTTCAGTCATGCGGCACCTGTGTATGCGGTCCGCCTGCACGGGCTCTGCCTCCGTGCTGGTCGAGATGAACGCAGTCGAACTCAGCTTCACTATTCGCGACCTCGCCGAGGTCGATGGCCCTGGTCGGGTTGTCCTCTGTGCAGTCCATTTGGACCGCATGCGTGCACCCAGGGGTTGGGCCCTGATCGACGAGCGTTCCGATGCCAGCCTTCTGGTATTCCCTGATCGGCCACCTCCAGAAGAGTCCGAGGCGGGTTTGGGTGGTGAGGACACGCGTCAGGAGGCTTCGGTCACAGCGCTTCAGCGCGGTGACGAGCCTGCTCGGACTCCTCAACCGGTCCGGTCAGTCGACGCAGCGGTACATCCCCTGGACCTGGCCAGACCTGAGAAGCCCGACGTGTCCGAGCCGGCCGAGATGCCTCTGCTGGCCCGCGCCTTTCTCGGGGTCGACCGTCACCCTTCGACCTCGGAGTCTCCGGCCGGCGACCGGGGCGGTGCTGACATGGTCGACGCGTTCCCGTCCGATGACACAGACTGGGACCAGCGTGACCACCTCGACGAGTACGACGACGAGCAACTGTCGCTTGGGCCCCACGAGCCCGAGCACATCGCCTGAACCGACCTTTAGGCCTGACAGAGCGCCCGGGCCGGGTTGCCTGACATGACCAGATCCCGGTGGGTGTTGTCTGCGGTTGGCGTTGCCTTGTTCACCCTGCTGCTGGGAACAACGCTGATCTGGCCGACCTCGACCACTCCGCCTGTGGAGAACGCTGCCAGCACGGTCACCCTGGTCCAGCCTCCGCCTCTGTCAGCGGCACCGACAGCGGTCACGGTTGGGGCACTGCCGCCGACCACCATCACCCCGGCACCTCCCACCTCGACC
>DLRQ01000091.1:28056-33373 GCA_002501135.1 Candidatus Neomicrothrix sp. UBA7884
CGGCACCTCCCACCTCGACCCCGGTGGCTACGTCGGTTTCTCGGGCCCCTTACGACGGATGGGTTGACCCGATATCGATGGGTGACCCCTGGGGTGACATCGTGGCCGGAGTGCTGACCTTCAGGGGTTCGCCGACGCGTCGTTGGCACGGCAGCGGTCCGATGCCGACTGACCCGGTTGTGGCCTGGCGTTTTCCGGCCGAGGCACAGATGTGTTCAATGTCGAGTGTCGCAGGGATTGAACAGGAGTGGTGCGGCATGGGTTGGACCGGCCAACCGGCGGTCTTTGAGAGGCAGGGCCGCACCTGGGTCGTCTTCGGGGCCTTCGACGCCAGGGTCCACTTCCTCGACGGTCGGACCGGCGAGAAGATCATTCCCGACTTTGCCACGGCCGACATCATCAAGGGGTCCGTGACCGTGGACCCCGACGGATACCCGCTCGTGTACGTGGGTTCACGCGATGACAGGTTGAGAATCCTTGCAATCGACCGGGCGAGACCCACCGAGTTGTGGGGTCTCGACGCCGATGACACCGGGCCCAGACTGTGGAACAACGACTGGGATGCCTCACCCCTCGTGCTCAATGACCACCTTTTCGAGGGAGGGGAGAACAGTCGCTTCCACGTGGTTCGCCTGAACCGCTCCTACGACGACGACGGCCACGTCGCGGTAGACCCGCAGCTGGTGTGGGACGTAGCCGGCTGGGACGACGACCTCCTGGCCGAGGTCGACTCCAACGTCTCGATCGAGAACTCGCCCCTGATCGTGGGGAACACCCTCTACTTCGCCAACTCCGGCGGCCTTGTGCAGGGCTGGGATATCGCCGGCCTGGCCGATGGCGTCGAACCGACGCGTGTGTTCCGTTTCTGGGCGGGCGACGACGTCGACGCGACACTCGTTCCCGACGAAGACGGGATGCTCTACGTCGGAGTCGAGTACGAGCGGGAAACCGTGCGGTCCCTGGAACTGGGGCAGATCCTGAAGCTGGATCCGTCGAGGCCCGACGACCCGCTGGTCTGGGCTGTGGAGGCCCGCACGAAGGTCGGCACGGGTGTGTGGGGCACCCCGGCCATCTACCGTGACCTCGTGGTCGTCCCGACGGCCGACGGAGAGGTGCTCGGGATATCACGTGCAGGCGGAGAGGTTCGCTGGAAGCTGGAGATCCCCGGCCCTGTCTGGTCGTCTCCCACCATCGTCGACGATGTGATGGTGATCGGCGACTGCACCGGCAGTGTGCGCGCGTTCGACCTCCATGCCGACGGGACGCAGCCAACGCAGATCTGGGAGGTTCCCACGGGAGTCTGTGTGGAGGCGTCGGCTGCGGTCTGGGACGGAACCGTCTACATCGGATCACGTGACGGGCACCTCTACGCACTCCGCGACCCCTCCTGAGGTCGTTGCGGTCGACCTGCCCCGGATTCTCCCCGACGACGGCCTCTTGGTAGGTTGCCCTTCGGCCCACAGACCCTGAACCAGAGAGCAGCCGCAGATGCCTGAACTGACAGAAGCAGAGGTCCGAGCGCTTGCAAGGCAACTGGTCGAGGACGTACCCCCTGATCAGGTGGACCAGTTCGAGTTCAGGGGTGCACAGTTCGACCGGGGTCTTGCCATGGTCCAGTTCCCAGAGGGTCTCGGTGGGCTGGGTCTCTCAAGCCGGCGCCTCCAGACGGCTGTCGACTCTGAACTGCGCTCCGCCGGAGTCACCTACAACGACCTGCTCATCAACCCGATCGGCATCGGCATGGGTGGTCCGGTGGTTCTCACGTATGCGACCGATGAGCAAAAGCAGCGCCTGCTGCGGCCGATGTTCACCGGCGAGGAGATCTGGTGTCAGATGTTCAGCGAACCCGGTTCGGGTTCCGACGTCGCCGGCCTCTCAACCCGTGCAGAACGGGACGGCGACGAGTGGATCGTGAACGGCCAGAAGGTCTGGACGACCGTCGCCCATGTCTCCCGGTGGGGAATGCTCGTTGCCAGGACCAACCCCGACCAGCCCAAGCACAAGGGCCTCACCTACTTCCTCCTCGACATGGAATCGCCCGGTGTCGAGGTCAGGCCGCTTCACCAGATAACCGGTGAGGCCGAGTTCAACGAGGTGTTCCTGTCCGATGTCCGCATCCCCCACGAAAACGTCTTCGGTGACGTTGGTGGCGGCTGGGGTGCAGCGGTCACCACGCTCATGAACGAGAGGGTGGCTCTCGGTGGTGGTGTGCCCAAGAAGGGTTCGGGCCCAATTCAGGACCTCGTCAACATCTGGAACGAGACACGGGACAGCCTGGATCCTGTGACAGCGGCGGTATTGAGGGACCGGGTTGCAGACCTGTGGACACAGGCCGAGGCACTCCGGTTGACCAACTGGCGGGCGAGGGAGGCCAGCCGCGGTGGAAACCCCGGCCCTGAGGGATCTGTCACCAAGCTGATGTCGGCCGAGGTGAACCAGCACATCTACGAGACGTGCATGAACATCGTCGGTGCCGGTGGGATGCTCTACGAGGCCGGCTACGAGCGCAAGCGGCCCGACGGCCTGCGCGGTCCCGATTCACACATCAGATACGCCTTTCTTCGCGCCCGGGCCAACACCATCGAGGGTGGTACCTCCGAGGTGATGCGCAACATCCTGGGTGAGAGGGTCCTGGGCCTGCCCGGCGATGTCCGGGTCGACAAGGAACTCCCCTGGTCCGAGGTTCCCCGGAACTGACCGGACCGTGTCGGTGACCTGATGCCCCTGAACACCCTGCTTGACAGGCACTCCACCTACCGACCCGATCACCCGGCGCTTGTCTTCAACGAACAGCAAGTCACCTGGGCCGAGCTGCGCAGCAGGGTCGACAGCCTCATCCACCAGTTCAGGGGTGAGGGCCTGGGGGTGGGTGACAAGGTGGCCCTCATCCTCGACAACTGCCTTGAGGTGCTCGAGATGTACCACGCGGCCGCCAAGGCCGGGTTTGTCGTGGTTCCTCTCAGCCCAATGTTGCGCGGCACCGGACTGACGACGCTTGTCAACGATTCCGATGCCGTGGCCGTCGTCACTATGCGGCGCATGGTTGAACACCTTGAGCCGGTTCGCTCAGACCTCGTCAACGTGGCAGGGGACCGGTTCTTCCTGGTTGACGGAGAGGCGGACGGATACCGCCGGTACCCCGACACGTCTGTCGAGCCGCCCGAGCCGGTTCGTGCAGCAGACCTGACCGATGATGACCTCTACAACATCATCTACTCCAGCGGCACGACCGGGCTGCCGAAGGGGATAGTGCACACCCACGGGATCCGCGAAGCGTATGCAACCGGTCACGCGGTCGGCTGTCGGATCCACCCTGAGAGCGTTGCGGTCCATTCGGGGTCGCTTGTGTTCAACGGGGCGTTCCTGACGCTCATGCCGGCCATGTACCTGGGCTGCACCTTCGTGCTCATGGAGGCATTCGACCCGGCGGGGCTGATCGACGTGATGATCGCCAACGACGTGACCCATGCGGTGCTGGTGCCCTCCCAGATCATCCAACTGCTGGCCGATCCCCGCTTCGACGAGGACCGCATCCCCTCCCTCGAGATGGTCCTGACCGTCGGCGCTCCGCTGCACCTGGAGCACAAGGAGGAGCTCGTGCGCCGCATGCCGGAGCGGTTCTACGAGCTGTACGGCCTGACCGAGGGTCTCTGCACGGTGCTCGGCCGCGATGCGCCGCATTCCAAGTTGGGGTCGGTCGGGGTGCCGCCGCCGCTCTACGAGCTGAGGATCGTGGATGACGACGGCATTGACGTTCCGGCCGGCGAGGTGGGCGAGATCGTAGGACGTGGCCCGGTGCTGATGCCCGGCTACTACAAGCGCCCGGACCTGACTGCCGAGGCCATCCGCGACGGCTGGCTATACAGCGGCGACCTTGGGCGTCTAGACGACGACGGGTACCTCTACCTGGTGGACCGCAAGAAGGACATGATCATCTCCGGCGGGGTCAACGTGTACCCACGTGACATCGAGGAACTCGCCGTGGCGCACCCGTCGGTCCGGGATGTTGCTGTTTTTGGTGCACCGCACCCCCAGTGGGGTGAGCAGCCGGTGGCGGCCGTGGTTCTCGACGAGCCGATCGACCCCGAAGAGGTCAGGTCATGGGTGAACGAGCGGGTTGAGGCCCGCTACCAGAAGGTGGGAGTTGTCTACGCCGTCGACGCCTTCCCGGTGAACGTGGCAGGCAAGACCCTACGGAGGGTGCTCCGCGAGGACTATCTGGCTGGTTGAGGCATAAGGGTCTCAGGACCTGCGCCAGGTGGTTCCGGCGGGGTTGTCCTCCAACTGGATACCCCTGGCGGTGAGGGCGTCGCGGATGCGGTCGGCCTCGGCGTACTCTCCGGCGGCCTTGGCTGCGCTCCGGTCGGCAACGAGACCGTCGATCTCAGTGGCCTCAGGGTCAGGTACCGACGACCCGCGGGAACCCAGTTCGAGGCCGAGTACGGACGAAAGGGTCGTCACGGCGGCGGCAAGGGCGGCGGCACCCGTGTCGTCCTCGATGTCGATGGCCCTGTTGGCGTCACGAACGGCGTCGAAGAGCACCGCCACAGCTGCAGGAGTGCCCAGGTCGTCGTCCATGGCTGAACGGAACCGCTCTACGACGGCCGGGTCCGGCACTGATGCGGGGAGATTGGCCTGTGTCGCCCGGTCGGCGAACGTGTCGAGTCGCCCCAGCGCGGCAGCGGCCTGGTCGAGGGTGTCGGAACCGATCTCCATGGTGCGCCGGTAGTGGGTCTGCAGCACCAGGAGGCGGAGGGCTCTCGGATCCCATGCGCCTAGCAGGTCGCCGAGTGTCGTGAAGTTGCCGAGCGACTTAGACATCTTCTCGCCACCGACCTGGACCATGCCGTTGTGCACCCAGTGGGTGGCGAACGCCCGCCCGCAGCCCAGTGCCTCGGCCCGCTCGTTCTCGTGGTGGGGGAAGATGAGGTCGTCGCCGCCGCCGTGGATGTCAAAGCCGTCGCCCAACAGGTCGAGGGACATCGCCACACACTCGATGTGCCAGCCCGGGCGACCCGGCCCCCACGGTGAATCCCAGGCTGGCTCGCCCTCCTTGGCTGCCTTCCAGAGGGCGAAGTCCAACGGGTCGGCCTTGTCGTCGTCGACATCGACCCGGGCGCCCGCGCCCTCGCGCAGGTCCTCAACAGACCGGTGGACGAGGGCGCCGTACCCGGACAGACGGTCAACCGCGAAGTAGACGCCGGAGTCGGTCGTGTAGGCCATCTCCCTCTCGACCAGATCGGCGACTACGGCGATCATCTGGTCGACGTACTCGGTGGCCCGTGGGCGTAGATCGGGGTGGGCGATGTTGAGGAGG
>DLRQ01000091.1:33681-36268 GCA_002501135.1 Candidatus Neomicrothrix sp. UBA7884
TCGGGGTGGGCGATGTTGAGGAGGTCCATCTGGTCGATGAACGCCTTCTCGAAACGGGCGGCCA
This sequence comes from Candidatus Neomicrothrix sp. UBA7884, assembly GCA_002501135.1. GTDB lineage: Bacteria > Actinomycetota > Acidimicrobiia > Acidimicrobiales > MedAcidi-G1 > UBA3125. The sequence goes on from DLRQ01000091.1 coordinate 33,746, forward strand.
ACTCGGGTTCGGTTGACCCTTCCTGTGCCGCCCGGGCGATGATCTTGTCGTCTATGTCGGTGATGTTGGACGCTGAGCAGACCTCGTAACCGGACCAGCGCAGGTAGCGGACCAGGACGTCAAAGGCCAGGGTGCTGCGGGCATGGCCAAGGTGTGGCAGGTCGTAGACGGTCGGCCCACACCAGTAGACGGATGCCTTGCCCGGGTCGCGGGGCACGAACTCGGTCTTGTCGCCGGTGAGGCTGTCTGTGAAGCGCAGCACCGGGTCAGGATACGCGGAAGGTGGCCAGGGTGTGGGGGTGCCGGTCGCAGATCAGGTTGTCCGCACCCAGGACTCGGGCACGCTCTCGTCGAGGCGGATGCCGAGGAGGCCAGCCGCTTCGGCGAGACCGAACGCCGATGACGTGTCGTCGCCTGCTCCGGCCAGGATGGCCCCGGCCAGCATGTCGAGGGCATCGCGTGCAGCGGCGGTGTTGAGGTCGTCGTCCAGAGCGTCCCTGATCGTCGCCAGGGTGGGTGCCGGGTCCGGCCCGGTTGGTCTGCCTGCGGCGGCGATCAGGCGGTCGAGGCGGGTGACACCGTCGTCTATGTCGTGATCGAACCACTCGAAGCCGGCCCGGTAGTGGTGGCCCAGGAGGGAAAGGCGAATTGCCCTCGGATCGTGGAGGTGGCGCAGGTTGCGGATGAACACCAGGTTGCCGAGCGACTTGGACATCTTGATGCCCTCGTAGGCGACCATGGCCACGTGCATCCAGTGGTGGGCCAGCGGTACCCCGTTGGCTGCCCCGCTCTGGGTCGCCTCACACTCGTGGTGTGGGAAGACCAGGTCGTCTCCGCCTCCGTGCAGGTCAATGGTCTGTCCCAGTTCGGCCATGGCCATGGCCGAGCACTCGATGTGCCATCCGGGCCGGCCCGGGCCGAACGGTGAATCCCAGAAGGGTTCGTCGTCGGCACTGGCCTGCCACAGGATGAAGTCGAGCGGGTTGCGTAGGCGTGGGTCGTCAGGGTTTGCGCCCCGCTCAGCGGCGAAGGCCGTCATGGTCGCCTCGTCGTAGCCGGAGACTGATCCGAATTTCTCCCAGGTGGAGACGTCGAAGAACGTCGTTCCCTCGACGGTGTAGGTGTGTCCGGCTGCCTCGAGACCGCCGATCAGTTCGAGCATGGACTGGATGGATTCCGTCGCCCTGGGCTCGGCGGTAGCAGGTCGCAGGTCGAGCGCTGCCAGGTCCTCGTGGAAACTGGCGACCTCAGTGGCCCCCAACTCCAGGTAGTCGACGTCGAGTTCGCGGGCCTTGCCCAGTATCGAGTCGTCCACATCGGTGACGTTGCGGACCATGTGGACCTCGTGGCCGAGGTCCTCGAGGCGCCTGATGACGAGGTCGAAGGTCAGGTAGGTGAAGGCATGGCCCAGGTGGGTGGCGTCATAGGGGGTGATGCCGCACACGTACATGGTGACCGTCGGGCCCGGCTCGAACGACACAACCTCGCCGCGGGCCGTGTCGAACAGGTGCATCGTCATGGGGCCGCACGGTAGCGGGCGCACACTGGTCTGTTTGTGCCCGGTCCCGGGCCCGGCGGCTACCTCAGGACCGCTCGAAGGGGACCGAGTGCTCCCAGTCTGCGAGGAGGGTCCGAAGGGCGGTGACCACCAGCAGGGGCTGGTCCAGCATCATGTGGTGGCCGGCCAGGGGGATCTCGATGACGGGTGCAACCTGGCCCAGCTGTTCGTACATGTAGGCACCGATGTCGGCGGTGACCAGACCGTGCTCTGCCCGAAACAGGGCTATCCGGCATGTCACCTGGCGCAGCAGTTCGTTGGCCGTCGAGCGTGGCGAGAGGAAGATGCCGGGGTCGAACTTCCAGGTGACGCCGCCGTCCACCTCCATTAGGGACTGGGCTGCGATGTGGCTCATCAGGTAGGGCTCGCAGTGCTCCTGCTCGGGGACGGTGCGGAAGCGGGCGATCGCGGTCGCGGCATCCGGGTACACCTTGGGGTTGGCGAACTGGCTGCGGCTGCCGGTCTCCATCTCGGGGTCGGGCCGTCGGACCGGTGAGTCCAGGATCACGGCACCGGCGATCTGGTCACCACGGGTGGCGGCGGTAGCGAGGGTCACGAAACCACCCATGGAGTGGCCGATGACGATCGGTGGGCCCGCCATGTCGGCATCGGCTGCAACGGTTACGACCTCGTCACACCATGCTTCGAGGGAATACCGGTCTCTCCGGTCACTGTCTCCGTGGCCGGACATGTCGATCGCCGCTATCCGGTAGACGCGTGCGAACTGGGCTGCGACATGGGTCCACCAGTGGGCGTGGGCCGCGCCGCCGTGTACGAACACCAGCCCCGGGCGATCCGGCTCACCCCAGACCAGGTAGTGGATGTCCGCACCCCCCACGTGGACGGTCCGGTCCTCGTAGGGCACTGACATGGCGGCCGAGTACCAGCCCGGTGCTGTCTGGTCTGGAGTCTGGGATTCGTTCATGTTCTCTCTCGGCTGGTTGCGCCCTCGACAGGAATCGAAC